>JAZRLD010000065.1:0-113511 GCA_045646685.1 Alistipes sp. | reverse complement strand
ACGGAAAGGTAATCAACGAGGTCAACTACCCCGCTGACGCACAATAATATTTGGGTGGATGGCCTATAATGGCTACATTTGCCCGAAAAGTTTAACAGATTAACTGCAAATTATGAATTTCAAACGTTGGGATAGATTGGTAGGCTGGATGGTTTTTGCCATCGCCACCATCACATACCTGCTGACGATGGAGCCCTCGTCGAGTCTGTGGGACTGTGCCGAGTTCATCGCCACATCATACAAGTTGGAGGTAGGACACCCGCCCGGGGCACCACTTTTTATGCTTTTGGCGCGTATCGCTACGCTCTTTGCCCCCTCGACACATTATGTGCCGCATATGGTAAATGCGATGAACTGCCTATCGAGTGCATTCTGTATCTTGTTCCTCTTCTGGACCATAACACACATCGCTCGCCGTATGCTCTCGGCCGATGGTCGCGAGTTTACTGATGCACATAAGATTGCCGCGTTGGGAGCTGGTGCCATAGGTGCTTTGGCATATACATTCACCGACACGTTCTGGTTCTCGGCCGTAGAGGGCGAGGTATATGCTCAGTCGTCGATGTTTACGGCTTTGGTGGTGTGGCTTATGCTCAAATGGGAGGAGCAGGCTGACGAGCCACACTCAAACCGCTGGATTATACTCATCGCCTATCTGATGGGCCTCTCGATAGGTATTCACATTCTCAATTTGCTGACTATTCCAGCATTGGTGTTCATTTACTACTTCCGTCGATACGAGAAGATTACGCTCAAGGGTGTTGTTTTGGCGACGCTGGTTGCATTGGCTATCTTGGGCTTTATCAACGGAATAATTATCCCTTACACTGTTTATATCGGTGCTATGGTTGATGTATTCTTCGTGAATACGCTGGGCCTTCCGGTGAATATGGGTATCGTGGTATTTGCTTTGGCTCTCTTCGCGGCTCTTTTCTATGGTATTTTCCGCACACACCGCGCAGGCAAGAAGATGGCCAATCTGTTGTTGCTCGCAACGACTATGATTCTTATCGGCTTCTCGTCATACGCTACGGTTACTATCCGTGCTGTGGCCAACCCGCCGATGAACAGCAACAACCCCAACAATCCGCACGCACTGTTGGCTGTGCTTAACCGTGACCAATATGGCAACCGCCCGCTTTTGTATGGTCCCTACTACTCAACGCCCGTAGATGATGTTGTCGAGAGCACATCATACCACTACGACAGCGAAACGGGTCGCTACGAGCAGGTGGTACAACTCACCGACTACGTATATCCTTCGGAGTTCAAGCACTTCTTCCCCCGCTTATGGAACTCAATGAAGGGTGAGGCGGCATATAAGCCTTGGGCGGCATATCGCACAAAGGTAGATGTCTTGCGTGACGAGAATGGCGAGGTGATACGCGACGAAAACGGACAGGCGATGCGCGGCGAGGTGCTCGACTTTGGTCGCACGGTTTACGATAGCGTGACGGGAGAGAACTTTACAGAGCCTACATTTGGTGAGAATCTCTACTACTTCTTCACCTACCAGCTCAACTATATGTATTGGCGTTACTTCCTCTGGAACTTCGTAGGTCGTCAGGATGATATTCAGGCCGACGAGAATACTATCGCTCACGGCAACTGGCTCTCGGGCATTACGCCTCTTGACGAGTTGTACCTCGGTCCGCAGAGCGGTCTGCCAAGCGAAATAGCCGAGAATCCGGCACGCAATACATACTTCTTCCTGCCCTTCCTGCTTGGTCTGTTGGGTTTGATTTACCAGCTCAACCGCGACCAGCGTAGCTTCTCGGTGGTGATGTGGCTCTTCATTATGATGGGTATTGCACTTGTGGTATATTTCAATACGGGCCCCGGCGAGCCTCGCGAGCGCGACTATGTATATGCAGGTTCATTCTACGCATTCTGCATATGGATTGGATTGGGTGTATTGGCACTCTACGACCTCTTTACACTCGCTTTGGGTGAGAAGCGTACACGCATAGCTGCCGCCACTGCAATCGTTGTAAGCCTTAGTGTACCGACAATCTTGGCCGCCGAGAACTGGGACGACCACGACCGTTCGGGCCGTACTATGGCACGTGACATTGGCTGGAACTATTTGCAGTCATTACCAAAAAATGCTATTGTTATCAATTATGGCGATAACGACACATTCCCCTTATGGTTTAATCAGGAGGTTGATGGCGTGCGTCCCGATGTACGCATTATGAACTCAAGCTACTTGGGTGGCGAGTGGTATATCGACGAGATGAAGACTGCGGCCAACGACGCTGCGCCCGTGCCTTTCAGCCTGCCGAGCAGCAAATATTCATTTGTAAACGATGCGTTGCCCGTACGCGAGAGAGTAAACCGCGTAGTGGATATTGACGAGTTGATGGATTTCATCAAGAGCGAGAACGAATCGACAAAGCTCCCGCTTGTAGATGGCACGATGATGGACTACGTTCCTGCGCGCCGCATAGCAATCCCCGTAAATAAGGAGAATGCTATAAAGTCGGGCATTGTAAAGGAGCAGGACTACGACCTGATGGTCGATACCGTATATATAAATATTGCGGAGCGTAAGCAGCGTATCGAGAAGAGCGAGATGATGTTGCTCGACCTGCTGGCGAACTTCGAATGGAATCGTCCTATCTGCTTCACACAGGTGTATATCTTGCAGGACTTCGGCCTGCTGGATTATCTGCAGTTTGACGGCTATGCATATCGCCTTGTGCCGATTCTCACACCCTACCGCTCATCGTGGGATATTGGTCGCATAGATACCGATGTAACTTATCCTTTGCTCAAGGATGTATTCCGCTACGGTAACCTTGCCGAGGAGGGCGTTCTCGCCGACCACTTCACACAGTATAACCTGAGTGCATCGCGTGCCCGCGAGTCGTTTGCCCGCGTAGCGAAGCAACTTATCCGTGAGGGTAAGGAGGATAAGGCACTGGAGTTATTGGATAGAGGCTTGGAGGTGTTGCCCTCGCCCAAAATCCGCTACTCGGATGCAAATACATACCCCTTCATTGAGGCTTACTATTCTCTCAGCGAGTGGGAGAAGGGCGACGATTTGATGCAGCACTATCTCCAGACGCTTATTGAGTATATTGAGTATTACCTCCAGTTTGACGGTATGCAGGCTAATTTGGTTGGCAACATTATTCAGGATAAGATGGATAGCCTATTCGAGTTGTATTACCTCGCAGCCTACGCGCAACGCGACGAGATAGTACGCTCGCTCAACGATTATCTGAAAACATTCGGCTACACAGACGAGGAGTTAATCCAGCCCGGCTCAGAACCCGACGAATTGATGGATGGGTTGCCTCTTGAGATGGAATAAAAAAAATGGTGTCTAAATATTTAGACACCATTTTTTTTATAAACTATATAACAAGAACTATTTTAAGAATACTTTTCCTACTCGCGGCTCGGCAAAAAGTCCAAACACACTCTGCGCTCGCTCCGCAGCGTTGGTTGAAGCTGGTCGAAGGCTGAGGGTGAGGAGCATACCTTTGAAAATAAATATCCGTTATCTCCTCAACCATCTCATTGTAAATAGGTTTCGGCTGTAGTTATCGCCTACCCAATCGAAATTAACCTAACATCGAAAATCAGCGTCGAGAAAGGCTTTATCACTCCCGCACCCTTGGCGCCATAGCCAAGATTGAATGGGATGACAATCTCCCAACGCGACCCCACGGGCATCTCACGCAAAGCGGTACGCCAGCCATCGATAAGCTGGTTTAACTTAAATGTAGCGGGACGACCCTGCTGGGTGGAGTCGAACACCTTGCCGTTGATGAGTTTTCCGGTATAATGCACCGTAATCATTGCCTTTGGCGTAGGCTTATCGCCCTTACCTTTGGTAATTTCACGATACATCACACCATTAAACAACACCTTCACACCGTCACGTGAGGCGTACTCCTCCAAAAATTCCAAGTTACGCTCCTTGTAAGCGCTATTTTGATTTCCTCGAGCCATACTCTTTTCATACGAGGGTTATTACTCTCCCTAAAATTTCTATAACAAGAGCTATTAAAACTCAGAGGTGAAGTAGAAACGTATATCCTTAAAGTTCTCCTGAGCCAATGCCAAAGCGTAGCTTGTGTCGGCGAGGAAGACATCGCGGCCGTGCTTATCTACAGCCATATTCGAGTGCTTGCGGCGCTTAAAGTCAGCCAACTGCTCGGCGTTGTCGCTCTCAATCCAACACGCCTTGTGGATAGAGATAGGCTCCCAGCGGCACTTTGCGCCATACTCGTGCTCAAGACGATACTGGATAACCTCAAACTGAAGCTGACCCACGGTGCCGATAATCTTGCGGCCATTGAGTGACGATGTGAACAACTGCGCCACACCCTCATCCATCAGCTGGTCAACACCCTTCGCCAACTGCTTGAACTTCATCGGGTCGGCATTCTCAATATAGCGGAACAACTCGGGCGAGAACGAGGGAATACCCGTAAACTTGAGTTTCTCACCCTCGGTGAAGGTATCGCCAATCTTGAACGTTCCCGTATCGTGCAGACCCACAATATCGCCCGGGTAGGCAAAGTCGATAACCGACTTCTTCTCGGCCATAAACGCTGTGGGCGATGAGAACTTAAGCTGCTTGCCCGAGCGCACGTGCAGGTAGTTCTTATTACGCTCGAACGTGCCCGAACATATCTTCATAAAGGCCAAGCGGTCGCGGTGGTTGGGGTCCATATTGGCGTGAATCTTAAAGACAAAGCCTGTCATCTTCTGCTCATCGGGCTGCACGGCACGTGTCTCCGTAGTCGAGGAGCGAGGAGAGGGAGCGATGCGGATAAAGCACTCCAAAAGCTCTCGTACGCCGAAGTTATTTACCGCCGAGCCAAAGAACACGGGAGCCAGCTTACCTGCCAGATAATCCTCGCGGTTGAACTCATCGTAAACAGCCTCCACCAAGTCCAGATTCTCGCGCAGCTGCGTAGCGAACTTCTCGGTGATGTAGCCATCCAGCTCGGGGTTAGATATATCGCTGAAATCTACGGTCTCGGCATCGGCCGTTTGGCGCTCGTCAGAGGTAAAGAGCGAGAGGTTTTTCTCGTAGATGTTATATACGCCCTTGAACGTATCGCCGCTTGAGATGGGGAATGCCAACGGGCGCACACGAATCTGCAACTCGCGCTCCACCTCGTCCAGCAAATCGAACGGGTCCTTGCAGGGGCGGTCCAGCTTATTGATAAAGACCATCACGGGCGTGTTACGCATACGGCAGACATTCATCAACTTACGCGTCTGCGCCTCAACACCCTTCGCACCGTCAATAACGATGATAACCGAATCTACGGCCGTAAGCGTGCGGTAGGTATCCTCGGCAAAGTCCTCGTGACCGGGCGTATCGAGGATATTAATCTTCACGTCCTTATAGTTGCAGCCCATAACCGATGTTGCCACCGAGATACCACGCTGCCGCTCAATCTCCATAAAGTCGGAGGTTGCGCCCTTCTTGATTTTGTTGCTCTTCACGGCACCCGCCACGTGGATAGCACCTCCAAAGAGGAGCAACTTCTCTGTAAGTGTTGTCTTACCCGCATCGGGGTGTGCAATAACGGCAAATGTTCTGCGCTTGGTGATTTCGTCAATTAACGCCATAATCTTTATCTTTTTAACGGCTGCAAAGATAGTGTTTTTACCTTAATTATAAAAGAGTAAGAAAAGACATTAAAAAATAACAATGGTAATTATATGAGTCAAACCATATAATTACCATTATTTGTTATGAGAGTTCTAATTTATTTTATCTCACAACTGTAACCTTACCACCATCTTTTATAAAGAATCCGTTATCCGCACCGCTATTAAGTATTGCCAATGCATCATCGGCCGTAACCGCAGTATTTCCAACGACATCTAACAAATCCTCACCGCTATAATAGAAGCAAGACAGATTATTATTAGATGCCTGATAAACAACGCCATTAGAGGAGGTTATTACACCTGCATTCAAGCAATAATTTGCCTTATCACCTGCGCCAAATTGAGCTTTGGGAGCGATACCGCCTGCGCCATCAGCTCCTGAAATTGCACCATCGTTATAGCAATAACTTGCATTTACGCTACCATACAAGCTATACGCAATACCAGCGGCATAGCTCTGCTCTGCGGTAATATTACCAAAATTTGCACAATAGCTCAAAGTTGCTGTCGTACCGGGCGTTTGGCCGAGAATGCCTGCGGCAGAAGAGTTCGCATTATCTGCTGTTGTCTTTACATCGCCGTAGTTAAAGCAATATTCGTAAGTAGATGCACCCTTCTGAACACCTGCAATACCCGAAGCAGCCTCACTACCATTTGCTACGATTGTTCCATTATTTACAGCATTCTTAATCGAGCCAGCAAAACCGTGTGCAATACCGCTGGCGCCAACTCCGCCTGTAATATCACCATTGTTTGTTACATTCTCAATATTTGCACCAGATGTTACCCACGAAGCAATACCAGCTGCACGTTGAGCACTAATCTCGGCATTATTCACGCAATCCTTAATCTCAATACCGTCCACATTAAAAACAATACCAGCAGCATAAGAAGTAGCCTCAATTACTCCCGAAACTGTTACATTCTCAATCTTCAAGCCATCTGCCGCCTCACATACCACACCAGCAGCATACTTACCAGAAGATATATCCACACCCTCGAGAGTTAGATTCTTAATTGCTGTATTCTCGCCTGCATATGCGATAAACGCAGCATAGTCTGTGTCTGAAACCTTAAGGTTTGAGATTTTGAAATCATTACCATCCAAAACACCCGTAAAAGGAGCATCACTTGTACCGATAGGAGCCCAATCACTGCCGCCCAAATCGATATTTGCTGTAAGCTGAATCACTGCAATATTTCCAGAGTTATTCAATGCATCAATCAACTCCACTGCAGTTGCAACCTTACGTAGAGGCTCGATTGTACCAACCCAATCAGCTGCTTCAAACTCATGATGAATAGTTGTGATACCACTGCGCTCAAGGGTTAATGCCGAGGGGTATGTTGAGCTATAAGTAACATCCTCACCATTAACGTCAACGCCCTCAATTGTGATAGTCAAGTCATTTGCGGGGAAGGTCGTAGCTGGTACCAAGATATAAAAATCGTGTCCGCCCGTTCCATCGCACAACTCCTCTAACATAATCTCCCCGTCGCAATTCAGCGTAATACTCTTATTGTCAGCATTCGAAGATGTAAATACTGCAGGCTGCTTATCCTTACTCATATCTACCGTCGCCATACCATTCAACGCCTTGGTAGCTGATGTCAATGTTATAGACTTGATATTATAGTCACCGGGAGCCTCTGAGCATAACTTCACACGAAGCATAGAGAGCGCATTAAAGAAGGATAAATCGCTATTGTCAGACTTCGCAACCATCACAGACTTACCATTCTCAAATGTATTCTCGACGTATGACTGCTCGGCCAAGAACGAAAGATCCAATGTTAGATTACCCGCCGAATCAATAGTATGATACTCCGAATAGGGATATACAGCATAGTTCTGAGTCAAATCAACATTGTGCTTCACGCTATAATCTGCATACTTAAGTGTAGCTACAGCATCACCACCCGCTTCTACCTGATACTTTTGAAGATATCCACTCTTCTTAAAGATCGAAACTGCATCATCATCACTCCATACAGTACTTCCATTCACGCCCAAGCTGGTACGAGTCTCAGGCATCTCGATGATACCATTGAAAACCTCATTACCATCATTCGTGGTCACCAATTCCTCGTGAGAACAACCCACTACCGCTATTGATGCAATAGCGAAAAATCCTGCAAATAATTTTTTCATTTCCATAAAACAATAAATTAGATATTAATAGAAAGTAATTAAAACTCACCGCCTCCCGGAATTTCATTCCATTTTTCATTTTCGCCACTTGAAGTTGCAAATCCACTCTCGACCGCTACATCAATAATCTCCAAAAGTGGGGAAACATACGTTTTAGTAGTAATAGCTATTTCACTCATTATTTTCATATAATATTAAATTTAGGATGGTTATCATTTTATTTATAACAAATGATTTTAACACCTATTTATAATAGATGTTAAATGTGTTTAATTCATTTTATAACTATACATCAAATTTGACGCCAATTATACAGCACACGAAATTGATTTTTAGATATAAAAATAGAATCTAATGGTTTTTATGGCCATTAAATAGTTGTTTGATGAGCTAAGTTTCTTGACAATAGTAATTTTAATTGTCACTTGACTCCTAATATGACAGGGTTATAAAAAAGAAAAGCGTGGAGTCGATCGTTTATCCGTTTCGAGGTTCTGGTAAACCTATGCATCAAATAAACAAATACCCCACACCTGTATAGTATGGGGTAGGCACAGAACGTGCCGACAATACATACCAATACAAGCGATGAGCGTTGCGGTATCCCTGATGCATTAGAAATTTACCAGATTTCGAAACAAGGATTAGCGAAACACTTTCACTAAAAATATGTATGTTGATTACTCAACACTACAAAGCTAATAAACTTTTCTTAAATAGCAACCTTTGATTGACTATATTTGAAAATTTCACATAAAAATATACAAAAAAATCCCCGCCCATTTCTGGACGGGGATTTTTCGTATCTAAATATCTATTAGAAATACTGACCGCGGAGATCCTCCATCTCGGCAATATTCTGCAAAGCCATTACAGCAGCCTGAGATGCGATGTTCTCGTTTGTAGCCTGAAGGCGTACCTTCTCAGCATCAGCTGTGCGAGCCTCGCTCTTAACGATATCGTCAACAACGAATACTACTGCATTAGTGTAACCCTTGATAGGAGCAGACAACTTGCCAGTCTCGTTTGTAGTAGCGATAGCACCTACAACGCGGGGCTCAAGAGTCAAGTCAGCAACACCGAAGTCGTTGTACTGAACACCCTCAAATGATACAACCTCTGCACCTGTGTTCTTTGCAACCTCCTCGATAGTAGCGCCAGCGAACTTCTCCTTAATGAGCTCATACTTCTTGTCACGCAAGAGAGCGAGTGAGATATTGTAGCTAACCTCGCTGAGGGGAGTGTACTCTGACTCGTCGATGTCAGTCAAGATAGCAACAACGTATGCGTCACCCAAGTTGAAGATCTCTGAGATCTCCTGCTCCTTAGCACCGTATGCCCAACGAGCAACCTCACGAGAGTTATCCAAACCGCTGATTGTGCGCTCACCCTGTGCGATACGAGCGATACGGGGAGTAACGGCAGCAGCATTTGCAGCAGCGTTGAACTTCTCCAAAGAACCCTTACCATCTACAGAGAAGATGCTTGCTACGTTGTGTACATCACGACGTGTAGCCGATGAAGGCTCAACGGGGATTGTAACTGTACCAACCAAAACGTGCTTCTTTGCAGCGTCTGTGCGAGTAACCTTCAAAATCTGAGTAGCACCTGAAACTGTAACCTTAACGATGTCACCCTTCTTAGCTGTTGCCAAAGACTCTGCCAACTCGGGATTCAAAGCCGAGAAAGGAATAACACCCAAGTCACCACCATTCTGAGCTGTTGTTGCATATGCTGAGTGAGCCTTAGCTACATCTGCGAAGTTTGCACCACCCTTCAAAACTGTCATAAGGCTATCAGCCAAAGCAGTCTGTGCGGGATCCAATACGATGTGGTTCAAGCCGATAGAATCGGGAGCCATCTTGATGTCAACGGGACGAGAGATAACCCACTCGTTAGCCTTCAACACGGGACCGTACTGCTTGCCATCGAGCAACACAGCCTCCTCCTCAGAGAGCTGAGCAGCTGACTGGTAGTTGATACCGATGTTACCCATATTCTTACGAACGAATGCGCGAACGTCCTCTGCAGCAGCAAACTCCTCACCCATTGTAGTAGCCTTCTTCTCAATCTCCTGCATATCAGCATCAGTAGGATCAACATCGAAAACTACGTATGAAATAGCGCGGTAAGGCAACTTCTTGTACTCCTTCTTGTGAGCATCGTAGTACTTCTGAATATCTGCGTCAGAAACTGTAACCAAAGAGTCTGCGATAGTGTTGTACTGCAATGATACCATACGACCGTTGCGGCTCTCGTTAGCAGCAGCCACACCCTGCTCAACCTCCAACTTGTTAGCATAAGTACCAGCCTTTACTACGCCCATATATTTTGAAGTCATACGGTTCATAGCAGCCTGTGAGTTCAAGTAAGACCACAAATTCTGATACTCGGGGTTAGAGCTAACCTGCGCAAGGAACGCTGTGATAGCCTCAACGCTGTACTCACCTGTCTGGGGATCAGCAAAAGCGCTGTAGAACACCTGTGAGGGGTGCTCACCGCTGATCATTGACATACGCTCTGCGTCAGATACAGCGATACCCATCTGGTCGAAACCGGGAGCCAACATATGCTTAGATACGAGTGACTGCCAAGTAGCATTGGCCAAAGCATTTGAACCCTCCTCAGTAGACTCATCGCCACCGCTGAATTGCTTGATAGTCTCATACTCGTTCATATACTCCATATAACCAACCTTGTTGCCGTTGATTACACCTACGGTAGGATCGTTGCTACCGAAAAAACCCATCTCAGGGCCAAGTGAAATAATGAATGCCAACAATGCCAAAATAATAACTACTGACAAAATGACACCATACTTTGTTCTTAAAGTGTTTAGACTTGCCATAAAATTTTTATTGTTATACTTATATTTAATTCTTTTTTGAGCCACCAAAGATAATAAAATTATTCTGATTGGCCATATTATTGAGTATATTTTTGTTAACGTTTTTTCACACGGGCTAATTCCACTCGTGTACGCGTGGTTCGGAGTACCTTAATTTCCAATTCGCCAGCCTCAATTATAGTACCCGATGCTGGGATTCCATCATAGGCGTAAATAATAAATCCAGCCAAAGTATCATACTCGTCACTCTCCTCAATATCAAGCTCATAGCGTTCGTTCAGATACTCCACATCCAAACGGCACGACAACACATACTCATTCTCTCCAACCTGTTTCTCGACCACATCCTGCACGTCGTGCTCGTCCTCAATCTCTCCAAAAATCTGTTCCAGAACGTCCTCCATAGAGATTATACCTGCCGTGCCGCCAAACTCGTCAATAACGACGGCAATACTGGTTTTTCTCTTGATAAAGTTCTGCAACAGAGTCTGCAACGGCAAAGTCTCGGCAACAAAATCGACAGGCATAATCACCTGCTCAACGCTTGTAGGCTTATTGAAAAGACTTTTTGAGTTGACATATCCGACAATAGTGTCAATCGAATCGCGCCACACGAAGATGCGTGAATACTTGGAATCGACAAAGCGCTTGGTAAGCTCTTCGATAGAAATATTCACATCCACAGCCTCCACATCCACACGCGAAATCATACAATCACGCACGCGCAAATCGGCGAAATCCAATGCATTTTGGAAGAGTTTTATCTCCTCCTCATTCTCCTCCTGCGGCTCAACGGCATCATCATCAACAAGGTCAACAAGGTCCTCGCGACTAAAGGTATAGGCCATTGCTCCGCCACCTGCCTTGCGGCCAAAAAGGCGCAAAATACCATACGATATAACCGTCGTAAAGATAGCTATAGGGTACAGCAACAAGTAAAAGAGATAGATTACCGGCGAGAAGAATTTATAGTAAAAATTGGGATTATTCTTAAAGATAGACTTGGGCAGAAACTCTCCACAGAAGAGAATAACTATCGTAGAGATGATTGTCTCGAGCAACACAGAGCCCTCATTGGCCATACTCTCCCACCCCGCAACCGACGCTATAAGGCGCAGTAGCAGCGACATATAGAGAGAATAGACAACAAGGCAGATGTTGTTTCCGACGAGAATCGTAGTGATATATTGTCCCGAATGGCGCTCGAAAAGCTGCGCAATAAAGTCAAACAACGGGCTCTGCTTACGGTCAATCTCCTCGCGCAAACGATTCTTGCTCAAGAAGGCAATCTCCATTCCAGAGAAGAAAGCCGACAAGAGCAACATAATGCATATAATTATTATGGAGTTTATCAAATCTGCAGATTCCATTATCCTTCGGGGTTTGATTTATCGTTTTTCGGGTAGTTCGAGCGACATAGCTCGCTGCTCGGAGTTACGTAATGGTTTGAGCGGTCCATTACTATCCGTATTTTGTCTTGGCGTAGAACGCAAAGGACGCGACATAGGCTTTAATTCGCCTTGAGGATTAAGCTCCGAACTATTTTTTGCAGAATCAGTTTTAGAGGCAGTAGAGTCATTTACGGAAGAATTCTCCCCGCCAAACTCAGTGTCGTTTACATATGTGACACCCTTGAGTTTACGGTAGGTCCAATCCTTCATCTGCTCATCGCTCTCAAAGCCCTCGCAATGATACACCTCATCGGCCGACACAATCTTTGAATCGACATTCGAATAGACGCGGTGTGTAGCCTGATTCCAGAATAACTGAGAGGTGTACAATCGGCGGCCATCCTTATTCACAGCGACGACATCACCCTTGACCTCCCACAATTTTCTATCTTCGTAACAAATCGCGTAATTGGCAGTCAACGTAGCAGACTCGCTCGACAGAGAATCCTTATCGTACATAACGATTTTAATGCCCTTTCTGAACTCACGATATGGATCGTGCGCCATAGAGTAACCCTCCATCAGTGGCGTCTGGAAATGGTACGACTTATGACCATTCTCCGACTGAATGATAGAGAGATTCTCGCTATACTCGGTCATCACCCCCTCGTAGCTTACCTCCTCTTCCACAGGCTTCGGGGCCTCACAAGAGAATAGCAAGATAGCACTCCCCAAAAAAGGGAGTGCTACCGCTAAATATCGTCTAAGCGAGTTTTTTACCATCGCTGAAATTATCTGTAACGAACAGTTGTGCTAACACCGCTTGCGAAACCACGCTTGCAAGTGTAACCTGCACCCTGCTGAACCTCGTTGAAGAAGCACTCCTCCTTTGTGGGGAATGAACCACGGTAAGCAGACATCATCTTCTTTGCAGCCTCCAAAATCTGGGGCTCAGAGCCGAGCAACTCAACAGCCTTGCTCATTGTGTCGTATGCAGCCCAGAAACAAGCCTGACCCTCGAAGTCACCGCTTGCAGATGATGCGTAGCACTGACCCATAATGTAGTATGCGTAACCGTTCTCGGGATTCAAAGCCTTAATCTCCTTAGCAGCTGCCATAGCGTCGCTCTGGTTACCCATCTGCATAGAAATCAATGCGATACGAACATAAAGCTTCTCCTTCTCTGCAGATACAGTCTCAGCAGCCAAAGCCTCGTTCAAATACTTCATAGCCTTCTCGAACTCGCTACGGTTCTGGAAGCCCTGAGCCAAGAACAATGCAGTCTCTGAAGAGGGCTTAATAGCGTAGTACTTCTCAGCTGTGTGGAAGAAGAAGTCGCTGTCGCAGTTAGCACGTGACATCAACGATACAGCCTGGCTCAACAAAGCCTCGTTCTCGGGCTCTGCAGCCAACTTCTTTGTGAAGAGAGCCTCCAAGTTCTCGCAGCTTGCAGCACCACTTGCACCGAAAGCTGAATCGAACTGGTTCTTAAGCTCTGCAGACTCGCCATCAGCACCGTCAAATGCGGGTGAGAAGCGGTCGTAGTCCGCGATAACAGCATCAGCTGCTACCAAGTCGTTCTTAAAGTCCTCGCAGAGGTTAGAGAAATAGATAGCAACCAACTCCAAATCGGGCTTACCAGTCTTCTCCTCTGATGCAGCGATAGCATCGTTGAAGATCTTGCGAACACCCTCACGGTCGTCTGACTTATAAGTCAAATACTCACGAGCCTTACGGTCGAGGATATATGCCTTACCATACTTTGAGTGGTCAGCAAAAGCCTGCAAACGTACGTCGTAAACATACAACAAAGAGTCGATAAACATTGCGCGCTGCTCGTCGTTCTCTGCGCGGTTAATCTGATTCTTGTAAAGCTTGATACCATTAGTGTAGATACCCTGTGCAGCAGCAGGACTCTGCTCCAACAAGATCTTAAGATAGCCAGCCGCTGCCTTGTAGTTCTTGTTATCGACAGCCTCCTTGAGGAACTGGTTGTTGAGCATATTCTGCTTACGCTGCTCAGCATTAGCACCCCACTTTGCATACTTGGGATCGTCGTAGTTGATGTTCTGCGCCATTGCTGAGAATCCCACCATAGCAAAGGCAACCATCAAAATCAGCTTCAAACTTTTCATTGTAATCTAAGTTTTGTTTGTTGTTAATATTATTTTTATCTATTCGTTTCTTTTTACTCGTACTTATATCTATGGAACCATTTATCCTCACCGAAGAGAGTCAAACCAAGCGACATCTTAAAGTAGTTCTGCTTAACCATACCTACCTTCACGTCATTAACCATAATAGTCTCATCGGCAGGGTTACGATGGCCATACTCGAAAGCAATGTCCACAGACGAACGACCAAAGAGTCGAATGGGAAGTCCAAAACCAGCAGTGATAGCATACTGCCGAACGGTGCTACCGCCAAAAGTCTGATAATAGTCGCCATAGCGAACACCCACACGATACGACATACGATTCAAGTAGTTACCAACATCTGTATAGCGAGGTATAATCTCGAAACCAGCCTTAATAGTATGAGTATCGGTATATGCAACGTGAACGCCGCGACCACCGCTCTCCATATAATCTGTATTCTGGCTACCCCAATCCTGATAAACATAGTCAACACCGAAGCGTACCTTAGGATCCTGATAGAAGAATCCAGCTGCAATCTGGTTAGGCAATCGCAGAGGCAACGACTTCTCGTACTGCTCACGAACAACCGATGTAAGCAGGTTGTCAACGTAAACATACTTCTTCATATCGGGCTCAAGCGAACCGCCAACGTCATAAGTAGCACCAAAGGTCAAAACTCGCTCATTGTTGAGAATAGGGCTATACATAATTCCAAACTGAGCCTTGATCTTCGACACGTCGTAAGTATCGGTACCAACAGTTGAAGAGTACTCACCGCTACCTGTAATCACATCGCTAACCATTGCGTTGTAGCTACGGTTGATGTTACCCCAGTAGTAAATCATCGAAACACCCACAGATAACTTCTTGAAAGGTGCCCAACCCAAACCTACCTTCACGTCGGTTACGTTACCGTCGCCATAGTACTGATAGCGAACACGTCCTACATTACCTGCAACGCCTGACGACAAATCGTCGTTGTACATACTATAACCTACGTCGCTATAAGGCGTGAGGCTGAAGCCGAGGCCCAAACCTTTAGCCAAAGGCATCTGGAAGGCGATATCGTGTATATTTACCGAGTTGTATGCGGTTTTTACCTCACCGGCCGATGTGCCGCCAAACTTAGCCTGACTATTGCGGTAGTGCCCAGCCTCAATTCCGAAGTCAAACAAGAAACTCTGGCGGGGTGTGAATCCGTAAGCAGCGGGATTCAACATATTGGTCATATTTGTAGCATACATCGCTACACCCACACCACCCATTGCACGCTGGATAGCATTACCCTGTACTGCCAACTCACCCATTCCGTACATCGAGTAGGGCGAATAAGTATTAACACTACTATGTAAATTCTGTGCCGCCGCACCCATAGGTAAAAGCAGTACGATGGCTATAATTGCTCTAAAAATTCTTCTCTTCAATGCCTGCATTGTACTCTAAAATTCTATTCAATCCGCAAACTACCGGATCCCATTTTGCAAATATCGCGTTTTTAATTCTATTAACAAAAAATTTTGCGTCGCCACCCGTAAAAATTAACGTTATTTTAGCATTTTTCTTTGAAAAGGCCGAAATATAGCCCTCAATCTCGTTCACAATGCCCTGCATAACGCCCTGTTCGATGGCTTGCACGGTTGTTAGACCTAACGACAAAACCTCCTCCGTAGGGTTACACTCGGGAAGACGCTGGGTGTAATCGTGCAAGGCACGAAAACGGGTACGCACTCCCGGGGAGATATTACCTCCGCGGAAGACACCATTTTCCACAAAGTCGATAGTTATAGCCGTCCCAAAATCGACTATCAGGCAATTATCATATCCCATCTCCACTACGCCCACCGCAGCCGCCAAGCGGTCCACGCCGAGCGTTGCAGGCGAGAGGTAATCGTTTCCAATAGGAACGGGCGTCAAAGAGTTCATCTCTAACGTCCACAAGCCCTCACTACGCAACACATAGGCCACCTCGGAGGTCGGCACACCACTCGAAGCAACAATGGCACGTTGCAGGGTGGGATAAGCTGCCTTGAGGCTCGCCACATCTATCTCACTATCAACAGCAACACGCTGTGAGGCAACAATTTTATTGCCATCAACAACAGCCACCTTCATAAACGAATTGCCGATATCTATCACCAGATTCATCTTCCTTCGCATTATAAATTACGCAACACGGTAACAGCCTCGGCCACGTTACTTACTCTTCTAACGGTCATAGCCAGACGATTATTGTGTTGTTTAAGTACAAATCTATCGGGTTGCGCGGTTATCTTGCGCAACATATCCATAAATATATCACTCTTGTAATACGGAGAGTTCTGCTCGCCCACAAAGTGAACAATCATCAATCCATTCTTCACCTTCACACGCTCCATACCCAATCGCACAGCCTCCCAGCGCAGACGTACCACATTCAGCAACTCGCGCGCAGCCTCGGGTAATGCGCCAAATCGGTCCACAAGGCGACTCTCGAACTCGACAAGTGCCTCCTCCTTGCGTATAGAGTCCAACTCGCGGTAAAGGCGCAACTTCTCCGCAGGCTGACGCACATACGAATCGGGTAGCTCGGCCAACATATCAATCTCGATGATTGAGTCGTCGATATACGACTCATTCTTAACTGTTTCAGCCTCCTCATCCGTAAGGCCCGCAACATCCAATCCCTCCGTTCGCAACTCGGCAATAGCCTGACGCATAATCTTCTGATATGTCTCAAAACCAATATCTGCGATAAATCCGCTCTGCTCGGCACCCAGCAGGTTACCCGCACCGCGAATATCCAAATCCTGCATAGCGATATTGAATCCCGAGCCCAAGTCCGAAAACTCCTCAATAGCACGCAGACGACGGCGCGCATCACTTGTAAGCAACTCCTCGGGAGGAGTTATCAGGTAACAGTACGCCTTACGGTTGCTACGTCCCACACGGCCACGTAACTGATGCAGGTCGCTAAGGCCATAGTAATGTGCATTATTTATAATAATAGTATTGGCATTAGGTATGTCAATTCCACTCTCCACGATTGTTGTCGCCACCAGCACATCAAACTCGCCATAGATAAAGTCCATAATGAGCTTCTCCAACTGCTCCGAGGGCATCTTGCCGTGTCCCACAGCCACGCGAGCTTTGGGGCATATACGCGTAATCATTCCCTGCAACGTCATCAAATCCTCCACACGGTTGTTGACGATATATACCTGACCACCACGCGATAGCTCTTCCTCGATGGCATCGCGGAATATATCTTCCGAGAAGATATGCGACTCGGTGATAATCGGTTGGCGGTTAGCTGGCGGAGTAGAGATAACCGAGAGGTCACGCGAGCCCATAAGCGAGAACTGCAACGTACGCGGAATGGGTGTAGCCGTGAGCGTGAGCGTATCAACATTAACGCTCATCTGCGTAAGTTTCTCCTTTGCCGCCACGCCAAACTTCTGCTCCTCGTCAATAATCAGCAGACCCAAATCCTTGAACTTAATCTGCTTACCCAATATCTTATGCGTTCCTATAAGGATATCAATCTTACCTGCCTCCAAATCGGCCGCAATCTCGCGTGTCTGCTTGGCGGTCTTCGAGCGGTTGAGATACTCTATTCTCACGGGGAAATCACGTAGGCGCTCCATAAACGAGCGGTAGTGCTGCAAGGCAAGAATCGTTGTCGGCACCAACACCGCCACCTGCTTACCATCGACCGCCGCCTTAAATGCAGCACGAATAGCCACCTCGGTCTTTCCGAATCCCACATCACCACATACCAAGCGGTCCATCGGCTGGTCGGACTCCATATCCTTTTTAACCGCTGCGATAGCCGTCTGCTGGTCAGCGGTCTCCTCCCACTGGAATGAAGCCTCCATCTCATTTTGCAGGTAACTGTCGGCCGAGAATGCAAATCCCTTGCTCGCCTTACGCTTGGCATATAGTGCGATAAGCTCGCGCGAGATATCTTTAACAGCCTTCTTCGTAGCCGTCTTAAGCTTCTGCCAAGCACCATTGCCCAACTTATATATCTTCGGTGGCTCGCCCTCACCACTCTTGTAGCGCGAGATACGATGCAACGAGTGGACATTTACGAACAATACGTCATTATCCTTATAAACCAGCTTTATAGCCTCGTGCAGTTTGCCATTCTCGTTGATTTTCACCAATCCGCCAAAGCGACCCACACCGTGGTCGATATGCACCACATAGTCGCCCATCTTCAAGGCGTTGAGCTCCGCCACGGTCATCTGCTCGTCGCGCTTAATCTCGCCATTGATACGGTAACGGCGGTAACGGTCAAAAATCTGATGGTCCGTATAGAGGCACATCTTTAGGCCATTATCCACAAAACCCTCGTGCAGTGTAACGGGGATAGCTTCAAACTCGATATTTCGACGGCCCATCTGATGGAAGATATTATCCAGACGCTCAATCTGCGCCTTGCTCTCCGAGAGGATATATGTTTTATACCCCTTCAAGGCCGAATCCTCCATATCGTCGGCCAAAATATCGAACTTTTTGTTGAATTTAGGCTGTGGCGTAGTAGCAAATGTGATTGTAACATCAGCCACACGCTCCTTCAAATTATCGCGCAGCAGGCACATACGGCTCTCGGCCATATCCTGCAACAGACCATTGCGGCTGGTCAGCAGCGTATCAATCTTCGATGGCTCCTCCATCTCGCCCAGCACCTTGCGGCGCAGGTCATTGACACGCTTGAGCACATACTCCGCATCGTAGTACCAGAAGGTAACGTCCTCGCCCGCAAAGCGTGCAAGCGACACCTTCTCCACCTCGGAAGAGTTCATATTGGGGATAATCTCAACTTGCTCGACCTTGTCGTGCGAGAGCTGGCTCGAGATATTGAAACGGCGGATAGAGTCAATCTCATCGCCAAAGAAATCTATACGGAACGGTCGATTCTCCGAGTACGAAAAGACATCGACAATACCTCCACGCAGAGAATACTGCCCCGGCTCATAGACGAAGTCAACCTGCTCGAAACCATTATCCACCAACAACTCCTCCAAGTCGCTGATACGCATCGCATCGCCCACCTTCAGCTTTAGACAGCTCTCCGTGATGGCTCTTTCGTCTGCCACACGCTCGGCTAAAGCCTCGGGATAGGTACAGATAACGAGGTAGCCCCCCTTATGATGACGTATAGCATTAAGTGCATTAGTACGCTGAACAACGCCCTGTGCATCCTCCTTACCGTAGAGAATCGAGCGTTTATACGAGGTCGGGAAGAAATGCACACGCTCCTCATCCAAAAGCGCATAGAAGTCGTTGAGCATATACGCTGCGGCATCTCTATCCTCCGCAACGAAGACGTGAACCCCACCCGCACAGGCTATCAAAGCCGACGAATAGAGCGAAAGAGCCCCGCCGACCAAATTCTCAAGATGGACGGTGACGCTCTTTTTTCTATGCTCTTTAAGTAGCGAGTTGAAGGCCTTCGAGCCCTCTACGCGCTGCAATATGTTTTCAATCTTCTCCACAACAGCAATTTTTTCTACCTATGGAGGAATTCTCAAATCTACTCAATCAAGGGCGAGCCCTGACGGTCAAGGTACTTCACATCAACCATACCCAGACTCTGGTCAGCCACGACCTTCAACGCTACGTGATAACGCCAAGACCAACGGCGGCGCAACGAGAGCAGACCACGACACAGATACGATGCAACGTAAGGACTCACACGCAAGGTTATATGCTTCACGCCGCGATCCTCTGTAAGGAACTGTATCTGATTCTCAATCTTGCGGTCGAGCAAAACAGTTGGCTCAATGCGGCCCGTACCGTTACACGTAGGACACACATCTGTAACATCCTCTACGGCCACAGGGCGTACACGCTGGCGCGTAATCTGCATTAGGCCAAACTTCGTAAGGGGCAAGATAGTGTGCTTCGCCTTGTCGGAAGCCATCAACTTCTGCATCTCCTCATAAAGAAGCTGGCGATTCTGTGCTTTGTGCAGGTCGATAAAGTCGATGATGACGATACCTCCCAAATCGCGCAGGCGTAGCTGGCGTGCAATCTCGCTCGCGGCGGCAAGGTTTACGGCCATAGCAGTCTCCTCCTGATTAACCTCTGCGCGAGTACGGTTACCCGAGTTGACGTCGATGACGTTCATCGCCTCGGTGCGCTCGATGATAAGATAGGCTCCGCGCTTGAGCGAAACATACTTTGCAAAGAGCGACTTAATCTGTTTCGATATATCGAAGTTGTCGAAGATGGGCACCGTACCTTTGTACAGTTTAACAATCTTCTCCAACTGGGGGTTGATGATTTTGATATAGTTTTTAATCTCGCGATACATCGCCTCGTCATCGACCGTAATTTGCGAGAAGGTCGAATTCAGAGAGTCGCGGATTATGGTATTGGCTCTACTCATCTCGCTCATCAACAGAGCGGGAGCCTGACTTTTTCTGATGTTACCCACAGCTTTGTTCCAGCGCTCGACAAGTGAGAGGATATCCTGCTCAATATCGGCATCCTGTGCATCGGCAGCTGCGGTGCGTATGATAACGCCAAAGTTTTTGGGAAGAACGCCCGCCGCGATTCGGCGCAGACGCTTCTTTGTTTCGTTCGATCTAATCTTCTGCGAGATAGAAATCTTGCTGCTAAAGGGTACCAGCACCACGTTTCGGCCCGGAAGCGAGATGTCGGTTGTAAGTCGTGGGCCCTTGGTTGAGATAGCCTCCTTGGCTACCTGCACCATTACGGTCTGTCCCACTTGGAGATATGAGGCCAACTTACCCGACTTATCGATAGATGGCTCGAGTTTCATTGTCTCGACATTCACACCTCGGCGGCCCGGCTGGCGGCTATCAACCACCTTTTGCAGCGACTGAAACTGTGTTCCCAAATCGAGGTAGTGGATGAAGGCGTCCTTCTCGTGACCAATGTTCACGAAGGCGGCATTCAATCCCGGCATAATTTTACGCACCTTACCCAAATAGATATCTCCTACGGCAAAACCCGTCTGGCACTGCTCCTTGCTCAACTCGACAAGAACCTTGTCCTCGCACAGCGCAATGGTTATCTCGCTTGGGGTAACGTTTATTACTAACTCTCGATTCATTGTAAATGTTTATTAAAATAGGTAAAGCTAAAGGGATTATTGTTATTACACAAACCCTTTAGCTTTTATCTTACCTACTTGCTAATGCAATCAATCGCAAAGAAGATTACTTCTTCTTATGACGATTCTTACGAAGACGCTTCTTACGCTTGTGCGTAGCCATCTTATGACGCTTGTGCTTCTTTCCGTTTGGCATAGTCTTAAAATATTTAATGGTTAATTATAAGCTCTTATTACTTTACCTTTGCTACAAAGCTCTTAGCGGGCTTGAAAGCGGGGATATTGTGCTCGGGAATAGTGATAGTAGTATTCTTTGAGATATTACGAGCAACCTTAGTTGCACGCTTCTTGATGATGAAGCTACCAAATCCACGGAGATAAACAGGGTTATTCTCGATGAGTGAGTTGCGAACGTTGTCCATAAATGCCTCTACAATAGTCTGCACCATAACCTTCTCAACTCCAGTGCTTTTGGCAATTTCATTAACGATATCAGCCTTAGTCATAGTTAGTTTTATTTATAATTTAACACTTTTTATTTCTTTGGGTTTGCAAATGTACTACATTTTTGAAGATTAACAAATTAAAAGTGAGTTTTTTTTCTCAAATCCCTCACAATAATCCACATAGGACAAAAACCCTGCAAAAACGCTTACACTTTGCTATTTACACCAACATTTTTAATATGGCATCTGATTGAAAGCCATAGCCAAACCCTCGACAGCCTTATCCAAACCGCCCTGAATTTTGCTTCCAATCATCATACGCATCATCATATTGAGTTCGGCGTGCAACACCATACGAATACGTGTATCCGCATCCGACACCTCGTGCAACTGCAACCAGAACGAGAAATCGACAGGAACGCCATTCTCTTCGTCGGCCGTAATCTTCACGTGTTTATTCTCCACACGCTCCACGATACGCAGTGCAACCTTAAAGCCCTTCACCTTGAACGAGCAGGTATCCTCCGTAGCACTCCACTCGTCAACCTTACCCTCCAATGCGGGAGTAAGCATATCAAAGCGACTTATAAAGGGGAAGATACGGCTCGCAGGCTTTAGAATCTGCTGCTGCTTTGATTCATATTTTTCCATTCCCATAATGGCAATATTTTTTCAGTTTTACTTTCCAGCCTTGTATGCATCGACACCGCTCTGCAAGAAGTCGATGAAACCCTGCACATCGAGGTCATAACCGCGAGGAGCAACCATAGGTGTACCCTCATTACCCTGCAAAACGTAGTAGGGCTGTGCATTCACGCCATAAGTAGTGAGCGCATAGTGAGAGTTAATCTTGCCCAATGTCTTGAGCACCTTACCCGTATCGGTTATAACCCAATCAGCCTCGTCAACCTTGAGTTTATCGTCAGCATAGAGCGCCACGATAACATACTCATTGCGAAGGATATCCAATACTCTTGCGTCAGACCAAACGCGTGCCTCCATCTCGCGGCAATTTACGCAACCGTGACCTGTAAAATCGATAAACAACGGCTTACCAACCTTCTTGGCATAGGCCTCTGCCTCGTCCAAGTCGAAGAAGCCCTCCAAGCCGTGAGGCAATTCCAACACATCGCCATACTTCACACCGCTCTGAGGTGTTGACTCGCTGGCTACGGCAGCGGGAGCAGAGCCTGCGGTCATAACGAAATCCTGAGTCTGCACGGGAGGCAAGTAACCAGACAACGCCTTCAAAGGCGCACCCCACATACCGGGAATCATATATACAACGAATGAGAATACTACGATAGACATAATCAATCGTGTCACCGAGAGGTAAGGCATATCGCTGTCGTGCTTGAACTTAAGTTTACCCAACAAATACATACCCAACAAGAAGAAGATGGCAATCCAAATAGCCAAATATATCTCACGGTCGAGCAAGCCCCAGTGGTAGGTCTGGTCAGCAACGCTGAGGAACTTCATACCGAGTGCCAACTCAACAAAACCCAACACAACCTTTACAGAGTTCAACCACCCGCCGCTCTTGGGCAACTGCTTCAACCACGATGGGAAGAGCGCAAAGAGCGTGAAAGGCAATGCAAACACAACAGAGAATGCCAACATTGTAACGATGGGAGTCCACACCTCACCCGATGTTGACTGTATCAACGCCGAGCCGATGATAGGGCCTGTACAAGAGAATGACACCAACACCAATGTCAAAGCCATAAAGAAAATACCTACAAGACCTCCCTTATCAGCCTTTGCGTCGCTATTATTCACCAGCTTCTCGGGCAATACAATCTCAAACGCACCGAAGAACGAAGCGGCGAAGACCATAAAGACGATGAAGAACAAAATATTTGGCAACCAGTGTGTTGACAACCAGTTGAAGATATCAGCAGTTACGGCATCACCACCAATAAGCCAAGTGAGGAATATGATTACACCGATAGGCACAGTGTACAATACCACGATGAATAAACCGTACATCAAAGCGCGGAAACGGCCCTTTGCGGCACTACCCGAGCCCTTCAAGAAGAACGATACGGTCATAGGAATCATTGGGAAGACGCAAGGCGTAAGCAATGCGATAAGCGCCCAACCCATTGCGCTAAGGATAAATCCCCAGATTGAGCCACCCTTGCTCGCCGTATCGGCAAGATCTACCGCAGCTGCAGCCTTTTCAGCAGGATTTCCGACCTGAATCGAAAACTCCTTCTCGCCATTAACGCACTGGTCGCTACAAGCCTGCCACTCAACCAAGCCCTTGACTGTAGCACCCTTGGGAGCCTTTACAATCTGCGAGAAGACAACATCGCCCTCATAATGGCCAATCTCCATCTCGAAGATTTCGCTCATCTCGCGTACTGACTCACGGCTGGCTGTCACCTCGCCAACCAACTCATATCCCTCGATGGGGTCAAAAGTAAATGTTGTCGAGATAGGACCACCCTCATATGGACCGAGGTCGTAGAGATGCCAACCATCAGCTACCGACGCCTTGAAATCAACTCGATACTCACCCTCTGCAATCTGCTCTACCGATGTACTCCACGCAACAGGCTCAAGCAACTGAGGTTGTGCCACAGCTACCAACGAGGTCAGCGCTACGGCCAATGTCAGAAAAATACTCTTTACGAAATTCATATTTTATACTATTTTCTTTTTTACTACTCGCGACATCATTTGAAGAGATTCGCGCAAAGCGCAAAATTAAATAAAAAAACAGATTCCTGCAAATAAGAATCTGTTTTATAGCACTTTTTGCTACTCTATTTCAAAAATTCGCTCCTCGCCATCGCCCGCCGTGATGCGCACCTCCATAGCGTCGTCGGGGATAAGCGGCTCGATATTCTCGGGCCACTCCACAAAACACAAATCACCCGAATAGAAATACTCCTCATATCCCAAATCGAAAACCTCCTCAATACGGTCGATGCGATAAAAGTCGAAGTGGTAGATGCGATGCACGCTACCCTGATACTGATTTACCAGCGCAAACGTAGGGCTTGTAACCGCATCTTCGGCACCTAATAAAGCGGCAATGCGGCTCACCAAAGTGGTCTTTCCTGCACCCATTCCACCGCGCAACAGCACAACAGTTCGGCCATTAAGAGCCTCCACAACAGCCTCGGCAACGCGCGGCAGGTCCGACAAAGAGTCTATCTCTATTCTTCTCATAATCATTTATTTTTAGGTTTGAGCACGATGTACGGCACAATCATCTCCTCCATAGAGATACCGCCGTGCTGGAATGTATTTCTATAATATCGTATGAATTTGTTGGCATCGTTGTTATAGACCAAAAAATCCGAATTATACGCAAAGATATAGCTTGACGAGAGATTTATTCGCGGCAGCTGTATATCCTCAGGACGTGTCACCTCATACACCTCGCGGGCATTGTATTGCAAATTTCGGCCCGTCTTGTAGCGCAAGTTGGGAGAAGTCTCTCTATCTCCCGTAACCTTAATGGGGTTATCCACACGAATAGTACCGTGGTCGGAGGTAATAATAACGGTATGTCCCTGCTCCGAGAGCATCTTCAGCAACTCAAACAAATCTGAATGCTCAAACCACGAGCGCGTGAGCGAGCGGAACGAAGCCTCATCCTCGGTAAGTTCGCGGATAATATCTGTTTCGGTACGTGCGTGCGAGAGAATATCCAAAAAGTTATACACAATCACCGAAAAATCAGCATCATAAACACGGCGAATATTATCAATAAGTTTTCTTCCCGCCTCGGGGCGCACCAACTTATCGAAGGTCCACTTATAATCCTTGCCGGCCATCTTCAACTGACGACTCAAGAACTCGTCCTCGTATTGATTCTTACCTCCTTCCTCGTTGTCATTGAGCCACTTATCGGGCATCATACGGTCGATTGCCAACGGCATCAAACCCGCAAAGATAGCATTGCGCGCGTACTGCGTAGCCGTAGGCAGAATAGCACAGTAGAAATCATCAACATCCACGTCGTAATATCCGCGCAGCAGAGGATTTATGGCACGCCACTGGTCGTAACGGAAGTTATCAATCAGCAAAAGTGTGGTCTTCGAATGGGTATCCACTATCGGAAATATCTTCTTGCGCATCAGCGTGTGCGACATAACGGGAATATCCGCCTCATCGACTCGCTTATTTATCCAATTATAGTAGTTGCGGCGCACAAACTTACAGAACTCCTGATTGGCCTCGCTCTTCTGATAGGCCAAAATCTCCTTTATGCTCTGGTCGGTAGATGTCGCAAGCTCAATCTCCCAGCCCGTAATCTTGCGATAGAGCGTACACCACGCCTCAAACGAGTCAGCACCCTGACACATAGCCGAGATACGACCAAACTCGGCGCGATAGTCGGCCGTAGTCTGCTCGGTTACAAGTTGTTGCGAGTGTACATTCTTTTTAATGGAGAGAAGCACCTGATTGGGATTTACTGGCTTGATGATATAGTCGGCAATCTTCGAGCCGATGGCCTTATCCATAATATTCTCCTCCTCGCTCTTCGTAACCATAATGACAGGCGTAGTGGGACGCACATCCTTAATCAAAGGAAGTGTTTCAAGGCCTGTCATACCCGGCATCATCTCATCCAAGATAATCAAGTCGTAGGCCATCGAGCGCACCATATCGATAGCGTCGTAACCATTGTTACACGTATCCACATCGTAGCCCTTGCCTTTGAGGAACATCACGTGAGGCTTCAAGAGCTCCACCTCATCATCAACCCATAATATCTTTACCATAATCAAACTTCTTTACTTAAGAAACGCCGAAAATACCTTTTTAATTGTAGGGAATGAGTTTTTTATACACTCCGTCACTCTGTCGCGTGGAATCCACTCAGCACAAATTATACCCTCCTCACGTTGTGGGCACAAATCTACCCTCTCACCACGCATTGCGTACCACGCCGTGAGTTTCAGTTCCCAACGACCATATAGATTATATGCGTGCAAAGTTGTTGCCAGCAATTCGCTAACCTCCGTAACTTTCACACCTGTCTCCTCCTCAGCCTCGCGTGCGGCACACTCGGCAAAATTCTCGCCATCCTCGCGGTGTCCCTTGGGCAAGTCCCAACGCTCGTTGCGACGTATCATTACAACCTCACCCTGCTCACTCTCCACAACGCCACCTGCAGCCTCAACCCAAACCATCTGCTCGGCGAACTTCTCGAAGGCTCGCTTGGGCTGCGACGACAAAACAGCAACGCTATTGTAATTCTCAAGAAAAGTAATTATCTTCGCTCGGGAAATGTTTTCATCCTCCACAACATAATAGTTTGCGGGGACGGTAGTGGTAAAAAGCAATTCGCGCATAGCGAACCACACTCTTATATCACCATTTTCCTCTATGGGCAATGGTGGAATTTGAGCATTATGTGATGTAATTATTCTCATTGCATACGCGTTTCTAACGCAAAAATAAGAAATTGATGTTAAACCTCGAATAGAATTTATGAAAAAATTATCTTTAATTATGGCTATTGCAGCTTTAGCGCTCGGTGCCTGCACCCCAAAGGAGCAACCAAAAGCGCTTGATATTGACAACAAGATGACTGCCGAGGAGATTGCGGCAGCACGTTTCACTCCCGCCGTTATGTGGAAGATGGGACGTTTGGGTGGAGCGTCGCTCTCACCCGACGGCACAACGGCTCTCTACACCGTAACTCGCTACAATATGGGCGAGAATCGCGGCCTCACGCAGATTTATGTACGTGATATGGCTTCAGGCGAGGAAAAGACTCTTACCGACAACACCTCGAATAACAACGATGCGCAGTGGAGTGCCGATGGCAAGAAGATTTTCTTCACATCTTCTCGTAGTGGCTCTATGCAGGTATGGCAGATGAGTGCCGACGGCTCAAACGCCAAGCAGATTACCAACGTTGAGGGTGGCGTTGAGGGCTACGGCATTGCCCCCACAGAGGATAAGATTTTCTACGTGAAGAAGGTACACGCTGCCAATATAAAATCTTCGGACGTACACAAGGATATGGACAAGTCAAAGGCTCGTATCTACGACGACCTTATGGCTCGCCACTGGGACTATTGGGATGAGGGCGAGTACAGTCACATCTTCGTAGCGGACCTTACAGCCGACGGCTTGAAGAACGACAAGGATATTATCGGCGAGAAGTCAGCGTGGGATGCACCGCTTGCACCCTTCTTCGACACTGCCGAGATTGCGTGGAGCAACAATGGTAAGATGTTAGCCTACACCTGCAAACCTTTGACAGGTGCGGCATACGCCGTATCAACCGACTCGGACATCTTCATCTACAACACCGAGGATGGCTCGACGCTCAACATCAACAAGATTAAGACAAATAAGGGTATGCGCATTATGGAGTTTGTGGGCTACGACCGCTACCCCGTATGGTCACCCGACGATAAGCAGTTGGCATTCTGCTCAATGGCTACACCCGGCTATGAGTCTGACAAGGACCGCTTGTACGTATATAACCTCGATAACAACCGAATGCTTGACCTCTCGCTCGACTTCGACCACAGCGCGCAGAATGTTATCTGGAAGGATAACCAGACCATCTACTTCCTCTCACCCATTGAGGGTACACAGCAGGTATGCAAGGCCGATGTTAAGAACGCGAAGATTGATGTTATCACCGCTGGCGACCACGACATCGCAACAATGAGCATAGCTGGCGACAAGTGCCTCACAACACTTATGACCATCAGCCGCGACAAGGAGATGTATGATGTAAATCTTGCAGATGGCACACTCACACAGATTTCAAATATCAACGCTCACATCTACGACAACGTCAAGATGGGCGAGGTGCAGAAGCGCTGGATTAAGACAACCGACGGCAAGGAGATGCTTACGTGGGTTATCCTGCCACCCGACTTCGACCCCACAAAGAAGTACCCCACTCTGCTCTACTGCGAGGGTGGTCCGCAGAGCGTAGTATCGCAGGGCTGGAGCTATCGTTGGAACTTCCAGCTTATGGCATCGCAGGGTTACGTTGTGGTTGCTCCCAACCGCCGCGGTTGCCCCTCATTCGGCAGCGAGTGGCGCGAGCAGATTTCTGGCGACTATGCTGGTCAGAATATTCAGGATTACTTGGCCGCTATCGACACCGTAGCAAAGGAGCCTTGGTGCGATACAGAGCATATGGGTTGCGTAGGTGCATCGTATGGTGGTTACTCGGTTTACTACCTCGCAGGTCACCACGACAACCGCTTCAAGGCATTCATCTCGCACTGCGGTATCTTCAACTTCGAGTCAATGTATGGCGAAACAGAGGAGTTGTTCTTCATCAACCACGACTACGGCGGCAACTACTGGGATAAGGATAATAAGATTGCACAGCGTTCATACGCCAACTCTCCCCACAAGTTCGTCGATAAGTGGAATACACCTATAATGATTATCACGGGTGAGTTCGACTTCCGCATCCCCTACACACAGTCGTTACAGGCCTTCACAGCCGCTCGCCTGAAGGGTGTAGATTCACGTTTGGTTGAGTTTGAGAACGAGGCTCATCAGGTCTTCAAGCCCCAGAATTCAATGGTATGGAATCGTGAGTTTTTCGGCTGGTTAGACAAGTATTTGAAGAAGTAACAATACCGTATAGACAAAAAAAGCGGAGAGTTTTCACTCTCCGCTTTTTTAATTGTTTAATATTCCAGTCGCATATCATCAACCCATAATTTACTGCTTGTACTTCCTGTAAAGTAGTCACCCAACATACTTGAAGCGCAAGAAACGATTATATGAGTTGGCTTGCGAGATACAGAATTGTACGTAATAGGAATCTCCACCTTAATCCAACCATTTGTAGCCTTATCTGACACATAAGAGCCGAAGCCAATCACCTCCTCGGCATTGGGGTTAAAGAAGGTGCTCTTATCCGTTGTATTCACCTGCACGGGCGAATTGGGAGTACCGCCATAATCTCTATAATCCCAATCACCAAGCGCCACAAACACCTGACAACGGTCCATATCTCCCTTCTTTACGGGATCGTTATCTGGCGCGCTATTAAAGCGGTCGATAGGACCATTCTCATACTTGAGCCACAAAGACAACTTGCGAGGACGCAACGTAAAGGGACGGCCAAAATTCACACATCCACCCGATGTTCCCACCAAACCGGCAAACTCTCCTACGAAGATATTACCCGCGGCAAACTTAACAATCACATATTGCGACTCAAGTCGAACGGAATACTGCCCCTCCTTCTTGTCGTTTGCATCGGGATTTGTAATCGAATAACTTGAGCCTACGGTTGTCGAGCCCTTATTACCCGTACACCACCACTTGGTTTGATTCTCCTTAATGGTTGACAACGGATCGTAGAACGAATAGTACTTATCCGACTCGTCATTACTGATAGACTCAAAGCCCGAATTTGGCATCTGTCGAGCCTCCTCGGTAGTGAAGGTTTCTATCTCGGTGGTGTCATTACCACTATATGCATAGCACTCATACGTAGTCAAAGGATTCAGTCCTTCGATACAAGCCGAGAACATACCGCCATCGGCCGTAATATTAGCTACACCAATCCATTCGCTATCGCCCTGCTTGCGATATTTGAAGCCATTCTGTCTATCAGCAACACCACTCGCGCTAACCCACGCAACAGCCGTCCACGCATTTATACTCTTCATTTCAACTACCGTAGTGGTATTCTCCACGAAGATTCGCCACTTCTCGGTTCTACCAAAAGAGGTAACCAACACATCCAAGCCATTGACGAAATTCTTCATCTGCGCGATATCCGGAGAGTAAGTAGTAATATCGCGAGGGCCTAACTTGATTGATGAAACGGTTATGTTTCGTTTATTGACAGAGGCTCCCACATAGGTTATCACACGATGATTTACAGCGTCAATATTGGTCTCTCCAACCTGACCTACAACGGTAAAATAGCGCTCAATAGGCTGATTGGCAACAATCTTCCAATTGTAATCTTGATAAATACTCAAAGTCAACGAGATATCCTTCGACATATCGTGAGGTACCGACGTATCCAACGACGAGGTTGTACGCTCGTCCTCAAATGATATATCTCGAATATTTACGCTTTTGATATCTACCGTCTCATCGAGGGTTACATATACTATTTGCTTATCAGAGTTAATCTCCACCTTTGTAGCACCCTCAACATCCATTGCTGTAATGCGAGGTGTTATTACGGGCAGAGGCAGGTCATTTTTGATACACGCCGAAAGGAACAAAAGTATAAATGTATATATTGCAAATCTTTTCATAACAATCATAGATTACAAATGGATTGACATACCCATACTAATGTCCAAAACATCCAACTTAAAATTGGCCTTCGAATAATCTCGTGTACCTACTACTTCACCAGCCTTTATATACTGCGTATTATTATACGACACGCCTCCAATACCTATCGACACGTGCATACTGACATTATTCATCGCAAAAACAACAATACCGGGGTGCAAGCTCAGCTTCACCTGATGTGTCTTTGCGTGAGAATCCAGCGTCTCTGCATTATACACAAATGCCGTCTTGCTATTAGTATATCCCAACATAATATCGCTGAACAAGCCTATACGGCCTCTATTATCCAAACCGATATATGAACGATGATATACGGCAGCCTGATACGACGTCAGATTAGCGTGCAGATTCTCTACGTGAAAATTCAGGTCATCACTCAAAAAGTCTAAATCTCCCTGCGACACATTACCCGAAGCCGTCGAGTATTGCAGTCGCAATCCTATAGAACGATTATTGCGATAAGAGTATGCCAGGAATGGAGTAATCTTGGTTATCGAGCCATTGGCATCAATATTGTTTAACAACAACATATACTCGCTATTGTTACTCGAAATACTCACGTGGGATACCTGCATACCCAACTGCCACTCACCCTTGGGAATGATGAGATATTGCGACAAGCCTCTGTTATGCTTCTTCAGGCTATCCTTCGCAATAATCTCCGCTCCTAAAACGGGTTTTTCACGCGTTGCACTACGCTTTTGAGCCGAGGCATCTACTGCAAGTAGAAGACTCAATACGACAAGCATTGCGCTTACAAATTTTGTTCTCATACTGCAGTTTTATTAAAGATAATATGATATACCAAATCCTATCGCAAGGATATTAACCTTAAAATTGATCTGTGTAGCCTTAAGATTTCCCGTATCAACCTGATTGTGTATCTGATCCGTATGAGAATACTTCAATCCGAGCATTCCGACATTTACCTCAATCGCAAGATGATTATTGATAAATGCCATCATACCGGGATTTAGGCCCAACGACACGGTCTGCGACTTCTCGTATGTACCGACAAGGCTCGTCCCGTGATTGTCTATCAATTTCGCCTGACCAATTCCATACGACAGCTGCGTCTCATTGAAAAGAGCAAAACGACGAGAGCCTCCCAACGGAATATAGTTACGCATTACAGCCATTGCCGTGAGATCGTGATCCAGCGAATAGTAATCCTTTACATTCAGATTTATCTGATCGAAACTAAGCGACGCAGAATCCACTTTCAACAGATTTCGGCCATACGCAAAACGCATACCTATACCCATATTATCACGCACCATATAGCAAAACAACGGACTCACCGAAAACCTGTATCCCGTTGAGTTTATATCCTCAATTACAAGGAATTGGTAATCCGTGTTATTGTGCGTAGAGTATGCCACCGATCCGCCGACCATCCACGTACCCTTCTCCACAAATGTTGAAGAGTTTAAATCGAAGCCTCGATCATAACGTTGCGCACGGGCGCAATACACGCCCGTGAAACACAACATTACTATTATAAAAATCAGTTTTCGCATTCGGAATCCGATTTTCCCGCCCGTAGGCGGATATTATTGTACTTCAACAATCTCTTCTGTAATCATACTGGGATGGTCGTAAAGTAACTCTATTTCATCCAACCACATCTTACTTTTATAGCTACCTTCAAAATAGTCACCATTGCGACTTGCAGCACCTGATATGATGATATGAGTAGGAATATTATCATTCTTATAATCAAATTTCCAAACCACCTTTTTCCATTTCTCTGAACCAGTTGTTTCATCCGTTATAATATCCTTATACACAATCGTTTCAGGAAGGGCATTAATTTCCCAAAATGTAGCAGAATCATCTGTTCTAACCTGTAATGGCGATGTCATATCAGATTCGTCATGGCTAGCATATTTTTTAGTGTCACCCCAACGACCAAGCGCAACCTTAAATTGGCCTTCATCATAATCATCTCCTGATAAGTCACCACCTTTATCACTATCAATCTTATCGGTAGCATATTTGATATAGAATATAATACCAGTTGGGCGACCAGTAAATGGTCTTCCAAAATGTACAGCGCCATGCGTTGTACCGCTTATTTGGCCACCAGAACTACCGCTAAATATATTTCCTGCTGCAAATTTAATAATAACATTTTGGCTCTGTAATAATGCGCATCGAGCACTATTATAACCTTTATCAGACTTGCATATAATACCATTAAAACTTGCAGAAATAGCATTTCCACTATCCCACCATTTTTCCTCTCCAGTATAATAGAATTCCGGATATCCTCGATCTTCTCTATATCCTTCAAAATTTCCATTAGGAATTTGAGGTGCACTATCTGTTGTAAATACAGCCAGTTCATCAGCACTTCCATCATTATCGGCATCACCTACTACAGTCTGTACTGCAGGTACAGTAACTGTTTCATTATTTTCGTTAGTAGTAGTTGTCTCTTTTGTATACAATACTAACTGATACTCATACTGTGTATTAGGCTGCAAGCCCTTAAGTACGGTAGAATATACACCCTCCTTTGCGGTCTCTGATGCTTTAATATTGTCACCAATAGCGCTCCACTCCGTCTCACCGTGCTTACGATATTGGAAATATACCTTATTTTCATCGTATGTATCTTTATCGACATCGGCACTAACAGTCACAAACTTAGCCCAAATATTGGGGTCGCCCTCCACCAACGGAATAATACCAGTAGAAACAGGTTCCCATATAATTTCGTCCTGCCAAATATCACCCTCTGCGAAACCATTATCAACACTCAGTTCAAATAACAAGAAACCATCCTTTACGGTATACTTGAAATTCATTGTCATTTTTGCTCCAGCAAGAGGCACTGCATTTCCCTCGTTATCCTTAGGCTCAATTGTTCCAGACTTAGTGAACGCAGTACCATCTTTCAATGTTCCAGCAAAAGTCCAAAGAAGAGCCTTCTCTATACCAGCATTATCGACAATAAAATAGCCATCCTGACCCGACTTATCCGCAGTATAAACCAACTTATCTGCATCCTCAGCATCCGCTCTAAGAGCAAAAGTCAAGGTATAACCTGCTTGAAAATTCTCGGCAATTGTCGGGTCAAATGTAGTATTTGTAATTGCATTACATATTTTTGCTGTAACTGCAACACCCTCTGTAACATTGCCAGCCTCAACCATAAATTCAGCAGAGCCTTTATAACTCTTCTGCTCAAAGTTAGCCTTGCGACGCTCTGTTTTAACAATCTCACCAGCGGCAACATCTACACGATATTTTGCTGTTGAAGCAGGAAGATAGACCACCTCGGGCATTGTGCCGTATGTGTATTCACGAATCAAACCTTGATAAGCAGGTTTATATATTTTAACAGATGCCCCTGCTCTAAGTTCATCCTCTGTTAAGGCTGCTCGGGTAGCTGTAGTCTTGCTATCATCCATTTTAATTGCAAGAGAGAAACCGCCCTCACCCTCAATGACATTATTATATGCATCCTCCTTTTGGCAAGAAGCTAATAATGCCACAACCATAAGTGCAATTGTAGTAAATATAACTTTTTTCATATTATCTATCTTTAATTTGATTCTGGGACATATAATGTCAAAGCGATCGTATTTTCACCTCCTTCACTTACAACGTGCATAATAAATGTATGAGTACCTTCAAATGCTTTTAACGCTACCAGTGCAGTTGTTAAAGGAAATTCTACACTTTCTGCGCCTATGACGTCATTAGGAAATGGGAATTCAATATTCAAATCATTTAATTTCTGGATTACAGATATATGCTCCGAACCAGTATTTGTTAGAAATATCTTACCATCGTTGTTTACAGATATACCTGCAACTTGTTGGTTAAATATGTCATTTGTAGATAATATATCAACATTAAACTCATAGACTCCTGATGGCACGATAGCCTCAAATTTAAAATCTTCCCACTCGAGTGATGCTTCATTGATTTCAATAGAAGGTTTCTCTACAACTCCTGTATCGGCATTTTGTGTCGTATATTTATTCCACTCGTCCATTGTTGTTTGGTCTGGACCAGCAGTCCACATCAACTTAATACCACCATCACCCTGCGGTTTGTTTGGATCCTCGCCATTCTCCAACTTATCCTCGGTAACATTTATGTCTGTTGTCAAAGGCACATCCTCAACCAAACCATCAATCGAGATTGTGAAGTTTGCATTACCATCCTTATCCTCAGTCATCTCAAACTGAATCTTTCTCCACTGACAAGCCTTGACGTTGGGAATAGCAGCACGCATCTTCTGATCCTTGTTGGTATAAGTGCCATCATCATTCTTAACCTTCATTAAGCCCTGAAACTCAACCTGCAAAGTCACCTCATCTGTTTTGTCAGTATCATCACCATTATCCTTAGGCACTTTTAGATATCCAGCATCTTCATCCAATGAAGCTGGATTTTTAGTTCCGTTACCTTTAACATTAAAATCCAACTTTGCGGCATCACTTAATTTTACTGTAGCCTTACCATCACCAACCAAATGCTCTAAAAAGAATTCGTTGTACTTTACTGAAACCTTAACCTGCTGCCAAAGTGTACATACGATTGGAGTACTGCTCAAATTAGTTGTTTGTCCAGCAGTAATACTAAACTCTCTCTCTGCACCATATACAGGTGTCTGGCCCGCATCTGCGATAGATGACGCCGACTGAGCTACAAGTTTATAATTACCTGCAGGCAGTTTAATACCCTCAGCAGGAATCGCACTATACAAAATATGATTATTCTGGCTTCCCTCTGACTTATCGAGTTTTACAGCTGTTTCGTTACCGTTCTCTTCAACAGCATACACCCAAATAAAGTAATCACCCATATTACTAGCACGCGTCTCAATATCCTCCGACACGGTTATATCAGCGCCAGCAAACGACAACAAACCGTAGCCAGGCTCAAGCTCATTATTATAGTGGTAATTATCTTTTTCGCACGAAGTGAGAGCAATCACCGCGAGCATCACCACCCAAAATAAACGTTTCATATCTATAAATATTTCTTATCATTAATCGTTAATCTCTATATCTCCAATCGGTATTGTTGTAACATCCTCATTGAATGTAATCGTCAAATTGTCAACACCACCAATGGTTGTCACGTCAAATATAACCGTATGACAAGTCTTGGAATTAAGCCTCACTCCGTCTGCGCCACCTACAACGCCAGTCTTAACCGCAGCATTTGGACCCTGCGCCTGATCGGGATTGGGGGTAAATGTATAGGTGATGTATGTCTTTACAGGCTCAAAAAATGCACCCGTAGCCTCTGCAGCAGTAGCAGTATCGTCTGCAGTCGCAGCCTCGCTATGCAATGCAATCTTATCCTGCTCGTACTCTACCGAGGGGGCATCGTCCGCTGTGGACTGCGTAACAACAGCCGAATACTCGCTGAAATACTTTGTAAACATCTCGGTACACTTAATTCGCAAAATACTATTCTTAAGTGTAACGTGAACCTCAACCGCCTTGGGTGTCTCGTTCTCAACATCCTGAGCCGTGATGTTAAACTCTACCTCTTCGCTTGCGAACGCGGGCAGGCCAGAAGTTGCTGTGGGCTTACCATCCGAACCTAAAGTGTAAAATCCTATCTTTGCGGGATCGTAGCTCGCCTTTACCTTGTATGTTCCCACCTCCAAATTGAGTTTTTCTGCTCCTGCAGCCAATTGCTCCTGATAATTCTTTAGTGTACCTTGGAACAAGGTATTATTGCCTTTCTTGAGAACAATGTTAAAATCATCGGTTGCGATTTTTGACACATCGAAACCTGCGCTTGCACCCAACGCATCAGCGATTGAGATTTTGGCATTGCTACTCTCGCCGTCAGCTCGAGTCTCCTCACCCGCATCGAGGTTATTGTCAGCCTCTACTGCAAATGAAACGGTAGCATAAGCACCATCCTTTGCGTAGTTGTAATCATCGCTGACACAACCGCTACCTGCGAGAATTGACAGAGCCAATGCCCAAATAGGTAATTTTCTAAATTTCATAATTTGTTGATTTTAGTTATTAATTTTCAGTTATTAAATTATTCTTTTGTTGTTTATGGTACAATTTTAACTGTTACATTATCTATATAAACATAAAACTTCCTATTTGTTATAGATCCAGATCCTTTATGCTTAATATTTACAAACCACGTTATTCTTAAATTTTCAGAATCAGACACCTCAAACGGGTCTGGTGATATATTGCCGTTACTTGTTATTTCTTGACCGACTTGTTTAGTGGGCAAATTTCTCTTATTAAGAACATTTTTTTCACTTATTGATGCGTCAATATATCCACCACTGATTGGTTCATTATTATTAGAATAACCATATATTAAACTCGGAGAACCATTATCTGCGGCTGTAGTCATTGATACAACTTCAAAATCTATTTTAAGGTTCAATTTTACATCTTTTTTCAACGGCAAAATAGGACTATCAATTCGTCCATAATGGAAATTTGTGTATGAAGAAAAAATACTTGCGTTAGTATAATTTCCTGTATACGAATAAACACCTATATTATCACCATCTGTTCTCCACTGATTACCAGACCAACCTTTAAGGTAATCTGGGAACCAAGCTGATTTTCCTTGTGATCCATAATCATAGTTCCAATTATCTGTATTATTCCAAGCTTTTTTCGCTTCATCATTTTCCCCTCTTGCGTCAAAATTCTCAGCGAACAAATATGGCACATCTCCTTCAATAATATATTCAGCCTTTAATTCCATCGCAGGCAATTCAATGGTTTGGGTTACTATTGCACTCTTTGATTCGTATGTTACCTTTACTTGCTTACCCCAAATTGTAGAAATGGACTCAAAATCAGAATCGAATTCAAAACCTCCTCCGATAGCAATAGTCTTATTTTCCGAGCCTGTATAATACTCATATACGTGGTCTTCATCCGATTTCCACTTTGCATTGGTATTAGCTTCAAGAGTAATTCGATAGGGCTCCTCTCCCAAGTTATTACTATTTATACGAAATGTGATTTTAGGATTACTTGTCACAGAACAATCCAAACCCACGGGTGTAACTCGCCCCGCAGCCATTCGCATTTTTTCATTCGTAGCCTGCGGACCGCGACCATTGAGAGAAATTTCCTGCGTAACGAATCTCTTTTTAGAATAAACAGTTACCAATAACTTGTCGTTCGCTCCATAAGTTGTATTCGGTGGGAGAATAGCCGCAACGGCATAATTCATATCGCCACTTGTCGATGCGACCAAATCCTCCGTAAGCGAGAGAGTAATTGTCTTACTGCCATTGCTATCCAATGTCAGGCCACCATTCGCGTTTGCCACATCGGTTTTAACCATACCTGCAATATTTTGAGGCATAGTAAGCACTATACGCTCCACGGTTTCGCCTTGCGGAAAACCCCATTTACCCTGCGGCACATAGAATCGCAATGCGTGAATCAAGTGGTGCATATTCAAAGACAATCTATTTTGGTCAAGCACGTAATTAGGGTCTCCCTCAATTGTTTCGCCCTCTTCTTTACTTGTTTCGTCCTCTTCGGGTTCTGGGATATACAACTTTGCCAACGCTGGACCCGTGCCCTGCGCCACCATAATATCGGCGCCACTGCCCATCTTACCATCCTGCGTAGAGGGGAGATTAAATGTTGCCATAGTTCCACTAACACTCGCAGGCTTGGGATAGGTAACGTAATACTGGTATTCACCCACATCCATTTGGCTGGCCAACTCAGCAGTAAAAAAGGCCTGAGATTTGTCGGCTGTAATGAACCAATTTTTAAACTCCTGATTTTGGAGTACAAAAGCATTATCCTTCTTTGCCCACAAAGCAACCTTATCATCTTTGTCCCACGAGATAGTCACGCCATCGTCGTTGATAAAGGTACGAGTAGCACCGCCTCCCACACCAAAGCCATAGACGGCTTTCTCTCCGCGCAAATCACCAATCGTAATAAAATCATCTTTGGCACATCCTACCAAAAATAATACCACGAATAATAGTGTTATGTATTTGTATTTCTGCATATTAACAGTTAGGGTATCTTTATATTTTTAATATAGTCACAATTTTACGTTTCAAAAATACGGCAACAATTTCATTAAGAAAAAAAAAATCAACGAACACCCCATTTTTTTCAACGAATAGCTCCTACCTCCTAATCGGATATAAATAGCTACTTTACAGCGTTATATTGCAAAAAAAGGCCACAACATAACACAAAAAAAACACCCCGAAAAGAATCATCTTTTCGGGGTAGGAAATATTAAGTATATAAATTACTCAACTGCAATCTTGAAGATGCACTTCTTCACGTGGCCCTCGCCAAGCATAGGTGCGTGACCATCCTCAGGGAAGAGGATTGAGAACTGTCCCTCGGCTACGGTGTAGAAGCACTGCGGAATATCGGTAAAGAGCTGAATATCCTTCGCCTCGTCGAAATCGGTCTCGGGGGTGAGGCAATCCTTCTTCTCGCTCCAGCCGAATACCTCTGCGGGGCCCTGAAGCAAGAGCTGAATATCGATATACTTGCGATGCAACTCCAAGCGAGCATCCTTAATCTCACGCAAGTCCATCTCCTGCACCATAACGAAGATATTATCGCCATCGATGTCGTGACGGCCACAAGGCAGTGCTGCTACATCGTTGTTGTCGATAAAATCAAACACTGTCTGAAAACGCGGATGAAGCGCCGCGTACTGCGCTTTGTTTTTCAAAGAATCGAGTATCATTTTTGTCTGGGTTTAAGTTTTTTACCTTTGTATAACAGTCTTACAAATACGGGATAGTGGTCCGAATATTTTATTCTATTGTCGATATCCTCAAGCATCACCGAGTTTTCGGGGATAATCATCGCCTCGCGTAACTGCTCATCCTTCGGCACGCTAATATCATTTCCATAAACCTTGACAAGCACCGTGTCGGCCTGCTCGCCTCTACCCTTCACACTCTGCTCCAAACCCCACGTATCTACCACCTCGTATGACAAGGCCTCGAACTCATCCGAGAAGAGGATGTAATCGATACGCAACATATCGAAAAATCCACGAAATGTGTGCGAATATCCGCGTCCAACCTTACGGAACGGATCGTTTAGCTTGCGTGCTACGGTGCGATATGTATATGACACGGGCGTGTCGTTAAAATCGCCACATACAATGGCGGGATATGGCGATGCGGCAACAATAGCAGCCAACGTATCAGCCTGTTGGGCACGTATGCGATTATTCTCCGTAAGACGCTCAATCATACTATACACCTTACCCACGCTATCACCTGAGAAATATTCGTGATTCTCGAGATAGTTACTATCATCACGACGTATAGCCGTAGAGTGAAGATGGTTGTTAAAAACCCTTATGGTATCCTCTCGATTCTTATCCTTAACCACAATGTCAGCCCACGCAAAATTCTTCAAAGTATCTATTCGCGAAGCGCGAATAATCGGATAACGACTATATATGGCAGGGCTAAGATTATCGCGCGACAACGAGCGTGGCATAGGCTTCAGCGGCTCCAACAGCGAATCGGCAATCTCGCTAAATCCCATCTCCTGAAGACACAAAATATCGGGATTCATAGCCTTGATAACATTCACAATAGAGTCCAAGCATCGCCCGCCATTGTCATCAATAAAGCTACGCACGTTGTACGACATAACCTTCAACGCCTTCTTATCGTATCGAGGCTTGAGGTTTGGCTCGGTATAGATGCGGCGCAACTCCAACTTATAGAAAAGCGATAGCTGAAACACACCCATCAGCGACACCAAAATCATCGGCACAGCTAACAGCAATCGCCAGCGGATAATCCAATAAAGCGTCAGCAGAACCTGCACAACGTATATAATCGGCGCAACGAGTCCCAATGTTGATATCTCTCCATACTCTCGCGGGTCGAGCTTAGGGACAAATATCACCATCAGAAACAATGACAAAACAACGAGAGATATGATGCCGAAAACAATATCGACAATAAGTCCCGCTGCCGAACGCTGATTGCGACGACGGCCACCCGCCGAGGTGTATGATGTCTTGTAGTAATCGGCCATAGTTTAGAAACGTATATCACCCTTTTTACGCCACCAATAAAGTAGCGCCAAGCCCCACAACATACCTCCGAGGTGTGCAAAATGGGCAACACCCGACTGATAACCCGACAGACCGAAGAACAACTCCAGCAATCCGTATATCACCACAAACCACTTTGCCTTCATAGCAATGGGCGGGAAAATAAGCATAACCGTGCTATTGGGATGCAGCACACCAAAAGCCAGCAACAGGCCAAACACCGCGCCCGAAGCACCTACCGTAGGTGTATAGAGATAGCGCATAGCGGCATTCATTCCGCCCGCATCAAGAGCGTGGGCATATTCGGCATAGCCTACACCCAACTGCAACAGCGCAGCACCAATTCCGCAAACCATATAGTAGGTCAAGAATCGCTGCGAACCCAACTGCACCTCTAATTCGCGTCCAAACATCCACAATGCAAACATATTAAAGAAGAGATGCGACACACCTCCGTGCAGGAACATATAAGTAAATACCTGATAGCTATGAAATAGTGGACTCTCTGCATTAAACAGCGCAAAGCGCGTCAATAGGTCATCACCAAAGGGCAATAACTCCGTAGCAAGCAATGCCACGCAGTTGGCAATGATTATATTTTTGACCACCGGAGGGGTCGAACGTTGTTGTCTATATGCGTACATAATAATATATTTAAGCCCTCTAAGGGCTATTCTAATTCAATTTTGCTTTCATATCCTCGATGGTAAACTCCGCCATAATGGCCTTACCCGAGGGTGAGAAACTATAATTCTCGCAGGCGCACAAGCGCTGCAACATCTCCATAGCCTCCTCTGCCGATATGCCCTTTGCCGCAAGGCGCGAGCCCTTCACGGCCATAACGCGAGCCATATCGCAACGTATGCGCTCCGCAGCACCACCCGACTCCACTTCTCGCAGGAGTTCGTAGAGCAGTTCATCGGCTTGCTCGCCTACGATGCTCGAAGGTACAGCGTTGAGTTCCAAAACACCATCTCCTATAAAACTTATATCAAATCCCAATGCAGAAAACTCCACCTCCTGCTCCACAAGTAGCGCATAATCATCCTCGGTAAGAGTCAATCGCTCGGGGAAGAGCAATCGCTGCGAGGCCATACTGCCAGCGCCAATCATAGCTATGTAGCTATCATACAACACTCGCTCCTTGGCGCGGCGCATATCCACCAGCATAGTTCGCCCGTTACTCACAGCCAAAACGTATCCACCCGCAAGCGGCATTGCAGATGTAAACTCCATCTGCGGCTCATACTCCAAACTCTGCTGTACGGCAGAGGCCACAAACTCGAGCGAGCTCTCCTCCTCTACGCCCATCATAGCGGCGAGGTCGATACCCTGCGAAAAATCTGTCGCAACATTATTATACGTCTCCACGACAACCTCATCGCCACTCGGAATGGCAAAACTGCTATTGGCCGCAATCTCTGTCCACGACACATCGCGTAAGCTATCCACCGAGGCTTTCGGCTCGCTCTTGGTGGGCGCACTGACGCGTCTATATGGCAATTCGATAAAAGGATCATCGAAGGCCGACTTTATCTCCTCCTCCGACACACCCGTTTCGATATAGTCATCTCTAAATGGGTTGTAATCGCTATTCGTTGAGCTCTTCGGCTCGTATATCGTATTGGTCTGACTTCCCAACACGGGGATATCAATAGGCACATTATTCTCAAAGTCCATCATCGACACGCTACCGCTCTTGGCCAGCGTGCTACGCACCGCAGCATTTACAATCTGGTTGACATCCTCCGAATCGGCAAAATGCACCTCGGTCTTATGCGGCGACACGTTCACATCCACACGCTCGGGGTCGAGCGTTAAATAGAGGAAGTATGACGGTGAATCCTTCTCTGGAATAAGCTTTTCATAAGCCTTCATTATGGCGCGATAAATCTGCGGTGAGCGGAAATAACGGCCATTGACAAAGAGATACTGCTCGGTATTCTTCTGCTTGGCAGCCGACGGACGACCAACATATCCCTTGACCTTGACAATCGATGTATCGACATCCACCTCCAACAGATTGGTCTTTATGTGACGTCCCACCACACCAATTATTCGCTCCTGCAATGAGCCTGCAGGCAAGGTGATAATCGGCATATCGTTCGACATCAGCTCGCAACGCACCTGCGGATTACACAACGCCACCTGACGGAACACACGCTTTATCTCGTTGACCATCTTGGTGCGGTCGCTGTTGAACTTACGACGTGCGGGGGCTGTGTAGAATAGATTGCGCACCATAAACTGCGAGCCTACGGGGCACATCACGGGGGTTTGTGATACGAACTCTCCGCCGTTTACAATCGTAACGGTACCTATCTCGTCTTCGGCCTGACGTGTACGAAGCTCCACCTGCGACACCGCAGCAATAGATGCCAAAGCCTCACCACGAAACCCGAAGGTCTGCAAGCGATAAATATCGTCGAATGTCTCAATCTTGCTCGTTGCGTGACGGTCGAAGGCCATACGCGCATCCATAGGCGACATACCGCAACCGTCATCCACAATCTGAATCAACTCCAAACCCGCATTACGAAAGTTCACCGTAAGCGACGACGCACCCGCGTCGATGGAGTTCTCCATCATCTCCTTAATAGCAGATGCTGGATTGTCCACAACCTCGCCAGCCGCAATCTGGTTGGCCACGATTTCGGGTAAAAGTCGTATCTTGTTCTCCATACGGGTTAGTTGGGTTAACTCTATTCTAATTATTCAACGATCTCAATATCATCGCCCTCCTGATAATCATTCGGGACAATCACAATGGGAGCATAAGGGTTAAACTCCTTGTACTCCTGCATCTGGCGCTCTTCCAACACGGTCGAAGAGTCCGACTTGGCCATCTCGAAGATAGCGGCAATGCGCGGAACAAGTGCATATATAAATATTGCAATCAATACCAAGCCTGCGCCCATCACCCACATATTCATACGCTTATCCGAGCGACTCTGCTGCTTCTCCTTCACAAGACGAGCCTCGCGAGCCTCACGCTTGGCGCGTATATACTGGCCTGGCTCATACTCCTCGCTCTTCTTCTCATTCTGACGACGCTCACCACGCAACTCGGCACGACGCAACTCGCGCTCCTCCTTGGCGGGATCGTAGTAGCGAGGCGTGTAATTGAATTGATTTGCGTGACGCTTATGCGGTGAAAAAAATCCCATAATGCTATATTTTACAGGTTTATACTATCTAAAAAAATTCTTCATACGCTCGAAGATATTCTGCTTCTCAACGCTCTCGGGAGTCTTGAAGTGAGGCTGCTCCGATAACTTCTGCACCAACTGACGCTCCTCCGAAGTAAGAGAATCGGGGATAGTGATATCCACAACAATCAAAATATCTCCACGGCCATAGCCATTCACATCGGGTAAACCCTTACCGCGCAAGCGCAATACCTTACCAGCGTGTGTACCCGGTGCAATCTTAATCTTGGCGCGACCATCGATAGTCGGCACCTCAACCTCGCCACCGAGGATACAAGTTGTAACCGTAAGATTCAAGTTGTGAATCAAGTCGTTACCATCGCGCACCAACTCGGGGTTACGCTCCTCCTCAATCATCACGAGCAGGTCGCCATTCACGCCACCACGACGTGCAGCATTACCCTTACCCGAAACAGTAACGGCCATACCCTCGCCAACACCAGCAGGAATCTTAATCTCCACAACCTCATCTCCGCGAACAACGCCCTCACCCGAGCACTTGTCACACTTGGCTGTAATAATCTTACCCTCACCGCCACACGTAGGACAAACACCCTGCGTCTGCATACGACCGAAGAATGTATTCTCAACACGTGTCACCACGCCTGAGCCGTTACAAGTCGAACAAGTTGAGTACGACGACGAATCCTTCGCTCCCGTGCCACCACACTTGTCGCAGGCGATATACTTATTTATCTTGAGTTTCTTGGTTGTGCCGTTAGCAATCTCGGCAAGTGTAAGTTTCACCTTCACGCGAATATCCGAGCCACGATTCACTCTGCGGCCACCGCCACCACGTGACGAGAAACCTCCGAAATGACCTCCAAAGATATCTCCAAACTGCGAGAAGATATCCTCCATAGAGAAGCCACCGCCGAAACCACCGCTGAAGCCACCGCCAGCAGCACCATTCATTCCCGCGTGACCAAACTGATCGTAGCGGGCACGCTTATCGGGGTTTGACAAGACGTCATACGCCTCGGCAGCCTCCTTAAACTTCTCCTCGGCCTCCTTGTCACCCGGATTCTTATCGGGGTGAAACTTGATAGCGGCCTTACGGTAAGCCTTCTTTATCTCATCGGCATTAGCGTTGCGTTGAACGCCTAACACCTCATAATAATCCCTTTTCTCTGACATCGTCTTTTTCTTCTAAAACATCCTTACTCACCAACTACTACCTTGGCGTAACGCAAAACCTTGTCGCCCAACATATAACCGCGCTGCACAACGTCGATAATCTTACCCTTCTTATCCTCGCCTGCGGCAAAACGAGCCACTGCCTCGTGGAAGTCGGGGTCAAACTCCTTGTCCTGCACCTCAATCTCGGTTACGTTCTTCTGGCGCAAAGCCTCCTCGAACTTCTGCAAAACGAGCTTCTCACCCTCGCGCAGAGCAGCGATATCCTCGCTCTTCTCCGATGCTGCTACGGCACGATACATATCGTCCAACACCGAAAGCATACTCTTTATTACGTCAGCACCGCCGCTTGCCACCAAGTCCATCTTCTCGCGCAAAGTACGCTTACGATAGTTGTCGAACTCTGCCTGCAAACGCATATATTTATCTCGCCATACGGCAATAATCTCCTCGGGTGTAGGCTCCGCAGTGTTCTGCTCCTCGGCTGACGACCCCTCTGCCATTGTGTCAGTAGCCTGCTGCTCGTCATCTGCCATATTGGCGCACGATGCACCCTCGCACGATGGTGAGCCTTCAGCCTCGTTGAAGCCCTGCTGTTCTGTAACGTCCTGATCCTTAATGTTCTTGTCTGTCATATCTATATGTTTTATCATTATTTCTAATATCTATGGCGCAAATTGTATGCCCAACCTATCCTATAATAAATATGGTAGGTCGTTTGGCAATATCAGGCACACCACTCTTACGCCACTGCGCCACACTGCGCGTTACGATAAGCTCCTCGGGCGAGGTGATATCACACGCCACTGTCAGCATTGTCTCCACTGCGCACACCTGCAACATCTGCTCCATCAGCTTCACGTTGCGATAAGGCGCTTCGATAAAAATCTGCGACTGATGCTCTACGTGGGCTCTACGCTCCAGCGCCTTAATAGCCTTGCTACGCTCGGGCGGCTTTACGGGCAGGTAGCCGTTAAATGCAAATGATTGGCCATTGAGTCCCGACGCCATCATAGCGAGCAATATAGACGAAGGGCCAACCAATGGCACCACACGAATACCCTTACGATGGCACGCCTCAACAACCAACGCTCCGGGGTCGGCAACACCTGGCACACCCGCCTCCGAGATAACACCCGCCGAGCGACCCGCCAGCAAAGGCTTTATCATCGCCTCCACAGCCTGACCTGCTATGGTGTGCTCGTTAAGTTCAACGAACTCCAACTCATCTATCTTGCGCTGAATACCCGCCTTTGACAAAAAACGGCGCGCCGAACGGACATTCTCGACAATAAAATAGTCGAGCGAGTCAATCACGCGACGGTTTGCCTCTGGCACCACATCGTAAACTTCCGTTTGATCCGATATCGGACACGGAATCATATATAATATACCCTTTTCGGCCATTATTCTCTAACGTAAATTCGTTTAACACGCGCCGACACCGAAGTCATTATCTCGTATGAGATTGTACCCAGCACATCGGCCATATCTTCGAGGGTATTACCCTTCGCAGGCGAGAAGATTACAACCTCATCACCCTCCTTAACACCCTCAATATCCGTAACATCAATCATACAGCTATCCATACAGATGCGCCCCACAGTCGGTGCCGCGTGTCCAGCCACAAGCATCGCCCAGCGACCTCCGCTCAGGTGACGGTCCAGACCATCGGCATATCCAATGGGGATAGTTGCAATCACGCTATCGCGCTCCAGCACCTGCGAACGTCCGTAACCTATACTCTCGCCTTTGGCGCGCTTGCGCAGTTGTACTATGCGAGTTTTAAGCGTAGCAACGGGCTTCAGCTCCTCGTTGTGGCTATATCCGTAACCATACAAACCCAATCCCAAACGGCACATATCAAACGCCGCCTCGGGGAAACGCTCAATGGCCGCCGAGTTAGCCGTATGACGCAGAACATCGTATGGTAGAGCCGCGGCTATGCGACTGCTCATAGCGCCGAACAGAGCTATCTGCTGACGTGTGAAATCGTCCTGCGTAGTATCATCTGCACACGCGAGATGCGCAAAAATTGTAGCAACACGAACGCTGCGATTACGGCTCAAAATATCTATCAGGTTATCCACCTCCTGCTCCACAAAGCCCAAGCGGTGCATACCTGTATCCAACTTGATGTGAACGGGATAGTTGTGCGCGCCATAACGCTCCACCGAGCGCATAAAATCCTCTAACGAGTGGAAGCTATATATCTCGGGCTCAAGTGAATAAGCCACCATCTTATCGAAGCTGCCCGCATCGGCATTCAGCACCACGATAGGCATCGTGATACCCTTCTCTCGCAAGACGATACCCTCGTCAGCAAAGGCTACCGCGAGATAGCTCACGCCCAAGCGCTGCAAGAGTTGCGCCACCTCGACATCTCCCGAGCCGTAGCTATGGGCCTTAACCATCGCCACAAGGCGGTGATTCATCGGCAGATGACGGCGGAAATAACCGACATTATGCGTCATCGCATCGAGATTCACCTCCAGCACCGTTGTGTGGCTACGACGCTCCAAACTATGGCACACACGCTCGAAATGCGAACGGCGATTACCCTTCAGCAAAATGGTACGGCCAGCAATATCCTCGTGCGACAAAGCACGCATAAACTCCTCTGTTGAAGCGTAATATCGCGTTTTGCAGGCAAATACTCCAACGTAAGGCTTTATGCGCTCGCCAATGCAGACAAGTGTATCTACCCCTGCGTGGGCCACAAGTTGTGCAACGCGTGAGTATAGCTCCTCGTCGCTCATACCGCTCTGCAAAATATCCGAAATCACAACCGTAGTATTACCGCCCAACGCTACGCTACGAAGAGTATCAAGCGCCAATGCAAGCGAATTTATATCGGAGTTATATGAATCATTGATAATCGTCGAGCCCTCAATGCCCTCCTTAACCTCCAAACGCATAGCCACATCACTTGGAGAGAGCTTGGGCACATCATATCCCAGCACCTTACATAAAGTCTTGACCTCCTGCGCATCAACACGCAGAGCCTCATTGCACGCAGGTAACTCCTCGGCATCAACACGTGCCGCATCAACGACCTCGCAATCGCTCGGCAGAAGATTCAATGCCGAAGTTATATCGCTATACGCACTATGATATATAAATGTCTTTGCTCTACGAGCGAGTATCATCTTCTCGCCGACCTTCTGCGCAACGTTCTCGAAATTACTCTGGTGCGCATCGCCAATAGATGTCATCAGCACCACATCGGGGCGTATCATTCGCTCAAGGCGTGCCATCTCGCCTACCTCCGATATACCAGCCTCAATCAAGGCCACCTCCTCGTCGCCCTCAATCATCAATAGCGACAGAGCTACTCCCAACTGCGAGTTATAACTCATCGGCGAGACAAAAATCTTCACGCCCGCAGGCAATGCGCGCGCCATCCACTCCTTGACCATAGTCTTGCCATTGGAGCCAGTAATGCCTACCACCTTGCCCTTAAACGTTGCACGATGTGCCGCCGCAAGACATTGCAGAGCCTCCAAGGCGTTCTCCACGCATATATATCCTGCATCCTCGGGCAGGGCAATCTCTCGCTCAACCAAAAAGGCTCTTACACCTCGCTGGTACATATCGCCCACATAGTCGTGCGAATCGTAGTTTGCACCACGCATCGCCACAAACATAGCACCATCTCCAAAGGCACAACGACGCGAGTCGGTGACAACATCACCCACCATCGAATCCTTGCCGTGCAGCACACCGCCACACATACGTGCTATGTCCGAAAGACGATATTTCATTATTTACTTTTGAGTATTATCTCTTTTTGTTAATTTTGTCTTGCGACTCCAAAAGTTGGAGAACCGAAGGTCTTACTTATAAATTATTATGGAATCTCACCACTGTAATTCCTGCGCCACCACGATCAGCGTGCTCATCGGCAGCCGTAGCCACCTCGGGTATAGAGCGCAGATAACGACGAATCTCCTCCTTCAGCGCACCCGTTCCCTTACCGTGCAGAATAGTTACGCCACTAACGCCAACCATCAGCGCATCGTCCACCAAGTCCTGTACCACCTCCAACGCCTCAACGGCTCGCATACCGCGCACATCCACGCTATCGCGGAAATTGAGCTTACGCGACGATATATCCACCGATACAACCGTACGTGGCGTAACAGGTTTTACAGACTTCTTATACTCGGCATTTGATACCACAACCAATTTATCCTTATCCACCGTGGTGAGTATCTGACCAAATGCCACCTGCACCTTACGGCCCTTGATACTCTGCACCACACCCGGCACCTCCTGCCCTGCGATGCGCACCTTTGAGCCCACTTCAATAGGCTTTGGCGCTGGTACAGCCTCTGCGGGTTTCTCCTCAACGGCCTGACCACGACGCTTCTTATCCTCCTCGCGGCGTACCTTGCGGCGCATTAGGCGCTCCATCTCGCGCTCCACCTTCTCGCCATCGAACGATGACTCGGCACTCTCAACTGCCGTAGTCTTGAAATCGTCCAATTCGCGGCGTGCCAAGCGCGTAAGCTCCTTCTCGGCCTGTGCCTCCTTGATAGTTCGGATTGTATTCTCAATCTGACGATTGGCATCGGCAATAAGTTGCTGCGCCCCAGCCTTCGCCTTCTGCAAAATCTCCTTGCGCTCCTCCTTGATACGCGAGAGTTGCTCCGCATAGCTCGACTCCAACTCCTCAACTTTGCGGTCGGTCATACGTATGCGGTCACGCTTCTGCGACCAGTAACGTCTATCACGTGCAATCTCGCGCAACTGACGCTCCAAGTTGATATGGTCACTACCCGCCTTATCGCTTGCCGAGCGGATAATATCCTCGGGAAGGCCAATCTTGCGGGCAATCTCAACGGCAAACGAGCTACCCGGCTTACCCATCTCCAACTTAAAGAGCGGGCGGATATTCTGCACATCGAACATCATAGCTCCATTGGCAATGCCCTCCGTACCCGTTGCGTAGTATTTAATATTTGAGTAGTGCGTGGTAATCACACCATAGCAACCCCTCTCTAACAGTCGTTCCAAGATTGCCTCGGCAATAGCACCACCGATTACAGGCTCCGTACCCGAGCCGAACTCGTCAATTAAAACCAACGTGCGTGGCGATGCAGCCTGCAACGTCGATTTCATATTCATCAAGTGCGAAGAGTAGGTCGAGAGGTCGTTATCCATCGACTGCTCATCGCCAATATCCAAACATATACTCTCGAATATGGGCAACTCGCTCATCTCGCCCGCCGTAACGGGGAATCCGCATTGGAACATATACTGCACCATACCCGTAGTCTTCAGACAGACCGACTTACCACCAGCATTCGGACCCGAGATAACCAGGATATGTTTCTGCTTATCGAGTTGCATATCCAGCGGCACCAACTCCTTCTTCTCGCGCTTCAAGGTCTGCGCCAACAAGGGATGAAAAGCGTGGCGTAACACCAGACGGTCATCGGTCGAAACAATGGGCTTACCTGCACCATTCTCGATGGCCCAACGCGCCTTGGCTCGCACCGCGTCCATCTCGGCCAAATACTCTCCAGCCGGAGCAATAGGCTCTGCATCGGGGCGCACCTCCTCGGAAAACTCGGTCAGCAGGCGCACAATCTCGCGACGCTCAGCATACTCCAACTCCTTGAGCTGATTATTCAACTCGACAACCTCAACGGGCTCAATATAGAATGTCTTACCCGTAGCCGACTCGTCGTGGATAAAACCATTCAATTTACGTTTATTTCCAGCCGACACGGGAATAACGGCGCGGCCATCGCGGATAGAAATCATCGCATCAGCATCCACGATACCTGCACGCTTGGCGTTGTTCAAAACCTGATTCAGTCGCTTCGACACCTGCCCCTCGTGTTCGCGTATCGAACGACGAATCACAACCAGCTGCGGCGAGGCACCATCACGTATCTGCCCCTCGTCATCCACAAGCTGATTTATGCGGCGTACAACGTCGGGGAAGACACATACACTCTCGCTACGTTTGCGCAGGCGGGGATACTTCTCCTCCGGGCGATTCATTACAAAGCCGACCATATTTCCGACAGCAGTCAGCGCACGGCGCAACACTACAACCTCCTCGGTGGTAAGAAATGCACCCTCAACGCCAATCTTGGCCAGCACACCCTCCATATCGGGAAACTCGTCGCGTGGCGCATCGGGATCGAGCATAAGCAGTGTACGCATCTCGTCGGCAATATCCTGCTTGCGCTCAATTTCGGCACGCGAAGTAGAGAACTTCTCGCCAGCGATAATCTCGCGCGCAGCCTGCATACTGCACATAGCCGTAACCTGCTCACGCAGACGGTCGAAGCCTATCTTCTGCTCAAAATTTGCAGGATAAATCATCTCTCACAACTTTACTCGGCCTGCTCCAACTCCTTCATCTGCTGCTCGTGCTGTTTCTCTGCCAACTCATCAGCACGCTTGATAGCCTTCTTCTCAGCCTTTGCCTTTGCCTTTTCCACCTTCTTTGTGGGGTTAGAGCCAAACACAGCAATATTTATATAACGATGAGGATTCTCCTGCAAATCAGCCAACAAAGTTGACAAATTATCACTCGCTGCAGTAAGGTTGTTATACAAGTTTCCATCGTTCAACAACTTACCTACGCTACCATTCTCATCCTTCACAGATGCCAAAATGCCATTTATCTCGCCAACCAAATGCTCCAACTCTGCCACAAGGTCAGCCTCAGCAAGCTGGCCAGAGAACTTATCAAGGTTATTGATAATACCACCTACCTGCTCCGAATTATCGCCCAGGCTCTTTGAGAACTTGCTGAGAGATGCCAACGCCTCCTCCAGGTGCTCACGCTCCTTGGCGAGCATAGTATTAACGTTGCCTGTAACACCATTTACGTTTGTCATAATGCTTGTCAGGCTCTCGGTGTTGGCTGCAATAAGTTTATTAACATTCTCAAGCGTAACATTAAGGCCCTCAACAACTGAAGCAATCTTCTCATTCAGGAAATCAATCTCCGAACCCGCCATCTCAAAAAGATCGGTACTTGTAGCTGTCTGGATAGTACCCTCGTTTGCGATATACTCCGCCGAGCTACCATACTCGATATCGATAGCCTTGCCACCCATAATACCATCGCTGAAAATCTTGGCCTTTGAATCTACGGGAATCTTGTAGCGCTTATCAACGGTAAACTCCACCTCAACACCCTTCGAGGGATTCTCGTCAAGTGTAATATTTGTAACCGAACCCACCTTTACGCCATACAATACGACATATGATGCGGGCTGAAGGCCACTAACCTGCTCGTAGTAAGCATAATAAGTATTTGTCTTACTAAATACTGACGACCCCTTAAGGTATCGTACCACGCCCCATCCCACAATCAGAACGAGGACTGCAAAAATTCCAACTTTTAACTCTTTTCTCATATCATTTTGTTTTTCGTTTTCAATTTATTTTACAATGTTTTCACCGTTGTAATGCACCACAAAGGCATCCTTGAAGGTACGTTTCACCTCCGACAACTTACGTTGCGCCTCGGCGCGCGTAGCAAAATTGCCATAGCAATATTTGTACTTCAACTTGCCGCTGCCAATGTAGCAAGCCACCTTATTGCGATAAGTCTTAAACTGCGAATCCGAAGTCTTAATCTTCCTATCCGAAGCCAGCAACTGAATGGCATAGCCATCGCTCACCGTAGCCTCTTCCACCTTCTTCTCGGGCTCAACCTCTTGGGGCTCAACCATAGGCTTCTCCTCTACAACGGGTGCTGGCTCCTCCGCAGGCTCAACAAATGTCGTTGCAACTCCCGCCAAACGATTGATATGCCCCACATACTCCTTAACCGCATTGCAGAGCATACGGGCATAGGCATTTTGACCTTTTTCCGAACTCATATATGCAAGTTCACTCTTATTGGTCATAAAACCCAACTCGGTCAATACACTTGGCATATCAGTAGCATACAACACCTTGAGCAACTGACGCTTAACGGGACGTACCGAACGGCCACCCTTCTGGTAATTCGACTGCATAATACGCGCCATCATCTCACTATACTCGCCATATGTGAACTGCAAATTCTGAATATATGCTCGCACCATAGCTGCCGTATTGGCGTCCGACATATCAATCAACTCCTCCTTATTGTTGTCATACAAGGCACTCTCGTTATAACGCGTCTCTTTCTCGCTCTCACCCATTATCAGCGTCTCCGCACCGCTAACCGAGGTAGCCTTGGGTGCCGCATTAGCGTGTATCGAGATAAAGAAATCGCCATTAGCCTTATTGGCTATATCAGCACGCGCCGTAAGGTCCTCATTTAACGTCTTGCCGAGGGCCATGTCTGTCTTACGCGTATAGACCACTTTCACCCCCGGAATCTCCTTCTCGATAAGAGCTCCGAGCTTCAACGCCACAGCCAAATTTATATCCTTCTCCTTCACTCCGCCATACACCGCACCAGGGAAAGCCGCACCACCGTGACCAGCGTCTATGACAATAACGCGCACTCCCGCTTCATTATTTTGAGCAAGTGCGAAACCACCGCCAAAGGCGAGGGCGAATATAAAAAGCAGGCAACTGACTAAATGTTTCATACAAAAACTGCCGAAATATTATCGGTAATCCGCAAAAAAACGCTATATTTGTCGGTTAAAAAACCTCACCCAACGTGGTCAAAAGCACTATCTTGGGCGGTTTTGCCGACTTGTCGGCAAAGGTACAAAAAATTATTGATATTTTGGGAAAATTAAGAGTTAAATATATCCTTTCGGTGGCCATTGTGCTCATATTCGTGCAATTCGTATTCGGATTACACGCAGCACCCGTATTTATTAAGGGCCACATAAAGTTGGAACAGCAGGACACCCTCAAGCGCGACAGCATACGACGTGCAAGAGAGATGCGCGAGATGGCCGAAATGGCAGATTCGATTTTGGCCGTAGCAGGCATCGACCAAGACTCATTGTCAACCCTCGGCGACACTATCGTAAATCGTCGCAAGTCGGGCTCAGGCCTCGATAGAATAATTCAGGGCCACGCAACAGACTCGCTCTACTACGATATGCGCAAGAAGATGGTGTATATTTACGAGAAGGGAGATGTAACATACGACAATATGAATCTGCAGGCCGATTTTATGAATATCGACCTCGACAGCAAGAATATCTACGCCTACGGAAAGGCAGATACCATCGACGGTGAGCCTACCGTTACACGTCCCCTCTTCACGCAGGGTGGCACCTCGCTCAATATGGATACCATCGCTTATAACATCGAGAGCCAGCGTGCCAAAATCAAGGGCATCGCCACACAGCAGGGCGACGGATGGCTTATCGGCCACGATGTGAAGAAGATGGCGGATAACTCTATCCACATTGCCGACGGTATGTACACCACCTGCGACCAGACTGACCACCCCCACTTCTACTACTATATGTCGAAGGCGAAGGTCATTCCCGGCGATAACGGTAAGGTGATTATGGGTGGAGGCCACCTCGTTATCGAGGATGTTGATATTCCCTTCTTGGGCTTGCCCGAGGGTTTCTTCCCACTTAGCTCTGGTCCAAAGTCGGGTATCTTGATGCCGACGTATGGCGAGGAGGCTCGCCGAGGATTCTACCTGCGAGGCTTGGGTTACTACTTCACATTAAGTGACCATATCGACCTCGCCCTTACGGGAGGATTTTACACACTCGGCTCGTGGGAAGCGCAGGCCGTATCGAGATACGTCAAAAAGTACAAATATTCGGGTAGCGTTAATTTCGACTACGCCAGCGTTCGCACGGGCGACAAGGACGACCCCGACTATGTAAGCCAAAACACATTCCGTCTGCAGTGGACACACTCTCAGGATGCCAAAGCCAACCCCGGCTCGACATTCTCGGCATCGGTGAACCTTTCGTCAAGTGGTTATAGCAAATACTCGGCTACAACGCTCAACGATATGCTAGCTACGCAGACCAACTCATCTATCGCCTACTCGAAGAATTGGGCTGGCACACCATTCTCTCTCTCGATGAATATGGCCGTGTCGCAGAACTCGCAGACGCAGGCTCTGTCGGTGACATTGCCCAACGTCTCGTTCAACGTCTCGAAGTTTTTCCCTCTGAAGCGTAAGGTGAAGATGGGTGAGGACCGCTGGTATGAGAAGATTTCGATGAGCTACTCTGCAAAACTCACCAACTCGGTGCAGGCTAAGGAGAGTGACATCTTCACAAGCCAGACATTGCAGAATATGCGCAACGGTGTACAGCACTCTATTCCCGTGCAGGCGTCGTTCAACCTCTTGAACTACATCAACATCACTCCCAACATCAACTACACCGAGCGTTGGTACTTCAAGAAGACAGAAAAGCAGTGGAATCCCGAAACAAATCAGCTCGAGAATCTCGATCCCGAGTACGGTTTCTATCGCCTCTACGACTACAACGCAGGTATTTCGATGTCTACAATCTTCTACGGACAGTGGCAGGTGCGCGAGAAGTACAAGGATTTCAAGTTGCAAGCTTTGCGTCATACAGTTACGCCCTCTATCAGTTTTTCATATGCGCCCGACTTCGGCAATCAGAAATATGGCTACTTCAAGACCGTGCAGGCTGACTCTACTGGCCGCACACAGGTCTACTCGCCCTTTACCGACAACGCCTACGGCATACCCTCGTCTGGTCGCAGTGCATCGCTAAACTTCACGCTCTCGCAGAGTTTGGAGGCCAAAGTGTTGAGCAAGCAGGACTCTACAGGTATGCGTAAGTTGAAGATTATTGACGACTTCTCGATTGGTGGATCATATAACTTCCTCGCCGACTCGATGAAGCTCTCGACCATTTCGCTGTCGCTGCGTTCTACCCTCTCGAAGAAGTTTGGTATTAACCTGCGTGCTACGCTCGACCCCTATGAGGTTACCCCCGAGGGTAAGCGATACGACAAACTCACTTGGCGCCGAGGTAACTTAGGACGTATTATGAATACGGGCTGGAGCTTTGGATACTCATTCCAATCTCGCGAATCATCAGCACCTGCTATAAACGACATCAACAGCATTCCACCCGAGTACACAAACCCGTTCTACGATCCCTACGGAATGATGGATCCTATGCTTAGACGACAATATATGTCGCAGGCGTATTATGACTTCTCGTTACCGTGGAACTTCGGTTTTAACTACAACGTGAACTATAACTTGGCTTACGTCAATAACGGCACGACGGGTTATAAACGCACTGTCACGCAGACTATCGGCTTCAACGGAAGTATCACCTTCTCGCCCAAGATGTCGGCGACGATAAATGGAGGTTACGATATTACCACCAACAAGCTCACCACCTCGTCGGTAAGCATCACGCGCGACCTGCACTGCTGGCAGATGTCATTCTCGTGGGTGCCTTTCGGCTACTATAAGAGCTGGAATTTCCATATCGGCGTAAAGGCAGGCTCATTGCAGGACTTGAAGTACGACAAGAGCCAGTCAATGTATGATAACTACTTCTAAACCTTAATACTATGAAACGACTTTTCATACTCTCAATCAGCCTGATTCTATCTTTCACGCTGGCAACACAGGCTACGGCGCAAACCAAAGATGATGGCACATTGCGTATTCTTGCCATCGGCAACAGTTTCTCCGACGACGGCACGGAGTATTTGCCCGCGCTACTCGAAAATCTTAATGTAAAGAATGTGGAGGTCGCTCGATTGTATGTAGGCGGCTGCACATTGGAGCAACACGTAAATTTCTACGATAATAGCGAGGCTGCATATAAGTTCTACCACTCAAAAGCTGGTGAGAATAAATGGGTAGAGAATCCCGAGAAGGTTACTATGCAATACGCCTTGGCTATGGGCGAGTGGGATATCATCACTATGCAGCAGGCTTCGGGTTTCTCAGGAATGTACGATAGCTACACGCCCTATCTTGGTCGTCTGATAGAGGCCGTAAAAAAGGCTCAGCCGCAGGCCGAGCTGGTGTGGCATATGACGTGGTCGTACTCATCGGATAGCAATCATAAACACTACAAGCACTACGACAACGACCAGCAGAAGATGAACAACGCTATCGACAACTGCCTTCACATCCTGCTTGCTGAGTTCGACGAGATAGAGCGAATAGTCCCCTCGGGTACAGCTGTAAAGTCATTGCGCAAATCGGCTATCAACAACTATCCCAAGGATTTGACACGCGACGGCTTCCATATGGGACACGGCGCGGGACGCTATGCATTGGCTTGCACGTGGTACGAGACACTCGTTGAGCCATATACAGGTAAGTCGATGATGGGCAACACACTTCGCGTATGTGGCGGCTTGGTTTCAGTGTCTGACATCGTAGCTCTCTACTGCCAGCAGGCCGCTAAAAAGGCAGCAAAACACCCCTTCAAGGTCAGCAACATAAAGGTTTCTGCAGCAAAGGCTGCCAAAGCTGAGGGCAACGCCGAGCAGACAATTATTAAAAAGTAGAATAAGCCATACATTATATATATAGAAATATGGCCAGCTTCCTCCAAGTAGAAAATATCAGCAAATCATACGGCGACAAGGTCCTCTTCAGCAACATCTCGTTCAACATCAACGAGGGCGACAAGATTGCGCTGATTGCCCCCAACGGAACGGGCAAGAGTTCACTGTTGAAGATTCTCGCAGGTTTGGACTCCTCGGATCGCGGTGGCGAGATAAAGTTTATGAAGGATATCAAGGTTGCCTTTCTCGACCAGAGTATCAACTTTAATCCTCAAAACACCCTCTTCGACGAGGTATATTCGCGTTTAGGTAATACTTACGACGTGATTCGCAACTACGAGCAGGCCATAGCATCGGGCGACGAACGCAAAATCGCACAGGCAATGGCAGCAATGGATGCCGTAGATGGTTGGAGCGCCGAGCAGCGAATAAAGCAGGTCTTGTCATCTATGAAACTCACCCGTCTGGACCAGCCGATGGGCGAGTTGTCGGGAGGAGAGGCCAAACGTGCCGCTATAGCCTTGATGTTGTTGCAGGAGGCTGATTTTTTGGTGATGGATGATCCGACCAACCACCTCGATATTGACGTTATTGAGTACATAGAGTCATTCTTGCAGAAATCGCGTTGCACGCTGCTGATGGTTACCCACGACCGCTACTTCCTGGACCGCGTCTGCAATACGATTTTCGAGTTGGATAGAGGTGAGTTGTTTGTATATCGTGGCAACTACTCCGAGTTCCTCGAGAAGCGCGAGGAGCGATATACCAATATGCAGGCCAATATCGACAAAGCCCGCAACCTGCTCCGCCGCGAGTTGGAGTGGATTCGCTCTACGCCGCAGGCCCGCACGGGCAAGGCTCGTTACCGCATAAACGCCTTCTACGATTTGAAGGGCAAGGCGTCTGTTTCGCTTGCGCGTAAGGATATGACCATAGATGTTGCGACCTCGCGTCTGGGTGGCAAGATTATCGACTGCGAAGATGTTACACTGCACATTGGCGAGCGCACTATGCTCGACGACTTTTCGTATAAGTTCTCGCGCTACGAGCGTGTCGGCATTGTAGGTAAGAATGGAGCGGGTAAGAGTACCTTCCTCAACCTTATGACCGGTTACCTACAGCCCGAGTCGGGAAAAATTGAGCGCGGCGAGACGCTCCGCATCGGCTACTACCGCCAGCAAGGTATGGAGTTCAAGGCTGGGCAAACCGTCTTTGACATCGTTCACGACATAGCCGAGACCATTGAGGCTTCGGATGGCCACAGCGTATCGGCCACCACTATGCTAAACCGCTTCCTCTTCCCGCCCGACACACACAACAAGCGCGTAGAGATTTTGAGCGGTGGTGAGCAACGCCGTCTGTACCTTTTGACTGTTTTGATGCGCAACCCCAACTTCCTTATCCTCGACGAGCCTACAAACGACTTAGACATCCTGACACTCAACGTGTTGGAGGAGTATTTGATGGCATTCAAGGGTTGTCTGCTTATTGTTTCGCACGACCGCTACTTCTTGGATAAGACCGTTGACCACCTCTTTATCTTCCGCGAGGGTGGCGTTGTGAAGGATTTTGTCGGACAATATAGCGAGTACCGCGAGTATGTCAAGGAGCAGGAGGCAGAGGAGGCTCGTCAAGCAAAGATTGCTGCCGAAAAGGCGCAGAAGAACAAGCCGCAACCCACATCTGTAACACCAGCCAAGCGCAAACTCTCATACAAAGAGCAACGCGAATTGGAGGAGTTGGAGAAGTTATTGCCACAACTTGAGAACGAGAAGAGAGAATTGGAGGAAAAACTCTCTTCAGGCACATTGTCGCACGAGGAGTTATCGGCCGCAGCTGCACGCATTGGCAAGATTATCAATCAGATAGAGGAAAAAGAGATGCGCTGGCTGGAGCTTAGCGAGATATAGAGATATGCAGTTTCAAACCCATATTCAGATACGTCCGTTCGAGAATAAAATCGACCATAGAGAGTCGATATTATCGCTAGGTTCGTGCTTTGCCGACAACATAGCCAAGCTCCTGCAACGTGCCAAGTTCAACACTACCGCAGCGCCTACGGGCATTTTGTTCAACCCCGAATCCATTGCGCGCACCATCGAGCGTTTCGACCGCGCAAGAGAGGACAAGGATTGCCTGCCGACTATACAGGAGCTGCATCAGGCTAATGGCGTGTGGTATAACTACGATTTTCACTCATCGCTGTCACACATTGATGCTGACATAGCACTCTCGCAGATGAGCGAAGCCGTAAGGCGTGGCGCGGAGGCACTTGCCTCGGCTAATGTGGTGATTATCACCTTCGGTACGGCATTTGTCTATCGCCTGCACGAGAGCGGCGAGGTGGTGGCTAACTGCCACAAGCAACCGCAGAGGTTATTCTCTCGCGAAATGCTCTCGGCAGCGGATATTGTGCAACGTTACAACGCCTTGCTACAAGGCCCACTGGCTGACAAGAGGGTTATCTTTACGCTCAGCCCCGTGCGTCACCTCGGTGATGGATTGGAGCAAAACTCATTGAGTAAAGCTACGTTGCGCGTTGCCATAGCGGAAATCGTGGCGAAAAACAACAATACAGACTACTTCCCATCGTACGAAATTATGATGGACGAGTTGCGCGACTACCGTTTTTATGCCGACGATATGACCCACCCATCGGCATTGGCCGTGGAGTATATTTGGGAGCGATTTATGCAAACTGCACTCTCCGGCGCCACACTCGATGCCATTAAGCGCATCGAGCATATTACGGCAGCGGCCGAGCATCGTCCCTTTAATCCCGAGAGCGATGCCCATCGCGCTTTTTGCAGAAAGATGTTGACGGAGTGTGAGTTATTACAGAACGAGATACCCGATATATGTCTCGACAAGGAAAAAGAGTACTTTAAGACCTATTTATAAATTATAATTTGTATTTTTGCGCCCGTAATAGGATTTTTATGAAACGTTTTTCACTCTACATATTTGCAATCGTTGCATTGCTCATCATCTCTACACTCAACGCCTCGGCTGCCACAAAGCCCCGTTTGGTGGTAAATATCGTAGCGAGTTCGATGCGCGCTGACGACGTGGAGCGCTACGCCAAAAACTTCTCAAGCACGGGATTCCGCCGCCTGACAGACAACGGACAGTGGTTCACAAACGCATCATACGACTATATGCAGACCACAACGCCCGTATCATTGGCTACAATCGCTACGGGAGCTATGCCCTCTTCGCACGGCGTGATTTCGGATCGCTGGTTTGACTACGTGACTAACAAGCAGATAGACCTTATATACGACAAGAAGGAGCAGAGCATAAACTACAGCGGAGGCTCGGGTAACTACTCCCCCCGCAACCTCTCGGCACAGACGCTTGCAGATGCAGCGAAAGAGTACAACGACAAAAGCCGCGTAGCCACAATCGCTATCGAGCCTACATCAGCTATCGTTATGGCGGGCCACTCGGGCGAGGTCTATTGGATGGAGACCTTGCAGTCGGCGTGGACAACATCGTCATACTACACCAAAGAGTTGCCACAGTGGATTACTACATATAACCGCGAGCTTATCAACTTCAGCTACATACAGAAGCGCTGGGAGCCACTGTTGCCTTATGACGATTACCTCAACTCGCAGGTAAATGTTATCGAAGGCATTAAGAGCAAGAACAATAAGCGCATTGATTTTATCACCGATAAGGATTTGAATATCAGAGCACACGTCAGCGACGAGTTCGACCAGTTGTGCTACACACCCGCAGGTAACAGCGCTACATTGGCCTTTGCCAAGCAGGTGATCGCCAAGAGCGAGATGGGACAGGACGAGGTTGCCGATGTATTGAACATCATACTTGACGTTCCCCGCTATATCAGCCATCGCTACGGTCCCGAGTCGGTCGAGTACGAGGATATGCTCTATCGTTTGGATCGTGATTTGAGCGATTTCATCACCTTCCTTTTGGCGCAAGTGAGAGAGCCGGAGCAGGTGCTCATTACGCTCACCTCTGACCACGGCACAAGCCCATCGTACAATCAGCCCAACGCAGAACGTGAGCGCTTTAATGTACGTCAGGCCGAGGTTATCACCAACGCCTACATAGGCTCAAAGCACGGCAATGGCGAGTGGATATTGGGCATTATAGACCGCGTTATCTACCTGAACCACAACCTTATTGAGAGCAAGGGCCTATCGCTTGCTGATATGCAGTACGACGTAGCAACTTTCGTTATGCAGCTACGTGGCGTATCGCACGCCATATCTTCGGAGGCTATGCGCAACAGCTACTTCGGTGCAGGATATGGCCGCAAGATGCAGAATGGATTCTACCCTCGCCGTTCGGGCGATGTAATCATAAATCTTATGCCCGGTTGGATTGAGGAGCGCGACAAGACACGCTCTGCATCAGGTTCGATGTATCGCTACGACACCAACGTACCATTGATTATCTTCGGAGGTGGGGTTAAGGCTGCGCAGCGCAACGAGAAGGTGGATATGACCTCGCTGGCCACTACCCTCGCGGCATTGATGGGCATAACAACACCAACGGCAGCCGAGGGTGAAGAGTTAACGATTTTATACTAAGCAAGATATGACAGATAGAATTCAAGAGGATATTATCGAGGAGTTTTCAGTTTTCGACGAGTGGTTGGACAAGTACGACTACCTGATTGAGCTGAGCGATACCCTGCCTGCCATTGCTGACGAACACCGCACAGACAACTATGTCATCAAGGGTTGCCAATCGCGCGTATGGGTTGATGCGCGTCTTGAGGATGGAAAGGTTTACTTTGCCGCCGATAGCGATGCAATCATCACAAAGGGTATCATTGCGCTGCTAATCCGCGTGATGAACGGCCGCACACCGCAAGAGATTCTCGATTTGGAACTCTACTTTATTGATGCCATCGGCCTTGGCGAGAATCTCTCGCCCACACGTAGCAACGGTCTTGTGGCAATGATTAAACAGATGAAGATGTACGCATTGGCCTTCAACGCCAAAGCATAGCAAATAACAAATATGACACCGGAAGAGATTTTGAAAGTGGAGCACGAGATCGTTCTCACGCTGAAGAACATCTACGATCCCGAAATACCCGTAAACATCTACGACTTAGGTCTTATCTATGAGATAGATTTCGATCCCGAAGGCGTAGCAAACATACGTATGACTCTGACTGCCCCCAACTGCCCGATGGCCGATATGCTTATCGACGACATCAACACGCAGGTTGGCAAGGTTGCGGGCGTTAGCTCTGTGAATATCATACTCACATTCGAGCCACCTTGGGACAAGAGTATGATGAGCGAGGAGGCTCTGTTAGAGTTGAATCTATTGTAATCGTACCCCGCGTTATGGAGGAGAAAAAACGACAATTAAACCGCCTGCAAGCCGGAGCCTCGTACTTCGGCTGTGGTGGTTATCTCTCCTCACGTGGACGACTGCAACAACTTGAAATATACACGAAGCTCGGTTTTGAGCGCCTTGAGCGCAAAAATCGCGACATCAACGCCATATACAAAGAGTGTGGCGAAAATTGGCCTCAAACATTCTACGTTATGCTGCTCCGCACGATGGGCGGTGTGGATAACAAAGAGGCATTTACTACTCTGGCTCACCGCGTGAGCTATGCTATCATTCTGCGCGAAAGACAGGTACCGCAAAACATTGAGGCGATGCTCATCGGTGCCTCAGGCCTGCTGGAGATATACCCTCACGACACGTATATCCTTGACCTAAAGCGCAATTTCGAGTATCTCGCAACGAAATACTCAATCACTCCTATGCGCGCCGCAGAGTGGAAACTCACAAAGATTTATCCCAACAACCATCCTATCCTGCGTCTCTCGCAGATTGCTAATTTCTTGACACATACGCGCGATATGATGGACCGTATGCTGATGTGCAGCACGGGAAACGATGTCTATGAGATGTTTAGCTGCGAAACGCTCCCTTATTGGCTCACGCACTACACTCCCGCCAAGACATCGCGCACCGTAGCCAAGCGTATGGGCCGCACGAAGACCGACCTGCTGGCTATCAACCTCGTGGCGCAGATGCAATTTGCCTACTCGGCCTACACCGAAAATGAGAAGTTGCGCTCACGTGCACTATCCCTTTTGGAGGATCTTCCCGCCGAGAAGAACTCTATTATCGCACAATGGAATAGCTATGGCCCATTGGCTCGCACGGCATTCGACAGTCAGGCATTGTTGCAACTCTCGTTTGAGTATTGCCGCGACCGTTTGTGCGAGAATTGCCCCATTGGTAAGCGCATTCTCAACAGTTGCTCTCAAAGCCTCGTAAACGACGTTCCCGACGATGAGGAGTAGGTGCAAAGAGCTCTTTTTTTAGCATAAAATCCACAAATCTCGAAATATTGAATCCATTGAGGTGTAATATTTTGCCGTTTGCGCAAAAAATATTACATTTGTAGGATTATTGAATCTTAAGAAGAATATAAAACATAAAACAATGGATATTTTAAGTAACGTTATCAAACTCTTCTTCGGCTCAAAGGCCGATAAGGATCGTAAGCAGATTGAGCCTTACGTTCGCAAGATTAAGGAGGTCTATCCTTCTATCGAGCGACTCTCTAACGACGAGTTGCGTGAGCATAGTGCCGCTTTGATGAAGCGCATTGCCGACTTTATTGCAGCCGACGAGGCACACATCGTAGAGCAGAAGGCAAAGTTGGAGCAGGCTGGCATCTCACTCTCGGAGAAGGAGAAGATTTCAAAGGATATTGAGACTACCACAAAGCGTATCGACGAGAAGATTGAGCAGCAGTTGGACGAGATTCTGCCCGAGGCTTTCGCTATTATCAAGCATACGGCTCGCCGTTTCACGCAGAACGAGACTGTTGTGGTTACAGCTAACGACTTCGACCGCAATTTGGCTGCTCACAAGGATTTTGTGACAATCGAGGGTGATAAGGCTATCTATGCAACACACTGGACCGCTGGCGGTAACGACCTTAAGTGGGAGATGATTCACTACGACGTACAGCTCTTCGGTGGTGTAGTATTGCACAAGGGTAAGATTGCCGAGATGGCTACGGGTGAGGGTAAGACATTGGTTGCTACACTTCCCGTATTCCTTAACGCGTTGGCTCGCAAGGGCGTTCACGTAGTAACCGTGAACGACTACTTGGCACGTCGTGACTCGGAGTGGATGGGCCCAATGTATGAGTTCCACGGTCTGTCGGTAGATTGCATTGACAAGCACCAGCCCAACTCAGAGGCTCGTCGCAAGGCATACTTGGCCGACATCACATTCGGTACAAACAATGAGTACGGCTTCGACTACTTGCGTGACAATATGGCATCTTCGCCCAAGGATTTGGTACAGCGCAAGCACCACTACGCTATCGTCGATGAGGTTGACTCTGTATTGATTGACGATGCTCGTACTCCGCTTATCATCTCTGGTCCCGTACCTAAGGGTGATGACCAGATGTTTGAGAACTACCGTCCCGCCATCGAGCACCTCTACAGCATTCAGAAGAATATGGTTACAGGCCTTGTTGCCGAGGCTCGCCGTCTATTCTCGGAGGGTAAGCCCGACGAGGGTGGCGTATTGCTCTACCGTGCACACAAGGGACTTCCCAAGTATAAGCCTATCATTAAGTTCCTCTCTGAGCAGGGTATCAAGGTTCAGTTCCAGAAGACCGAGAATATCTATATGCAGGACAACAACCGTCGTATGCCTGAGATTACCGACGACTTGTACTTCGTAATTGACGAGAAGTTGCACTCGGTGGAGCTTACCGACAAGGGCCACGAGGTGTTGTCAAAGTATTTCAACGAGGATAAGTTCTTCGTTTTGCCCGACATCGGCTCGGAGATTGCCGAGCTGGAGAAGTGCGACATCACCATCGAGGAGAAGGCACAGCGCAAGGACGCTATCATCAACGACTACTCTATCAAGTCGGAGCGCGTTCACACCGTAAACCAGCTCTTGAAGGCCTACTCAATGTTCGAGAAGGATGTGGAGTATGTTGTGATGGACAACAAGGTTAAGATTGTCGATGAGCAGACAGGTCGTATTCTTGACGGCCGCCGTTACTCTGACGGTTTGCATCAGGCTATCGAGGCCAAGGAGCGCGTGAAGGTGGAGGCTGCTACGCAGACATTCGCTACTATTACACTTCAGAACTACTTCCGTATGTACCACAAGTTGGCTGGTATGACAGGTACAGCCGAGACCGAGGCATCGGAGTTCTGGAACATCTATAAGTTGGATGTTGTGGTAATTCCTACCAACCGTCCTATCTTGCGTGACGACCGCGAGGATTTGATTTACAAGACCAAGCGCGAGAAGTATAGCGCCGTTATTGACGAGGTTGTACGCCTTGTGGAGGCTAAGCGTCCCGTATTGGTGTGTACAACATCTGTCGAGATTTCAGAGTTGTTGAGCCGTATGCTTAAGTTACGCGGCATCAAGCATAACGTATTGGACGCCAAGCAGCACCAGCTCGAGGCACAGGTTGTTGCCGAGGCAGGTCGCGTAGGTCAGGTAACCATCGCTACCAATATGGCAGGTCGTGGTACCGATATCAAGCTCTCGCCCGAGGCTAAGGAGGCAGGCGGTTTGGCTATTATTGGTACGGTGCGTCACGAGAGCCGCCGCGTGGACCGTCAGTTGCGTGGTCGTGCGGGACGTCAGGGTGACCCCGGATCATCGCAGTTCTTCGTATCGTTGGAGGACGATTTGATGCGTCTGTTCGGCTCGGAGCGCGTTGCTTCGTTGATGGATAGAATGGGTATTCAGGAGGGTGAGGTTATTCAGGCCCCGATGATGACCAAGGCTATCGAGCGCGCACAGAAGAAGGTGGAGGAGAACAACTTCGGTATCCGTAAGCGTCTGTTGGAGTACGATGATGTGATGAACTCACAGCGTGAGGTTATATACACACGTCGTCGCCACGCTCTCTACGGCGAGCAGATTGAGATTGACCTCAACAATATTATGTACGACTTCGCCGAGAACTTTATGGAGTCACACGAGGGTATGGACTTCGAGTCATTCTCATTCGAGCTTATCCGTGAGGTGGCATTGCAGCCCTCATTCGACGAGGCTAAGTACAACGCCGCAAAGCCCAAGGAGATTGTAGAGTGGATCGTAGAGGATTTGCGTACTCTCTTCGCTCGTCGCCAGAAGGCTGTTGCCGACACTGTTCGCAACACTATGGAGGCCATCTACAAAGATAACGAGCTCACTATGGACCGCACAATCCACTTCCCCATAACCGATGGTCACCTCGGATTCCACGTTCCCGTTGAGTTGCAGCGTTGCAAGGATACCGATGGTCAGGAGATTTACAAGGTCTTCTCGAAGATTGTGCTCTTCACCACTATCGACGATGCTTGGCGTGAGCACTTGCGCGAGATGGACGAGTTGCGCCAGAGCGTACAGAATGCACAGTATGAGCAGAAGGATCCGTTGTTGATCTACAAGCTCGAGTCATACAACCTCTTCTCGAAGATGTTGCTCAAGGTTAACCGCGAGGCACTTTCAATCTTGAATAAGTCATATATCCCCGTTCGCGAGAACAATCCCGATGCTGTTCAGCAGCAGCGCCAGCAGAAGGCAAAGGTTGATGTAAACAAGTTGCAGGCATCGCGTATGGCGGCAGCTGCGGCAGCAGGTCAGGCCGAGAAGTCGAAGCCCGCACCTATCAAGGTTGAGAAGAAGGTTGGCCGTAACGACCCTTGCCCCTGCGGAAGCGGCAAAAAGTACAAGCAGTGCCACGGTAAGAATATGTAATATTACGGTGGCGGCGACCAAAACCGCCACCTAAACAATACCACTATGGGATACGAAGAGGAGAAACAACGACAACTCGATATGCGCTACCTGCGTATGGCGCGCGTGTGGGCCGAGAACTCATACTGCGTTCGTCGTCAGGTGGGTGCGTTGATTGACAAGGATAAGATGATTATCTCGGACGGCTATAACGGCACGCCCTCGGGCTTTGAGAATATCTGCGAGGATGAGGTTACGGGCAAGACAAAGCCCTACGTTCTGCACGCCGAGGCAAACGCCATAACCAAGGTGGCCAAGAGTGCAAACAACTGCGACGGATCTACCTTATATATTACGGCTGCGCCCTGCATTGAGTGCTCGAAACTCATCATTCAAGCGGGTATCAAGCGTGTGGTATATTGTGACGACTATCGCTCGGAGGATGGATTGAATCTTCTCAAGCGCGTAGGTATTGAGTGTATTAAATGTGAGATAGAGTAAATAAAAAGGCTACCAAAATGGTAGCCTTTTTTGATGTATTAAAATGGAAGGTCATCTGGATCATCCTGCGGCGCAGGAATTGTTGCAGCAGGTGCTGGCTGCGACTGAGGAACATACTGCTCACTCTGCTGATAACCGCCCGCATTTTGAGAATAGCCTCCCTGCTGCTGCGAGTAACCCTGCTGGCCACCCATAGGCGCACCCGCCTGCTGATTATCCGCACGACGACCGAGCAACTTCATCTCATCGGCCATAATCTCCGTAGTGTAACGCTTGATATTATCCTTATCGGTCCACTCGCGTGTACGCAGACGGCCCTCGATATAGAGCTGGCTACCCTTACGAACATAGCGGTCCACAACATCGGCCAAACCGCGCCACAATGTGATAGTATGCCACTCTGTAAGTTCTGTATTCTCGTTTGTCTGGCGGTTGTAGATACGCTCCGTAGTAGCCAAACGCACACGAGCAACCTTCACGCCCGACTCGGTAGTACGCACCTCGGGATCAACACCCACGTTTCCTACCAAAATCACTTTATTTACCATATCTCTTTATTTTTAATTACTCTACTTTTTAGGCAGGGGGTCCAAATGCAACTTACCCTCCAAATCGCTCTTCAACGTACCGAGGAAATCACTATCCGAACCCTCAAGGAACTCCAATTTCACGGGCTGATAGAACAATCTCTCGCGCATAACGTCAGGCACACGGCGGCTACGGCGCAACTTAACAACATCTTTCTCCGTCGTTAGCAACATCGCGTTGGGGAACTTCTTCAGTTGAGCCACGATGCGCTCAATATCCGACACCGAATAGACGTGATGGTCGGGATAAGTAATCGTACCTACTACGTTATAACTCTTCTTCACACCCGACACAAAGGCCTTCGGATTACCAATACCCGACATAACGATAACCTCATCACCCGGTTTAAGAGTATTGTTTGTGGGGAACTGCGCAATGGGTGGCGTAGGTACTACACGAGTGAAATAAACTCGCTGATAAGCAATCTTTTGCAAGTTCATACGCCATACGCGCTGATCAAGCGGCGACATATCCTTGGGACACTTCGTTACGATGAAGTAGTGTGCACGATCCAACGACTCGGGTTTATCGCGTAGCGTGCCAGCGGGCAGATAATCATCCTCGTAGAAGGGGCGCGTAGAATCGACAATTACCACATTGATACGCGGCTCGACATAGCGGTGCTGGAAACCATCGTCCATAACGATGAGGTTTACCTCCGGATGCTCCGCCTCAATACGACGTATAGCCTCAACGCGCTTCTCGCATACGACAACAAGCGCATCGGGATATTTAAGTTTTATCTGCAGAGGCTCATCACCCACATCGCGATAAGAAGATGTACTTTTGACCTCCAGATAGCCCTTCGTACGACGACCATATCCACGTGAAAGAACAGCCACTTTGTAGTGGTCCTTCATATAGTCAACAATCATCTCGGCTGTCGGGGTTTTACCCGTACCGCCAACCGTAATATTTCCAACGCAGATGACGGGAGTATTGAATTTCTCGCTCTTGAGCAACCCGCAATTAAACATCCAATGGCGAATAGATATCACCATTTGATATGGATATGATAATAATTTCATTAGGAAGCTCATAGCGTTCAGGGATGGTTAATTTCGTACGCACGGCCGTTGAGCAATGCGCATAATTACACATTCTGGTCAAAGATAGCCATTTATTTGCAACAATCCAACGCCAACTTCGTTTTTTTTATCTTTTTGGCTGCTTTTGATTTAAATTCATCATAAATATCTAATATTTTTACTAATTTTGTACTATTATGAGACATTTAATTAAATTTACGCTTATACTTCTGATGCTTGCGCCCATAGCGTGCCGCAGCAACCGTTCAGAAGAGAACATCGAACAGGAGGCTCAAGAGCCACAACATACCATTCTCTACGGCATCATTGCCGACAACTATCATACCGAAAACGGCTCTATCAATCAGGGCGAAACACTCGGTAAGATTCTCGCTCGCTACGGAGTATCAGCCGTAACGGTTGACAAGTTGGACAAGGTAGCGAAAGATGTCTTTCCGCTAAACAAGATTAAGGCCGACCGCCCATACACCGCATTTATTGCCAAGGACTCTATGGGCGTGGATAAGCTCGACTATTTTGTTTACGAAAAGGATGTTATTGAGTATGTAGTATTCGGTTTCCGCAACGACTCTATCACAGTTGAGACTGGCGAGAAGGATGTTACCGTACGTCGTCAGATGCGCTCTTCGGTTATTGAGTCATCGTTGTGGGGTGCCATTATGCGCGACAGCCTGCCCTATGCGTTGGCGGCCGAACTGGAGGATATTTACCAGTGGACCGTAGATTTCTTCGGCATACAGAAGGGGGATCACTTCACCGTAATATACGACGAGAAACTTATCGACACTACACACGTTGGCATTGGTCGCGTGTGGGGAGCGAAGTTCAACCACGGCGGTAAAGACGTATATGCCATTCCGTTCAAGCAGGGTGACAAGATTCAATATTGGGAGTATGACGGTGCATCTCTTCGCAAGCAGTTGCTGAAGGCTCCGCTAAAGTTCTCGCGCATCAGTTCGCGTTTCTCGCGTTCGCGTCTGCACCCCGTGCATCGAGTATATCGTCCGCACCTCGGAGTAGATTACGCAGCACCCAAGGGAACACCTGTACACGCCGTAGCCGATGGTGTCGTTACATTCAAAGGCTGGGGCGGCGGCGGAGGTAACACTCTGAAAATCAAACATGCAGGTAATCTTGTCACGGGATATTTGCACCTTAGCGGCTATGCCAAGGGTATTAAGCAGGGCTCGCGCGTATCGCAGGGCCAGCTCATCGGCTACGTTGGTAGCACGGGAACATCTACAGGCCCCCATCTCGACTACCGTATTTGGAAAAATGGCGTAAATATTGACCCGCTAAAGGTACCGCAGGAGCCAGCCGAGCCAATCGCCAAGCAGAATAAGGAGGCTTTTGAGGTTATTCGCGACCGCATCGTGGCCGAGTTGAACGGTACTGCGACACCCGATATGATTGTAACACAGTTGGATAGCGTTGTGGTAAACCCTACACCTGCCCCCGTTGAGCAGCCCGCGGAGCAACCCGCAGAGGAGTCAAAGCCAAGCAAGCAAGAGAAGAAAAGAAAGAGATAATAGTATGCAGATAGATAAGAAAATAGAGCGATTTATCAGCCGCCACCACGTGCTGACATTGGCTACCGCCACAAACGATGGTGCGCCTTACTGCTGCAACTGTTTCTACGCCTATGATGCTGATACAGCAGCATTTATATTCACCACCGACTCTACCACGCGACACGGTCAGATGATGGTCGAGAATAATCGTGTGGCGGCCTCAATCGTGCTGGAGACGCGCACCGTAGGTAAGGTGCAGGGATTGCAGATTACGGGTATGGTCAAGCCTGCCGTAGATGGCGACAAGATGACATACATTAAGTGTTTCCCCTATGCCGCAGTAGCCGATTTGCATTTGTGGCGTTTGGAGGCCGACTTCTTGAAATTAACAGATAACACACTCGGATTCGGAAAGAAACTCATATGGCAAAGAGAGGAGTAATTATCGTAGCTGGCGGCTCTGGTCGCCGTATGGGAGGAGCGCTACCCAAACAGTTTATGATGCTCGACAATGAGCCTATTTTAGCTCGTTCGATAAATCGCATGCACGAGGCATTGCCTGCGGCAGAGATAGTTGTTGTGCTACCCGAGGAGCACGTGGAGTTGTGGAAGAATATCGCAGCGCGTTTTGACGTAGCTCGCCACAAGATAGCCCTCGGAGGTAAGGAACGTTTCCACTCGGTGAAGAATGGTTTGGCGGCATTGAGCGACGAGGTATCAATCGTAGGCATACACGACGCTGTACGCCCTCTCGCATCTAAAAAGCTGATTATAAAACTCTTCCTTGAGGCTGAAAATAGCACTGCCGTAATACCCGTAGTTGCTCCGATTGATTCTTACCGTATAGTAGATGGTGACGACTCGCGCATTATTGACCGTTCGGCACTCCGTATGGTGCAGACTCCGCAGGTATTTCAGGCCGAGGCTCTGCGCAAGGCCTATGAGCAGCCATTCTCTGCTACGTTTACCGATGATGCATCGGTTATGGAGGCGGCTGGCCACAAGGTGACGCTTGTAGAGGGCGAACGCGAGAATATAAAGATAACAACCCCTTCGGATATGCTTATTGCCGAGGCGATTATTAACGCAGAGAGTGAAACGCAGCTTTGATTATAAATTCGACCGACGCACCATCATACTCACGGTGCTGATACTTCTGCTCTGCACAGCAGGAGCAGTATTGTTGTACACGTTATACACAGGCGGATTCTTCTCGGCGTGGTTTGTATCATTCGTATTGGCTCTTATAGCCCTGATGATTCTCTCCATTCCGCGACGTATAGTTCTGTTGGACAACAAAGTAGAGATTCAGTGTATATTCGACATCACCGAGATAGATATCGCCGAGATTGCGCAGATACAGAAAGTTGAAAAAGATACACTGCGTTGGACTGTGCTCCTGTTCGGTAGCTCGGGATTCTTTGGCTACTACGGTAAATATTTCGATTTAAAGGAGTTTGAAATAGTGAACATCTACGCATCCGAGTGGAATAACTTCGTAGAGATTGTAGATATTTACGACTCACGTACATACGTATCGTGCCGCGACGCCGAGGCACTTATCGCCAGCATCAACAAACAACGCAATAATATTCAGGAGATTACAGAGGAGTAGTTCGCTACCCCAGCGCCACATCTAACATCATCATCAGTGCAAAGCCCAACGCCACGCCAATAGTGGCGATATTCGAGTGGTGGCCACTCTGTGACTCGGGAATCAGCTCCTCAACCACCACATATATCATTGCACCCGCCGAGAATGCCAATAGATAAGGCAACACGGGTTGCAATATATCAATCATAAGTATTGTAGCCAAAGCTGCCAACGGCTCAACAGCACCCGATCCTGCGCCATAAGCAAAGGCTTTCCAGCGACTCTTTACGCTCTGTTTCAGCGGCATAGAGACAATAGCGCCCTCGGGAAAATTCTGTATGGCGATACCTAACGACAACGCCAAAGCCCCCGCCATAGTTATACCTGCACTCTCGGTCAACGCACCAGCCAGCACCACACCTACAGCCATACCCTCAGGGATATTGTGCAGCGTAACGGCAAGGAACAACATCGTAGAGCGGCCCAAACCCGACTTCATACCTTCAGGCTCATCTGAATCAATATGCAAGTGCGGCACAAGGCTATCAAACAACAACAGCGAGAACATACCCGCAAGGAAACCCACTACTGCGGGTAACCACGCGACGCCACCACTCTCGGCAGTCATATCAATCGAAGGAATCAGCAACGACCACACCGAGGCTGCAATCATCACGCCCGAGGCAAAGCCCAACAACAGTTTCTGCACCCACGCAGGCATCTCGCCTCGCAGAAAGAATACCATTGCCGAGCCAAGGGTTGTACCCAAAAACGGCAACAGAAGGCCGTATACTAATTCACTCGTAATCATCTTCTTATCTTAAGTTTTCCAAATAATCGACAAACACACTGAAGTCAGTGTGCGAGTTTACAAACTCATCGTACGAATGCTCCGTATCACCCTCCTCGGGCACATCCGACACCATCTTCACCACCACAACGGGCAGGTCGAACAACTCGGCAGCCTGACAGATAGCCGTAGCCTCCATATCAAACAATCCTGTCTTCATACCGTAGCGCTCCTTAACCTCGGCGATAATCTCTGCATCGACAAACGAATCGCCCGTCCAAACAACCGCATCGTCGTGACCTAACAGAGGGTGCGGATCGGTAAGCTCGGGAACAAAATCACCCGGGATACGGCAATCGTGATAGCGTGCAATGCGCGGAGCAACAATCTCGCCACGCTTGCGACCTAATGTTGAAGCGGCATAACCAACAACTGCCACACGGTCGTAATCAACATTTGCGTGCTCAATGGCACGTACCGTATTGGCTGCAGCAAGAGCCTTGCCCACATTACTGCGCACAATGGTATAACTATTCTGTAAGCCCTCGCGTTCGATGGCACGGTTCATATTGCGATATTCGCGCTCGGTAGGGGTAATTACTAAATACTTCATTACCAAGCGCAATTATAAATTGACTCAATACCAGCCTCCACAGCCTCCTCACGCGTATAAAGGCAACGCATATACTGCGCCATAGCACGATTTGTAGAAGCCACAGCAAACAGACCGGGGTTACCGCACTGCACCTCGTTAAGACCTACGATATCATCCTTCGACTTAAGCGGAAAAGCCGACTTATAGACACGCGCCAACGCTTCACGAATCTGCTCGGCAGTAACATCGTTCATTGTCGAGAGGTAGAATCCTGTCTTGCAACCCATCGGGCAGAACGACACGATGCTCTTGCCAATAACAGGGTCCAAACGCAGGTGATAAGCCATCAAATGCTCGATAGTATGCACCTCGCCCGAGCCGAGTGGAGCGTGGTCCATAGGTGCGCAAAAACGCATATCCCACGAGTGTACTGCCAACTCGTCGTTGATAGTATAAACAGAGCGAAGGTAGAGGCCCTCCTTGAGTGTAATGTGGTCAACATCGAATGATGACACAACAGATTTCTTGCTTTCCATATTCTTATATATTTTTTATTTTCAATTCATTACTTCTTTACAGGTGACTTACGGTCGAAGAAGGGATTTTTCGACGACACGCTGAGCGGAATGGCGAAAATCATATCCACATCAGCCATTATACCAAGACGTTTTGCCGCCCAGCCAGCCGAAAACAATACGCGAGAATCAAGTCGCAAATCGGCAATCTTCGAGCAAGCCGAACCTATCGCTATACCCACATCCACGCTATTCATCACGCACGGCACCATTGCGGGCCTCTCCTCACAGGTAGCGTAACCGCAATAGCCGCAATTCAGACCACACGTGGTCTGTGCCTCGCGCGTTCCAATCAAAATCATAGCCTGCGCGTGGAGGATATTCTCCGCATCGCGCAACAAAAACTTCAAACCCGACTCCTCGCTCAACTCGCGCATAGCAACCGACAGACGCTCAACATCTTCGTCCGTAACCATAGCTATCTCCACTAAGTCGCGACCTTTGGCCTTGGGTGCTGTACGCGCCGCTGCCATAACAGCCTCGGCCAACACACGAACTGTCTCGGTGCGCAATTCTCGTTCGTTGTAAATCATAATAGAAAAACTAAATTTGGTGTAAAGATATATTTTTTCCCTCTTTTTTGCAAAAGCCACGCCTCACATTTTCATTCACGCGCAGGCAAAAGGCCATTGCTGGCTTGTTTTTTGCTCTCTAAAAACGATAAATCTAAAACCATAGCTATGAACAAAATCAGAATCTATCAATTCACCGACCCCATATGCGTCTGGTGCTGGGGTAACGAACCCGTCATCAGGGCTTTGGAGTACCTATACGGGGAGAAAATATCCATCGAATATGTGATGGGCGGGCTAATAGAAGACATCACTACACTCTACGATTTAAGCGGACCGAAAAATAGAATCATAGAGCGCGCAAACGAAATTATCGCTAACAACTGGATTACAGCCTCGGCACGGCACGGTATGCCTGTAAACATTGAGCATATGTCGCTCTTCAGCGAGCGCTACCCATCGAGTTTTCCACAAAACATAGCCTACGAAGCGGCAAAACGCATAAACCCCGTATTAGCAAAGAAGTATCTGCGCCGCATACGCGAGGCCACATTCCTCGAACAGCGTCGCACCTCGCAAATGGATGTTTTGGTAGAGTTAGCTACCGAGGTAGGTTTTGACGCGGCACAATTCATTGACGAATATACTACGGGAAGCGCCCCGGGCGATTTCCAGCAGGAGCGTATGCGATGCCGCCGCAACGGTATAACAGGTTTCCCATCGTACCTTATAAAGAACGACTCAACGAAGATAATCTTGGGAGGATACCAAAACCTAAGCACTCTGCACACCATAATTGGACGCCTCTCCGACGGCAAGACAAAACCGCGCAAATTAGCCCCATCGCAGGCTAATGTTATGGATTTTATGCGGCGCTACCAGAGTGTCTATCCCGTAGAGATTGAGGTCGCGTTCGGCCTTGACCGCAATAGAACAGATTTAATCCTCGACCAACTAATCAAAGCGGGCAAGATTATATCTGCAAACGTAGGAAACGGCCAGCGACTGACAATCGCCAACTCGGCAAAGTCATCGCCCACGCACCACAGCGACAAAATATTATCGTCAGATGGCTCCGAAGAAGATAATCTTTTCAAGCACGCAAGAGAAAACGAGATGGCAAAACGTTAGGCAAGTTACACTTTGTTATGAATATATATTCTGCCGAATACATACATTTTACCCTATAAATCAGCCGATTTTACATACAAACAGGGGACACAATGCAATTTATATGCAAGAAAGTGCTAAAAAATTTTGTTTTTAATAAATTTTAATTTTAAATTTGCATAACGATAAAAAGAAACACTATGAACACTGCTTTGCATATCATCATTAACCTAAACCTCGTAGTCTTGTGCAGATAACGGGAGAAAGGTTATATGTGTATGTAATGTAGTATGATATAGGCCTTTCTCCTTAATGGAGAGAGGCTTTTTTCAACCTTAAACATCTATAAAGATGAAGAATCAGTTACGAAGCGCTATTACGACCGTAGGCCGTCGTATGGCAGGAGCAAGAAGCCTGTGGCGCGCAAACGGAATGAAGAAGGAGCAGATGGGTATGCCCGTTATCGGTATCGCCAACTCATTTACACAGATGGTACCCGGACACGTTCATCTGCACGAGATAGGTCAGTATGTAAAACAACTCATCGAGGAGCAGGGCTGTTTTGCAGCCGAGTTCAACACCATAGCCATCGACGACGGTATCGCTATGGGACACGATGGTATGCTCTACTCACTCCCCTCTCGTGATATTATCGCCGACTCGGTGGAATATATGGCAAATGCGCATAAGGTAGATGCATTGGTTTGTATCAGCAACTGCGACAAGATTACGCCGGGTATGTTGATGGCATCTATGCGCCTTAATATCCCTACCGTTTTCGTATCGGGAGGACCAATGGAGGCTGGTCAGTTCCGCGGACGTGGTGCCGACCTCATTGACGCTATGGTGCTGAGTGCCGACGAGAATTGCACAGACGAGGAGGCCGACGAGATTGAGGCTTGCGCCTGCCCGGGTTGCGGCTCTTGTTCGGGTATGTTTACAGCAAACTCTATGAACTGTCTGAACGAGGCTATCGGCTTGGCTCTGCCGGGCAATGGAACAATCGTTGCAACACACGAGAATCGTAAGGCACTCTTCGCGAAGGCTGCAAAGCTCATCGTGGAGAATGCAAAAAAATATTACTTCGAGGGTGATGACTCTGTTCTGCCTCGCTCGATTGCCACAAAGGCCGCTTTCGAGAACGCTATGTCGCTCGACATCGCTATGGGCGGCTCAACAAACACCGTTCTGCATCTCCTGGCCGTAGCGCACGAGGCTGGCGTGGATTTCACTATGGCCGACATCGACCGTCTTTCACGCAAGATTCCCGTGTTGTGCAAGGTTGCACCTAACGGCCACTATCACGTGCAGGATGTAAACCGCGCGGGTGGTATTATGGGTATCTTGGGCGAGTTAGCAGCAAATGGTCTTATTGACACAACGGCAAAGCGCGTGGACTTCGCATCGTTGGCCGACGCACTCAACGAATACTACTACGGCTCGGAGAATTTCTCTGACGAGGCCCGAAAGATATACTTAAGCGCTCCCGCAAACCGTTATAGTCGTGAGATGGGTTCGCAGGCCACCTACTACAAGGATATGGATGCAGACCACGCCGAGGGTTGTATCCGCGACTTCGGCCACGCTTACTTCCGTGATGGAGGTCTGGCTGTGCTTACGGGAAATATTGCCCGCAAGGGTTGCATCGTGAAGACTGCCGGCGTAGCGCAGGAGTTGATGCAGTTCAGTGGCAAGGCGAAGGTCTTCGAGTCGCAGGAGCAGGCTATGAACGGAATTCTCGGTGGCGAAGTTGAGGCTGGTGACGTTGTCGTTATCCGCTACGAAGGCCCGAAGGGTGGCCCCGGTATGCAGGAGATGCTCTACCCCACCTCTTACCTCAAGTCGAAGCACCTTGACAAGGCGTGCGCCTTGATTACCGATGGTCGTTTTTCGGGCGGAACATCAGGTCTTTCTATTGGCCACGTATCTCCCGAGGCTGCATCGGGCGGAGAGATTGGCATCATCCGCGACGGCGATATGATTGACATCGACATTACGGCTCGCTCAATCAACCTCCGCATCACAGACGATGAAATGGCAGAGCGTATGGCAGCGTGGAGCGTTCACAAACCGCAGAATCGTGACCGCGTAGTACCACAGTCATTGAGAGCATACTCGTTGCTGGTATCATCGGCCGACCAAGGCGCCGTAAGAATCGTTCCCGAAGAGTAACACAAGAACAAACTACAACCAAACTAATATGGCTTTTTCAGGTTTTTCAGATAATACGACACCTCAACCCAAGAAGGATTTGCCCCGCATCTCTGGCTCGGAAGCTGTTATTCGCTCATTCCTTGCCGAGGGCGTTGAGACCATCTTTGGCTATCCGGGAGGTGCTATCATCCCCGTATATGATGCGCTCTACGACTATCGCGAGCAACTCAACCACATCCTCGTGCGTCACGAGCAGTGCGCCTTGCACGCCGCGCAGGGCTATGCACGTGCTACGGGCAAGACAGGTGTCTGCATCGTAACATCAGGTCCTGGCGCAACAAATACCGTAACAGGTCTGGCCGATGCTATGCTCGACTCTACGCCGATTGTACTTATCAGCGGTCAGGTGGCTTCAAGCACACTTGGAACAGATGCGTTTCAGGAGATTAACTTCATAGAGATTACCAACTCCGTAACCAAGTGGAACTGTCAAGTGAAGCGTGCCGAGGATATTCCCGAGGCCATTGCCAGGGCATTCTACATCGCATCAAGCGGTCGTCCCGGCCCCGTAGTGATTGACATCACGAAGGATGCACAGAACGGATTGCTCGACTTCGAGTACAAGCCGATGAAGTTTATCCGTAGCTATATCCCCCACAAGGAGATTGATAATGACCAGATTCTGGAGGCGGCACGTCTGATAAACCTCTCACGCAAGCCTATGGCACTCATTGGTCAGGGTGTTATCCTGGGCGGCGCGGAGCAGGAGCTGAAAGAGTTTTTGGAGAAGAGTGGCATTCCCGCAGCATCTACACTCCTCGGCCTATCAGCACTTCCTACCGACCACCCGCAGTATGTCGGTATGCTCGGTATGCACGGCAACTACGGCCCTAACATCAAGAACCGCGACTGCGACCTGCTTATCGCTATTGGTATGCGTTTCGACGACCGCGTGACGGGTGACCCCTCGAAGTTTGGTATCAACGCCAAGGTTATCCACTTGGAGATAGACCCCGCCGAGGTAAACAAGATTATATATGCCGATGTTCCCGTATTGGGCGATGTTAAACGCACATTACCGCTCCTAACCGAGAAGGTTACACCAAACGACCATTCGGCTTGGATTGACGAGTTCCGCGTATGCGCCAACATCGAGCGCGAAGATGTAATCGAGCCTGCCATAGCCCCGCGTGGAGCACACCTTCGTATGGGCGAGGTGGTTGATGCAGTTTCAAAGGAGTTTGACGACGCTATCTTGGTTACCGACGTAGGTCAGCAGCAGATGTTCGCATCGCGCTACTTCCGTTTCAAGCGTTCGCGCAGCATTATCACATCGGGCGGATTAGGAACAATGGGCTTTGGTCTTCCCGCAGCTATCGGCGCAAAGATTGGTGCTCCCGAGCGAGATGTTTGTCTGTTCGTAGGTGACGGTGGTTTGCAGATGACATCGCAGGAGTTGGGTACGATATATCAGTCGCAGGTGGGAGTAAAGATTGTTTTGATGAACAACGGCTATTTAGGTATGGTCCGCCAGTGGCAGGAGCTATTCTACAACCGCCGCTACTCGTTCACCGAGCTTACCAACCCCGACTTTGAACTCCTGGCCAAAGCCAACCGCATACCCTATCGTTGCGTTGATCGCCACGAAGATTTGGCCGACGCAGTAAAGGAGATGCACGATACGGAGGGGGCATTCCTTTTGGAGGTAAGAGTAGAGAAGGAGGAGAATGTATTCCCGATGGTACCTGCGGGCCAGCCCGTACACAATATACGATTGGAGTAAACTAACAACAAGCAGACAATGGAGAAGGAGTTTATCATAACCGTATTTTCAGAGAACAAGGTGGGTTTGTTGAGCCAGATCACAACGGTCTTCACTCATCGCAATGTAAACATCGAGTCGTTGACGGCTTCAGAGTCGGCCATCGAGGGCGTTCATAAATATACAATCCTCGTAAAAAACGACGAGGAGAAGGTTACAAACCTTGTAAAACAGATTGAAAAGAAGATTGACGTGCTGAAGGTCTTCTGCTACTCACCCAGCGAGGTGGTATTGCAGCAGGTAGCACTCTATAAGGTGCAGCGTGGTCGCAACGTGGAGGATTTGGTGCGTCGCCACAATGTGCGCATCTTGGATATTCACGATGACTTTATCGTCCTCGAGAAGACAGGTCACAAGGAGGAGATTAACGAGTTGTACCAGATGCTCTCGCCCTACGGACTATATCAGTTCGTATGCTCGGGACCGGTGGCGATTATCAAGTCGCGCCGCGAGCTATTGGACGAGTATCTCGATTATGTAAAAGAGTACCAGAGAAATCTGGAACAAGATAAATAGATTTATAAATTATAAACAAATAAAAAAATTACAATTATGGCAAAGATGATTTTTGGTGGCGTTGAGGAGAACGTCGTAACACGTGAGGAGTATCCCTTGGCAAAGGCTTTGGAGACATTGAAGGATGAGACTATCGCCGTTATCGGCTACGGTGTGCAGGGTCCCGGTCAGTCACTCAACCTGCGCGACAACGGTTTCAACGTTATCGTAGGTCAGCGCAAGAACTCAAAGAGCTGGGATAAGGCCGTAGAGGACGGCTGGGTACCGGGCGAGACACTCTTCGAGATTGAGGAGGCTTGTCAGAAGGCAACCATCATCGAGTACCTGCTCTCTGATGCTGGTCAGATCTCTGTATGGCCCACAATCAAGCCCTACCTCACACCCGGTAAGGCTCTCTACTTCTCACACGGTTTCGGTATCACTTATAAGGAGCGCACAGGTATCGTTCCTCCCGCAGACGTTGACGTTATCTTGGTTGCTCCCAAGGGCTCAGGCACATCACTCCGTCGTATGTTCTTGCAGGGCCGTGGCTTGAACTCAAGCTACGCTATCTTCCAGGATGCAACAGGCAAGGCTTGGGACCGCGTTATCGCACTCGGTATCGGTGTAGGTTCAGGTTACTTGTTCGAGACTACTTTCAAGCGTGAGGTTTACTCTGACCTTACAGGTGAGCGTGGTACTTTGATGGGTGCTATTCAGGGTATCTTCGCAGCTCAGTACGAAGTATTGCGTCAGAACGGCCACACTCCATCGGAGGCATTTAACGAGACCGTTGAGGAGCTTTCACAGAGCTTGATGCCCCTTATCGCTGAGAACGGTATGGACTGGATGTATGCAAACTGCTCTACAACAGCTCAGCGCGGTGCACTCGACTGGTGGAAGAAGTTCCGCGATGCAACAATGCCCGTATTCGAGGAGCTTTACAGCGAGGTAGCGTGTGGAAACGAGGCGCAGCGCAGTATCGACACCAACTCACAGCCCGACTATCGTCAGAAGCTTGAGGCAGAGCTCAAAGAGATGCGCGAGACAGAGATGTGGCAGGCAGGTGCCGTTGTTCGCAAGCTCCGTCCCGAGAATAACTAACAAAAGATTTTTTTACATATCCGAAATTGGGCCCCACAAGGGCCCTAATCGGGTTATATAGACAAACGATTATGAATAACAAAGTATATATTTTCGACACCACACTCCGCGACGCCGAGCAGGTCCCCGGTTGCCAGCTCAACACCATCGAGAAAATTGAGGTTGCGCGCCAGTTGGAGAAGTTGGGTGTTGATATTATCGAGGCTGGTTTCCCCATCTCAAGCCCGGGTGATTTTAACTCGGTAGTTGAGATTTCAAAGGCCGTAACCAACCCCACAATCTGCGCCTTGACACGTGCCGTTAAAAAGGATATCGAGGTTGCTGCGCAGGCTTTGGAGTTTGCAAAGCGAGGACGTATCCACACAGGTATCGGCACATCAACATACCACATCTACGAGAAGCTGCGTATGACACCCGAAACGGTTATGGAGCAGGCTGTGGAGGCTGTAAAGTATGCACGTCGTTTTGTTGACGATGTGGAGTTCTACGCCGAGGATGCAGGCCGCACCGACGAGGAGTTCTTGGCTCGCGTTGTGGAGGCCGTAATTGCTGCGGGTGCTACTGTGGTAAACATTCCCGATACTACGGGTTATTGCTTGCCTAACGAATACGGAGCAAAGATTGCCTACCTGATGAACAACGTTCCCAACATCGACAAGGCTATTATCTCTACTCACTGCCACAACGACCTCGGTATGGCTACTGCCAACACTTTGGCTGCCGTACAGAATGGAGCGCGTCAGGTAGAGGTTACAATCAACGGTTTGGGCGAGCGTGCTGGTAACACTGCTCTGGAGGAGGTTGTTATGGCAATCAAGTGCCACAAGAACCTCGACTTCGAGATTGGTATCGACTCAAAGCAGATTATCACCACAAGTAAGCTCGTGTCTAACCTTATGCGTATGCCCGTGCAGGCCAACAAGGCTATCGTGGGCCGCAACGCCTTCGCGCACTCATCGGGCATCCATCAGGATGGCGTGCTGAAGAGCCGCGAGACCTACGAGATTATCGACCCCGAGGATGTAGGTGTAGACCAGTCAAGCATCGTCTTGACAGCTCGTAGTGGTCGTGCAGCGTTGAAGCACCACCTTTCGGAGATTGGTTACAACCCCGAGAATGAGGAGCTGGACGAGATTTATCAGCGTTTCCTGGAGCTTGCCGACAAGAAAAAGATGGTTACAACACGCGATTTGGAGGTGCTTATTGGCACAGCCTCATCTCGCCGCCGTATGAGTATTCAGCTCACAGGCTTGCAGATTGTCTGCGGTAAGTCAACCATCCCGACTGCTACCGTACAGATTAGCTTCGATGGCGATGTATTTACCGAAACAGCGTGCGGAAATGGTCCCGTAGATGCAGCTATCAATGCAGTTAAGAACATCACCAAGCGCCGCGTACATATCGAGGAGTTCTTGATTCAGGCTATCACACGTGGCAGCGACGACTTGGGTAAGGTACATATGCAGATTTCGCACAAGGGTAAGATGTATCACGGCTTCGGTGCCAACACCGACATCGTAACGGCTTCGGTTGAGTCGTTCATTGATGCAATTTCAAAAATAGCATAAACGATGAATACACTTTTCGATAAGATTTGGGATGCTCACACAGTTCGCGTCATTGACGGCGGCTCGTGCGTACTCTATATCGACCGTCAATATATCCACGAGGTGACAAGTCCGCAGGCTTTTGCGGGCTTGCGCCAGCGTGGTATCGAGGTATTCCGTCCCCAGCAGGTAACGGCAAGCCCCGACCACAATATCCCCACAATTAACCAGCACCTACCCATCGCAGAGCCTCAGTCGGCACAGCAGGTAGCGACGCTGGAGCGCAACTGCGCCGAGAATGGAATCACAATCTTCCCCATCGGCTCGGAGCGTAACGGTATCATTCACGTTATCGGCCCGCAGACAGGCCTCACACAGCCCGGTATGACCATCGTATGTGGCGACAGCCATACCTCAACACACGGAGCATTGGGTTGCGTTGCGTTCGGTATCGGCACGAGCGAGGTGGAGATGGCTCTCGCTTCGCAGTGTATCCTGCAGTCGAAGCCAAAGAGTATGCGTATCAACATTGAGGGCGAATTGGGCAAGGGTGTATGCTCGAAGGATATTATCCTCTACATCATCTCGAAGCTCGGCACAGGCGGTGGTACAGGCCACTTTGTAGAGTTCGCTGGCTCGGCTATCCGTTCTCTATCAATGGAGGCGCGTATGACCATCTGCAATATGAGTATTGAGATGGGAGCGCGTGGCGGTATGATTGCACCCGACCAGACAACATTCGATTATCTGAAGGGACGCGAGTTCGCACCGCAAGGCGCAGAGTGGGATGCAGCCGTTGGGCGCTGGAGCAAACTACGCTCGGACGAGGACGCCGTATTTGACAAGGAGGTTACGTTCGACGCAGCTGATATTCGCCCAATGATTACCTACGGCACAAATCCCGGTATGGGTATGGCTATCGATGCAGAGATTCCCTCGTCAGCAGATATGGACGAGGCGTCGAAGGTATCCTATGCAAAGGCTCTTAACTATATGGGCTTTACGGAGGGAGATAAGATGATTGGCAAGAAGGTTGACTACGTATTTGTAGGTAGCTGCACCAATGGCCGCATTGAGGATTTGCGCGCCTTTGCTCACTTCGTGAAGGGCAAGCAGAAGGCAGAGAATATTACAGCGTGGATTGTCCCCGGCTCAAAAGAGGTGGAGCGTATGGCCATCGAGGAGGGCTTGCGTGACATTCTGGAGCAGGCAGGATTTGAGCTTCGCCAGCCAGGATGTTCGGCTTGTCTTGCGATGAACGAGGATAAGATTCCCGCAGGCAAGTATTGCGTTGCCACATCGAACCGTAACTTCGAGGGTCGTCAGGGTCCCGACTCACGCACGCTGTTGGCAGGACCGCTGGTAGCAGCGGCTGCGGCCATTACGGGAGTTATCACAGACCCCAGAGAGTTGATGTAAAACCGATGAAGAAAAACTGTTATGAGAAATAAATTCACTACACTAACCTCTACGGCAGTACCCCTGCCCATCGAGAACATCGACACCGACCAGATTATCCCCGCACGCTTCCTGAAGGCAACTACACGCGAGGGCTTTGGCGAGAATCTATTCCGCGACTGGCGCTACGACAAGGAAGGTAACCCGAAGGCCGGCTTTGTGATGAACTCACCCATCTATGGCGGCGAGATTTTGGTCGCAGGCAAGAACTTTGGTTGCGGCTCAAGCCGCGAGCACGCTGCGTGGGCTATTGATGGAGCAGGCTTCCGCGCTGTGGTATCGAGCTTCTTCGCAGATATCTTCCGCAACAATGCCCTAAACAACGGTCTTTTGCCCGTAACGGTTAGCGAGCAGATGCTGGAGGCTATATTTGCGGCGGTAAATGCCAACCCCAAGGCGGAGTTGAAGATTGACCTCCCCGCACAGACTATCGAGATTGTCGGCACGGAGCATAAGGAGTCATTCGAGATTGCTCCCTATAAGAAGCAGTGCCTCGTAAACGGCTACGACGATGTAGATTTCTTGGTAAGTATCCGCGAGGAGATTAAGGCTTTTGAGCAGAAATAATTTTTAGAAAAAGAGTATGAAAAAGATAAATATTGCAGTACTTCCGGGTGATGGTATTGGTCCCGAGATTGTGGCTCAAGCCGTAAAAGCGGTAGATGCCGTAGCCAAGAAGTTTGGCTATGAGGTGAGCTACAACCACGCCGTAGTGGGTGCTGCCGCCATTGATGAGGTAGGCGATCCCTACCCCGAATCTACTCACGAGGTGTGTATGGCTGCCGATGCCGTACTGTTCGGAGCTATCGGCGATCCACGTTTTGACAACAACCCCGAAGCAAAGGTACGCCCCGAGCAGGGTTTGCTCGCTATGCGCAAGAAGTTGGGATTATATGCCAACCTGCGCCCCGTAAACACCTTTGCATCGTTGTTACACCGCTCTCCGCTGCGTTACGACTTGGTGGAGGGTGCTGACTTTATGTGCGTGCGCGAGCTTACGGGTGGTCTTTACTTCGGTCGTCCGCAAGGCCGCTCGGAGGATGGAAACACAGCCTACGACACCTGCGTATATACACGCGAGGAGATTGAGCGTATCTGCCGTCTTGGATTTGAGTATGCGGCAAAGCGTCGCGGTAAGCTCACAGTCGTAGATAAGGCCAACGTATTGGCTACATCGCGTCTGTGGCGTGAAACGGCTAAGGCAATGGAGAAGGATTACCCCAATGTGGAGGTAGAATATATGTTCGTGGATAATGCCGCTATGAAGATTATCCAGCAGCCCCGCCACTTCGACGTGGTTGTTACGGAGAATATGTTTGGCGATATCCTTACCGACGAGGCAAGCGTTATCACAGGCTCACTCGGCCTTCTGCCCTCAGCTTCGATTGGTACTTACACATCTCTCTTCGAGCCTATCCACGGTTCATATCCGCAGGCTGCGGGTAAGAATATCGCAAACCCTATCGCTACAATTCTCTCGGCAGCAATGATGTTCGAGTACGCATTCTCGGATATGGAGGCTGGTGCCGCTATTCGTCGCGCCGTTGACCTCTCTATCGAGCAGAATGTTGTCACAGAGGATATTGCACCTGAGGGTATTAAACCTTCGACAACTACCGAGGTGGGCGATTTCATTGCCGCTAACATTTAAAAACCTGAGTTATGAGTGGCCAAAACAGATATTTTCCTGCATTGAACGATATTATGACCGCCGAACATACGCTCGGCGAGATATTGTCGCCCACACCGCTGATTCACAACCGCAACCTCTCGGATAAGTTCGGGGCGGAGGTTATGCTCAAGCGTGAAGATTTGCAGGTGGTACGTTCATATAAGATTCGCGGTGCCTACAACAAGATCCGCTCACTCTCTGAGGAGCAGACTCAGCGTGGCATCGTATGCGCCAGCGCGGGTAATCACGCGCAGGGCGTGGCACTCTCGTGTAACAAGCTCGGCATAAAGGGTAAGATTTTTATGCCCGTAACGACTCCCAAGCAGAAGATCAATCAGGTGAAGATGTTTGGCGGCGAATTCGTGGAGGTTGTCCTTGCGGGCGATACTTTCGACCACGCTAACGAGGCAGCCGAGAAGGCTTGCCGCGAGGAGGGTAAGACCTTTATTCCTCCCTTCAACGATACGAAGATTATCGAGGGACAAGGAACGGTGGGATTGGAAATTTTGCAGCAGAGCCGTGCGGCTATCGACTATGTATTTGTACCCATCGGTGGTGGCGGTTTGGCGTCGGGCATAGGTAGTGTCTTTAAACAGATGTCACCTCAAACCAAAATCATCGGCGTGGAGCCTGCTGGTGCCGCTGGTATGAAACTCTCATTTGAGCGTGGCGAGGTTACGGAGTTGGACCACATCGAGAAGTTTGTCGATGGTGCCGCTGTGCAGCGTGTGGGAGATATTACATTCGACATCTGCCGTCAGGTGCTGGATGATATTGTTGTGATTCCCGAGGGTAAGGTATGCACCAAGATTTTGGAGTTATATAACGTCGATGCCATTGTTGTAGAGCCCGCTGGTGCGTTGAGCATCAGCGCATTAGACTACTATCGCGAGGAGATTAAGGGCAAGAACGTTGTTTGCGTAGTAAGTGGTAGCAACAATGATATCGTACGTATGGAGGATATCAAGGAGCGCTCGCTGCTTTATGAGGGGCTGAAGCACTACTTCGTGGTACGCTTTCCCCAGCGTGCAGGTGCTCTACAGAACTTCGTAACGAACGTACTCGGCCCGCACGACGATATTACATACTTCGAGTATAAGAAGAAAACCAACCGCGAGAAAGGCCCTGTGCTCATCGGTATCGAGTTGCAAAACCCCGACGATTTCGCAGGTCTTACGCAGCGAATGCTCGAGAACAGCATCGATTTCCAATATCTGAATGCTAACCCGAGCCTGTTTGAGTTCCTTATTGGATAATAATTAACCTTAAAAAATAAAAAGATGAAACTTATCGGTAATATTATTTGGGTAGTCTTCGGCGGCCTTATTATATCGCTGGGTTACCTTTTTGGCGGCCTTTTGTTGTGCCTGACTATAGTAGGTATTCCTTTTGGCGTGCAGATTATGCGCCTCGGAATGTTTGCGTTGTGGCCCTTCGGTGGCGACGTTAAGCCGCAGGATAACGCAGGCGGTTGCCTCTCTATTGTTATGAACGTGTTGTGGATTATCTTTGGTGGTATTGAGGTGGCGTTGACGCACTTGGCGTTGGGTATTGGCTTCTGCATCACTATCATCGGTATTCCTTTCGGTATGCAGCACTTTAAGTTAATGCTTTACGCGTTGCTTCCGTTCGGTCATCGCGTAGTACGTAAGTAATGTATTTATATAAATAGAAAAGGGTGTCATCCGAAAGTGACACCCTTTTTATTTGTTGTAGTTATAAATTGTATAACAAGAGCTACTTTGAAGCTGGTCGCAGACCGAGAAAGCGCAGTTTACCGAGCGTAAATGAGCATTTCGAGGTCAAGCCAGATGCCAAAGGAGCCTTGTTAGGCAATCTAATTAGAAGTCCTTACCCTCAAATACAGCACCCTTCGATACGGCACCCGTATGCTCCTTATGCTTAGAGTTAAAGACGTAGCTTACTGCCAACACGATATTCGGATAACGCGGTCGCACGTGCGTTGTAGAGTTCAGCGTGGGCGAAATACGGTAGTTATTGTATCGCGCAGTGCGGAAGACATCGTGAGCCACAATAGAGGCCGAAATCTTATTCTTGAATAATTGCTGACGGTAGGCAAGGTCGAAATAACAATATGCATCCTCGCGGCCTTGTGTCAATACGGTAGGACCTACAAAGTTGGCGTCAAACTGCAGGCGCGACGTCTTGCCGAGCGTGAAGTTGTTAATCATCGAAGCCGTATAACCCGTATTCTTCGAGTCGGTACAACCCTCATAGTCGGCGTCGAACTTATAGTCGAACACGCTACCGTTTATATTCATACTCCACCAACGTGCAGCCTTCACCTGCGCACTCAACTCCACGCCAAATGTGCGGTCGTTACCCGCATTGATGAGTGAATCGAGCGTAACACCCGGCTCATAAGCCACACGCACACGCTCGCGCACGCCAGTACGATGGCGGTAGAATCCCGTAACAGAGATTGTATTCTCCTCGGCGATGGTCTTACGATAGCCTACCTCGGCCGAGTGGATATACTCGGGTTTGATGTCGGGGTTACCTGTCATCTTGGTGTAGTAATCCTCATATGTGATATATGGCTCCAACTGCCAGATACCGGGACGATTGGTACGGTATGAGTAGCCCGCAGTAATAAAATTCTTATTTCCAGCGTCATACGACAAGTGCGCCGAAGGGTAAAGCTCCGTACGTTTGATATAACGACTCCTATCGACCTTCTCCACGACGATATCCATTCTATCAATAGTGTGGTCGGCACGCACACCAGCCTCAACCGACAGTGGTCCAAACTTATCGGTGAACATCAGGTAAGCCGAGTGAATCTGTCGGCGATAGAAGAACGGAGCATAGAGGTCATCCTGCCACTCGAAATCCTTCTTTCCGCGATCCCAATACTTGATATTATAATCGCCGTGCTCGCTATACGAGGTGAACTGATAACCCACCTCGGCCCTGCCGCCCTCGCGGTAGTTGAGCTGATAATTTGTTGCAACGTCAATATCCCAGTGGTGCTCGCTCTCGTAGCCGCGCGTACCCTCATATCGCTCGCCCGACATATCGAACATATTACTCTCGGTGTATTCCAACGCATACCAATCGTAACGGAAGCGTCCCGTTACCGAGAATTTATCGCCACGCTCATTGATTTTCCATACGTAGTCGGTAGCAATCTGCGCCAACTGCTTTTCATTTGAGATACCATCCTTACTATCGTAGATATTGTCATTCAACACAACATCGCCCTGCTTGCGTAATTCGTCGTAGCGCATCTTACCACCACGGCCCGATTTTGTCATACCAGCCTGCGCCTCAACCAAGAGCGAATGGCCATTCTTTCCTATCTCCCAGCCTACGCGACCAATATATGAGTCGTTGTGGCTTGTACGAATACCATCGGCCTTAGATGTTGTGATGAAGTCGTCAACGATAGTAGTCTTCGTCTGGTCGAAATCACTCTTGCCGCGCTTCTCGGTAGCCGTAGCACCTAAATACCAACGGCTTGCACCCTTCTTATAGCTGAGCAACACATCTGTGCTCCACGTTCCGATAGTGCTACCCGAAACATTCACCGAGCCACTCAAGCCCTGCTCCTTATGGCGCTTGGTGATGATGTTAATGATACCCACATCGCCATCGGTCTTATATCGCGCCGAGGGCGTAGTGATAATCTCTATATTCTCGATATTTGCCGCAGGAATCTGCTCCAGCGCCTGCGTACCCTCCAATGCACTCTGCTTGCCATCGACATATACAAGGAAGCCCGAGCTACCTCTAAACGACACGCCACCCTCGGCATCTACGCGAATCGAGGGGGTGAGCTTCAGTACATCTACCGCCGTACCGCCCGCTGCAGCCAACGACGACGAGCCGCTAATGCTTTGGCGGTCGAGTTTATATACAATCCTACTCTTCTCGCCCGTAACGACCACCTCCTCAAGGCCTGTTTCGGTCATTGCGAGGGCTACCCTACCCAAATCGACACTCTTACCCGCCGCAAACTTGATAGGCTCGCTCACATAAGGCTGATAACCAACGAGCATAATGGTTACGACGAACTCGCCGTCGCGCACGCGGTCGATAGCAAACACGCCATCGCGCACGGTAGTCGCGGCCACGCTGTTGTTATCATTGTCGGTAACCACCACGTCGGCAAACTCTATGGCTTTGCCCGTTGTGGCATCTATAACGCTACCCATCAGCGCGGGTTTTGTCTGCGCAAAGAGCATAGTGGCGCAAAAAAGAGAGATAAGTGTAAGGGTAAATTTTCTCAACATAGGTAAATAGTTTAGGCTATATTTAAACAAATATACTCAAAAAAGAGATTCGCAGGGTTGATTTCTGTCAAAAACTCACACTTAAAACAAAAATTATGGTACAACCTCGCCATATTGCAAAATATTTTGCCACTTACAACAACGAAACAGAGGGTATCAGCCGATACCCTCCGTTTTTTATTACCCAAATTACAATTTGGAGTTCAGTAGCCAATACCCAATATTATTTATTTATTTGGTGCTGCACAAATCTGCTCAACAGTAATTGGCTGATTGTATTTTATCTTAGCCGACAATACTTTTACCCATTCGCCATTTCCGAGGCGCGCTCTTGCACCGCACTCCAGAAGCTCGTCCTTTTGACGAGAGAATACTCCTCCAAGTTCCACAGAACTATCTTCATTAACGACTTTAACTAGTATGTTGTCGCCAGACTCCTCTATATTCATTGACGCATCCGCCGTTTTAATTATAGCCTTCGCCGCACTCAAGGATGCGAGTTTGAGGAGTTTGAAATTGAAAGAACTACGTTCCATATCGCATTTAAGTTCCCCATTCTGCCACATTTTGTAACGCATATTTCCTTCATCAAAGAGCTGTACTATGCCACTACTCCACTCAATGCGCATATACTCCTTATCTCCAGATTTTAGTAGAGTCAAAGTACCCTCAATATCCTTTCCATTGGGGTCACACTTGTAGTATTCAGTTTCGTCACCATTATTGTTTATCGTAGCCTTCATTCGGAAATCAACGCTAAATGCATCCGAATTCCGCAATGTAGCCAAGGCATCGGCGATAACCTCCTCATTTGTCTTTGCGATAGCCTCGTTTGTGGGCTCAAACATAATAAATAAGCCTACGACAATCGCTGCTGCCACAGCTCCAAAACGCAGTACATTAAGCCATATACGGCGTGCAGGGCGCTTGGGCTTAGATAACTTAAGCTCCTCGGCAGATGGAGCAAAACGCGGAGTTAGCAACTGCTCAACGCGGAGGTCTAAATCCTGATTATTCTGTTCCGTTCTCATAGTTTTACCATTTTAATGTTAAAAAAGATTTTGTTTTTGTAACTCTTTGCGCAAGTGTTCAATGCCGTAGCGATAGCGCGATTTGGCCGTTGGAAGTGGAATATCCAAAATCTCGGCTATATCGGAGAAGGTACACTCACCGTGCAGATGCAGGCGAATAACCTCACTCTGCTCGTCGGGCAGAGCCGCCAATAGACGCGCTATCAAGGCCTGCTCCTGCTCGAAATCCGCGGGCGCTAAATCCTCGCTTTGCAAATCGCGTAGTGCCGTAACATCCACATACTCCAGCTTTCGGCGCTCACGCAGGTGTTGCGTACAGCTATTCGACAGCGCTCGGTAGAGGTAGCAACGCACGTTTCGCACCTCGCCCAACTCTCGCTCGTGGAGTTTGAGATATAGCTCCTGAATCACATCCTGAGCCGCCTCACGCTCTCCCAAGCGGTAGCAGGCGTAGCGGTAGAGCGACTGCATCTCCGCCGTGATTATCGCCTCAACCTCGGCAAAAGAGTCTTCATTAGTAGGTCTCTTTAATTTCATTTTTACGTTATTTTTTTCTCTTAAAAACGCGTTTTCAAATATAAGACGCAAAACGATGAAAAAAGATTTAACGCAACGGAAATTTTATTCTCTTCTTGTATAGTTTTTCGTAAGCTCCGACAATAAAATAGGGTACTAACAGAAAGTTAACACCCTAATTTTGTTTATAGAAGCTGTATATCATCTCTTTTTCATCTCTTGAACCTCCTCGCGCGTAGGTGCAGCGGGTTGCGCGCCCATACGTGTAACACTTATCGCCGCCGCCACATTCGCCTCACGCACCGCCTCAATCAGGCTCTTGCCCTCGGCAATGACGCTCGCCAACACTCCGTTGTAGGTATCGCCCGCAGCCGTAGTATCCACAGCCTCGACCTTCAAGGCCTCCACGCGCATAGACATCATACCGTCATAAAGCAACGAGCCCTCGCTACCCAACGTGATAATCACATTCTTCGGGCCCATATCGTGGATAGCCTTCGCGGCGCGCTGGGCACTCTCCATATTCGTCACCTCAATGCCCGAAATACGCGACGCCTCGCTACGGTTGGGTGTGATGAGGTATAGATTTTTCATAAGCTCCTCACTCAAAGGCTTCACGGGCGCAGGTGCAGGATTCAAAATCACACGGACACCCGCCTCGGCAGCCATCTTCGCGGCATAGGCAACCGTCTCAACTGGGCACTCCAACTGCATAAGCACAACATCAGCCTTCAGAATCTCCTCGGCGGCAACGTCAATATCCTTTGGCGAAAGATACATATTTGCCCCTGACGCCACGACGATGCAGTTCTCGGCCTCCTTATCAATGGTAATGAGCGCCACGCCCGAGGGATGGTATGTATCGACAAAAACATAATCCGTAACGATATTATCCTCGGCGAGCGACTTGCGGACCTGACGACCAAAGAGGTCGTCACCCGTCTTGGCTACAAATACCACACGATTACCATAACGCGCGGCAGCTACAGCCTGATTGGCACCTTTTCCGCCCGCATTCATAAAGAAATCACCGCCCAATACAGTTTCGCCACCTGCGGGGAGGTGCGAGGTCTTGACAACCATATCGGTGTTACTACTGCCTATAACGACTATGTTTTTCATATCCCGAAATTTTATGCTATTTACTCTCTCAAAGTTAATATTTTTCCGTCCGAGAAACAAAAAAGGCGAGCAATATTTATGCCCGCCTTTGGTTTGAAATTGTTCTATTGTTAGATAATATCGAAGGCTATCTCCATCATATTTGTAAACGATGTCTGACGCTGCTCGGCCGAGCAAGCTTCGCCCGTAACAAGCGAATCCGAAATGGTACAGATGCACAACGCCTCGTTGCCACTACGCGCCGCATTCATATAGAGCGCCGCAGCCTCCATCTCTACAGCCAATACGCCCATCTTCTGCCACGCCTTCCAGCCATCAGCCGAATCGCCATAGAAGACATCGCTCGAGAGGATATTACCCACCTTGTAGCGTACACCCATCGCCTCGGCCTTCTCCACCGCAGCACGCGCCATAGCAAAATCAGCCGTAGGGGCAAACGTTCCGGGCAAGCCGTACTGCGCTCCGTAGTTCGAGTCGGTGCAAGCACCAATGCCGATAACAACATCGCCAAGCTTCAGGTCGGGATGGTAAGCGCCAGCCGAACCCGTGCGGATGATACGTTTCACACCGTAGAAGTTATACAACTCGTAGGTGTAGATACCAATCGAGGGAATACCCATACCGTGTCCCTGAACCGATACTCGCTTACCCTTATACGTTCCCGTATAGCCCAGCATACCACGTACGTTGTTATACTGAACGGGGTTTTCGAGGAAGTTCTCGGCCATAAACTTGGCACGCAGGGGGTCGCCCGCCATTATGACCTTATCGGCAATCTCGCCCTCGAGGGCTCCGATGTGGGGTGTGGGAGTCTTAGCCATCGTAACTATCTATTACAAATTATCCTTCTCAATATCCTTGAAGTAACGGTATGTATTTACCTTCAACTCGCCAACAGCGGGCTCATCACATACCAGAATACCCTTCGGGTGCATCTGCAACGCAGTGATAGTCCACGCGTGAGATACAGAACCCTCAACGCACTGCTGCACGGCACGAGCCTTCTTGTGACCAAGAGCCAACACCAATACCTGCTTTGCAGAGCATACGGTAGCAACACCAACAGTCAAAGCCAACTTAGGCACCTTGTTTACGTCGTTGTCGAAGAAACGAGAGTTAACGATGATAGTATCCTCTGTCAAGGTCTTAACACGTGTGCGTGAATTGAGCGATGAGAAGGGCTCGTTGAAAGCCAAGTGACCATCCTCGCCTACACCACCGATAAAGAGGTCGATACCACCAGCAGCCTCGATGCGCTTCTCATAACCCTCACACTCGGCAGCCAAATCCTCTGCATTACCGTTCAAGATGTTTACATTCTCCTTCTTGATATCAACGTGAGAGAAGAAGTTGTTCCACATAAACGAGTGGTAGCTCTCGGGGTGCTCCTCGGGCAGACCTACATACTCGTCCATATTGAAGGTAATAACATTTGCAAACGACACCTTACCAGCCTTGTAAAGCTCGATAAGACCTGCGTACATACCCAGTGGTGTAGAGCCTGTAGGAAGGCCCAATACGAAAGGTTCGCTGCTAACGGCAGCCTTTGCGTTAATCTGTGCTGCAACATACTCTGCTGCCCAACGGCCAGCCTCGGCCGATGTGTTTTCAATAATTACTCTCATTTTATGTTTTTTATAATTTATTATTCCTTTTACAACCTTACGACCTTCGTCAGAAATTGTATAACAAGAGCTATTTTAACCCGCCACAAGCCAAATGCCAAAAGAGCCTTGTTAGACTATTTCCTTAAAGAGTCATCTTAACGAACACCTCAATAGCCTGATACTCCGCCATACCCAACAAGTCGTAGAGGCGGGCTGTATTCTGTGTGCGCTCCTCGGCGCGCTGCCAGAACTCGCGGCTGTCATCGCCTGGGAAGGGAACGATATCCTTCTGTGAGAGGTGGCGATAGGTGGCGTGACGCTTCTTGATAAGCTCATCGGGGCTCAAAGGCACTGCCATATCGACCATACCAATCTCCCACTCCATCCACGCTCCGCGATAGAGCCAGATAACACACTCCTCAAGCCAAGCCTCGCCCTGCGCCTTCAAGCGGTGCAAAGCCTCCAACACAGCCTCTGTACATACACGATGCGTGCCGTGGGGGTCAGCCAAGTCGCCTGCGAGGTAAATCTGATGGGGCTTAACCTGCTGCAAAAGCTCTGTGATAATCTCAATATCCTTATCTGTGCGCTCGCCCTTCTTAATTCCGCCAGTCTCATAGAAAGGCAGGTTAAGGAAGTGAGCGTTAGTGTCAGGATTCAAACCAAATGAACGTACCGCAGCGCGTGCCTCGGCACGACGGATAGCACCCTTGAGGTTTAGCAAAGCGCGAGGCTCGGGCTCGCCCTTCTTCTTCGATGCGATAATCTCACGCACCTCCTCTACGCGGTCGCCATAACCCAACTCACGTGCCGAGTCGATGTGCTGCATAACAACATCGTCGTGAACAGCCACATTACCCGAAGTCTCGTATGCTACGTGTACGTCGTGGCCCTGCTCTGTAAGGCGAATGAATGTACCACCCATAGAGATTACGTCATCATCGGGGTGCGGAGAGAATACAATCACACGCTTAGGGAACGGAGTCGAAGGCACGGGGCGTGTCGAATCGTCAGCGTTGGGCTTACCACCGGGCCAGCCTGTGATGGTATGCTGGAGGTCATTGAAGACCTTGATGTTTACCATATCATACGACATAGCAACCTCGTCGAGCATCTCACCCAAAGAGTTCTCGATATAGTCCTTATATGTAAGCTTCAAAATAGGCTTATTAACGGTCTCGCACAACCACACAACCGCCTTGCGCACCATACGGGGAGTCCAATTACAAGGACCTACCAACCAAGGAGCCTTCTTTACGGTAAGAGCCTCGCCTGCGGGATCATCCACAACAGCCTCAATATTGCTATGATTCTGCAACAACGATGCAGGAATAAGACGTGTAGCCTCACCCTCGACAACCTTCTTCACAACATCAGCCTTACCCTCGCCCCACGCCATAATGATGATACGCTTGGCATTCATAATGGTGTTAAGGCCCATAGTGATGGCCATACGGGGTGTATTCTCAATACCATAGAAGTTAGCCGCCTGCTTCTTGCGCGACTGATACGAAAGCTGTACCATACGTGTTACAGACTTTGCATAGGCGCCAGCCTCATTGAAACCTAACTGGCCCTGCTCACCCATACCGATAACCATAAGGTCGAGGTTGCGTGCCATACGGTCGTACGCAGCGCAGTATGCCGATACCTCCTCCAATGGTGTTGTGCCATCGATGAGGTGGATATTCTCGGGTTTGATGTCAACCTTATCCAACAAATCCTCCTTAATACGGCGGCTACGGCTCTGCTGCTCTGTCCACTTGATGGGATAGAATTCATCGAGACCATACACAACAACATTCTTGAACGACACCTCACCCGCCTCATAACGGCGTACCAATTCGTGATACATACCAATGGGCGTACGGCCTGTGGTAAGTCCCAAAGCAAACAAGCCGTTGGGCGACTGCTCCTCGTGAGCCTTAATTGCGTCCACAATCTGCTGTGCTACATATTCAACACCCTGACTCTCTATTTCGAAGACGGATGTAGGGATCTTCTCATAACGATGGATGATATCTCGTGGTGTACCCTCGAGAATTAAACCGCCATCTTGTGGCAAAGAGTATTTGCTATCCATAAATATATTTATTTAAATTCGTACCAACGTTAGAAGCGAAAAGTCGCTAATGCAAATTTACAAATAAATTTGATTATTTGTACACCCCAAAGCAATTTGAGATATATTTTTATAAAAATATAGTTACGAGAAGATATATTGCAAATAAAACCGTATCTTTGCTTTCAGATTTTTCCCAAAATGGGAGGATATGTCTACTATTAGACAATTAACACTAAAAAATATTATGATGAAAAAACTATTGACCTTGGCAGTTTGCCTCTTCTCTGTAACGGCACTCTGCGCACAGACTCAGGTTATCGCTCACCGCGGTTACCACGCAACAAAGAACTCAGTTCGTAACTCACTCTCTGCATTGGTAAATGCGCAGGAGGCTGGTGTATATGGCTCGGAGTGTGATATCAACGAGACAGCCGATGGCGTATTGGTTGTTGTTCACGGCCCTATGCACGAGAAGTACCGCGTACAGGAGACTGACTTCGCGACATTGCGCGCACAGACTTTGGCAAATGGCGAGATTCTTCCTACATTTGAGGAGTACCTCGTACAGGCAAAGAAGAACACAGCAACGAAGCTCATCATCGAGATTAAGGACCACAACACTCCCGCTCGTGAGACTCGCGTTGTGAAGACTATTCTCAAGATGGTTAAGCAGCACAAGTTGGTGAATGATGTTGAGTATATCGCTTTCCGTCAGTTTGTATGCGACGAGTTGGTAAAGTATGGTCCTAAGGGTATCAAGGTTGCCTACTTGAACGGTACACTCACACCCGAGTATTGCAAGGGTTTGGGCTACACAGGTATCGACTACAACATCAACGTGATGAAGAAGAATCCTAACTGGATTAAGGAGAGCCACGATTTGGGCCTTACAGTAAATATCTGGACTGTAAACGATCCCGAGGGTATCAAGTGGTGCATCGACAACAAGGCTGACTACATCACAACTGACAATCCTGCCGAGGCAATGCGTCAGTTGGGTATGTAATTCGCGTTGAAATATTTAAGATTAAGCCTGCAATATTTGCAGGCTTTTTTTGGCTGTTATGCAGCGATAGAGTATCTTTGGCGTATAAAGAAATATTTATAATTATGAATCTCAAATACGGAATTGACTCACGTCCACCATTCGGACAACTTATGTTATACAGCTTGCAATGGTTTGTATTGGCCATTGCGGTGGTTGTAACATCACTCTTTATTGCTGTCGGTTCGCCGGCCGAGCGCGTTCTATATGCTCAGAAAGTATTTGCCCTGATGGGTATTGCTACTATCGTACAGGCCCTTTGGGGACATCGTATGCCTATCGTAGTGGGTCCCGCGTCGGTACTGCTCGTAGGTATCATCACGGCTCTGGCGGCACAAGGTGAAGCGGTGAATACCAACAAGATATACACTGCAATATTGATTGGAGGCTGCGCGATGACACTACTCTCGATTGGTCGCACGCTGAAACATTTGCAAAAGATATTCACACCAAGAATCGTCATTGTGATACTTATGCTCATTGCCGTGACGCTCGGCCCGACCATCAAAAATCTTATCTTTCCCGCAGGTCAGGAGGCGCGCCACGCCTTTGGTCTGTGGGCAACCATCGCAGGTATTCCACTAATGGCACTCGCAGCAAATAAATTGCGCGGCGTGATGAAATCGGTGGTCATTCCGATTGCTCTTGTCATCGGCGCTATCATATATTATATAATGTATGGTGGATTCGGCGAAGTTTTCTCGAAATATAGCGACTCTGAGGGCCCGTTGTTGCTGCCCAAATTGGAGTTTGACGGAGGTATCATCCTTGCATTCCTCTTATGCTTTGTTGCGCTACTTATAAACGACATAGGCTCTACGCAGTCTTTGGGCGGTATGCTCGGCACGCCCGATACCGACAGCCGTTGCCGACGAGGCGTAGGACTTACGGGTATTTTTAATATTATTGCTGGAGGTATCGGCATCATCGGCCCCGTAAACTTCTCTATGTCGCCCGGCGTTATTGCTTCATCATCGTGTGCATCGCGTTATGCCCTGATACCTGCTGGTGCTGGCCTTATGGTGTGCGCATTTATTCCGCAACTTATTGCAGTTATGTCGGCCATTCCCGACACAGTTATTGGTGTTATTTTGCTCTATTTGATGGGTACGCAGCTCGCAGCGGCTTTTCATATGATTTCCACAACAGATTCGGCGAAAACATTCGATCAGGGCCTTATCATCGGCCTGCCCGTAATGGTTGCTCTGCTGTTTGGCATTATTCCTATGCAGGTTATCCCCACAATGCTCCGCCCCCTTATCGGCAACGGCTTTGTAATGGGCGTCGTGACTGTGATACTCCTTGAGCACGTGATATTTAACAAGAAGCATTAAAATAGATATAATAATACAAATACTAAAAAGGATGTTCCAGGCGGAACATCCTTTTCTATTTATGAACATCGTATCCGAATTAACTAAATTGCATAACAACATAGGCCATATACTACGTCATAAACACTACACGTCATTAACCCAACCAATCCTCGCAAAGCATAAGGAAAAAATAGATAATGATGCAAAGTAAAACAACTATTAGCATCACTACCTGCATCAATCCCCGTATATACCATACAGCAATACCACTTTAAAACAAAAAATTAGGCTGTCAACCCAAAGGTCAACAGCCTAACGATTATTGAGTAGAACTATTTATTAGTTCTGATCATCCTTAGTAAGAGCAGTGTTAGACTCAATCTCCTCGATAGGCAACTGATACAAGAAGTTGCGATCATCCTGAGTCAAATACATCTTACCACTAGGCTCGTGGTTGTTTGCAGCACCCCAAGTCTTGTCTGTACGGTCAATGGGGATATTCAAACGACGGTTATCAACGTACTCAATACCCTCACCCCAGAACTCAACACGCTTCTGATAGTTAATCTCCTCAATAAGAGCAGACTTAGTAGAGAATGTGTAAGCGTAGTTGGGATCACGAGTTACCATAATGTCGTTCAAAACCTTAACTGCATTAGCATCACCCTTATGAGCCAAAGCCTCAGCCTTGATGAAGTGAGCCTCCTCAGAACGCAAGTAGATGTAGTCACCGAGCTCCCAACCCTCACCATAACCAGTACCAGGAGCTACGTTAGCACGACCTGCACCGATGAACTTCAAACTCTCATAGTTGCAATAGGGCCAAGCACCAGCAGCCCAATATTTGCTCAAACCGAACTCCTCAGCAATCTTATCACCGTTACGAGCAGCATCGAAGAACCAGTCAAGACGAACGTCAGTCTCGCTAATACGATCAACGAAAGGCTTGAAACCTGCACGCCATACACCAATACCTGCATAACCATCACCAAACATATCCATCTGAGAGAAGAAAGACATATAGATAGTAGAGTTATCAGCAGTGATATCGCAACCGTAAACTACGTCGGGAAGGGTGATATCGCTAAAGCCCTGAAGGATCTGAGACTTTGTAGTCAAAATAGGCACGTTGTCAATAACTACCTGTGCATACTTGATAGCGTTATCCCAGTCGTGCTTGAACATATAAGCACGAGCCAAGTGCATAGCTGCGAAGCAACCATCGATATCTGTAGGAGTTGAAGTCTTAACCTGACCAATCTCAGCGAAAATCTCATAAGCCTTAGTCAAGTCACCAAGCAACTGATCGTAAACCTGACCTACTGTTGAACGAGGCTGATCACCAGAAATCTCTTCTGTTACGATAGGTACACAAGGCGCAGCTGAGTTATCATACTTCTGACCCTTACCCCAAATTGTGTCGTCAGCACCCATATAGTAGGGAAGACCAAAAAGGTAAGAGAGCTGAAGATATGCATAACCACGGAATGCATATGCGTTAGCCTGGAAAGACTTAACCTCATTTGTCAATGAGTTAGGATCCATTGCATTGATAGTACCCAACATCTGGTTAGCTGTTGCAATGTGATTGTAATACTCTCTCCAACGATTCTCAACTACGTCGTACTCCTGCTGCCAGTAATCGAACATATAGTGATACAATGACATAGCGAAACGACCTGTCATAATCATATCGTTACCCATCAAAGATGTAAGGTAATCGAAACTCTTCTGACCAAAGTAGTTGTGTGAGATATTTGCATAAACAGCAGACTGCATATTTACGTGCATACCGTTTACGGCTGCCGAGAAAATCTTATTAGCATCGGTTATAGCCAACTCCTGCTTCTTCTCTTCAGTCATTACTGATGTAACCTCGGCATCGTCAATACACGACGACAGAGTCGTAGCTGCGAGAGCTGCCGCCGCAAACATTAAAAATATCTTTTTCATATTCATTTCCTGTTTTTAATTAGAATGTAAGGTTAATACCACCAGAAACTACTCGCATAGGAGAGTAACCACCGAATGAACTGTTAGCACCACTCAAAGATACACGGGGATCAAAGCCCTGACGCTTAGAGAACAATGCAACGTTATCGCCAGTTACGAATACACGGATACCACCGATGCCCAACTTGTTCATCCAAGCCTTGGGGAATGAGTAACCCAAAGTGATGTTACGAAGGCTGAAGTAAGAAGCCTTAATAAGGTGTACATCTGATGTCTGACCGTAGCTATTAGAACCGTTGTTTGCGTTCCAAATAGCATACTTACCGCTCTTAGTCTCGGGGTTCCAAGTATTCCACATCTCGCGGTGGTGACCTACGTAGAATGAGTAGCCCATCTCGCCGAGGAAGCTTGAATCATATGCCCAACCACCGATCTGGAATGCAGTAGCGATAGTCAAGTCAATACCCTTCCACTGGAATGTAGTGTTAAGACCACCTGTGAAATCGGGCAAAGCCTCTTTACCAATCCACATCTTCTCAGCGTCAGCATATACCTCAGTAGTCTTCATCTCACCAGTCCACTCACCTTTATCGTCATAAACCTTGTAATACCAAGAGCTCTGACCTGTCTCAGGATTGATACCAGCAAACTTGTAAGTATAATAGTCATAGTAGCTATGGCCCTCCATCAAACGGAAACGACCATTGTCGATACCAAGCTCGCGGTTCTCCTCGGGCAATGTAAGAACAGTGTTCTTATAGTGTGAACCTACCAATGTAGCTGTCCAAGAGAAATCACGACCCTTCAAGATGTCAACATTAAGCTCAACCTCAATACCCTGGTTGCTCATTGCACCAACATTCTCGTAGATGTAAGGACGACCAGCTGAGATAGCCAAATCCTTCTGGAACAACATATCGTCTGTACGACGGTGGAAGTACTCAACTGAACCGTAAACGCGATCCCACAAACGGAAATCAACACCTACGTCAAATGTCTTCTGCTTCTCCCAAGTAAGGTTAGGATTACCATAGAATGAATAGTCATAACCGAGAGACTTACCATCCCAAGTAATTGCATACTGATCCTGATAAGGAGTATAGTTCAACAAACTCTCGTTACCCTGAGTACCGTAAGATGCACGGAGCTTCAAATCATTGATCCACTCAGCGTTCTTCATCCACTCCTCAGCTGAAATTCGCCAAGCCAAACCAACTGACCAGAAATCACCCCAACGATCCAAGAAACGAGAAGTACCATCACGACGGAACGCAGCTGATACATAATACTTGTTCGCATAGTTATAGTCAGCCATACCGAAATAACCCTCAATGTTGTGGTGAGAAGTAGAGCTGTTGATATACTGCATCTGACCACCATTGTTCAACTCAGGGTTAAGAGGATCAAAGAACTGAGTCTTCTGACCTGAGAATGAATCGCTCTTATAGTTATAGTACTCGTGACCAATCTTAGCAGAGATATTGTGATCACCTACAACCTTGTTGTAAGCCAACAACTGGTTGAAGTTAGTTGTATAAGTACCTGAAACAGCCTTTGTACCACGACCATTAAATGACTGACCGTCACCGATAGAGGGTGAATAGTATGTTGTAGAGTAGCCATTGCGGTAGTCGTAGCTATAGTTAGCAGTGAAAGTGAAATCCTTCAAGAACTTGAACTCTACGTAAGAACGAGTTGTCAAAGAGTGGTACTTTGTACGGTTAATATCCTCCAACATAGAGCAGATTACGTTCTGGTTAGTAGCAACGGGACGAGATACTGTACCATCAGTCTGACCTGTACCGGCATCGTATACGGGCTTACCGAACTCATCATACTTCATATTACCGTTTGCGTCGTATGCGTGTACGGGATAGATAGGAGCCCAACCACGAGCTACATCGAAGGGGTTAGATGCTGTACCAACGCCATCCTTAACACCATTCTGCTCTGAAACTGAATATGCGATGTTAGAACCAACCTTCAACCAAGACTTCAACTGTGAGTTAACATTAACACGAGCTGAGATACGGTCATAATCTGAACCGATAACGTAAGAGTCGTTATCAAGGTAACCCATTGATACATAATAGTTAGTCTTATCTGTACCGCCTGAAGCAGACACCTGATACTCCTGACGGAATGCAGTGTCAAACAATGCATCAGCAAAAGTATCGTTGTAACGCTCCTTTGCAGACTTGTTCAACTTACCATCAGTACCTACCAAGTACTCACCATCGGGAACGATGAATGCGTTGTAGTTACCAACCTCCTTCATCAAGTTGTCAGATGCATACTGTGCTGCAGCTGCGAGGTCACCACCATTGGCAGTCCACTCGGTGTTACGAATACCATACCAAGTAAGCTCGTAGAACTTACCCATATCGGTCTCCATATCGTAATCCTTATAAGCACGGCTTGTAACACCCCAGTTAGCTGAGAAGTTAATCTGAGTTCTGTCCTGACGACCGCTCTTTGTAGTAACCATTACCACACCGTTAGCAGCACGTGAACCGTAAAGAGAGTTAGACACAGCGTCCTTAGATACAGTGATTGACTGAATATCAGCGGGGTTGATATCAGACAAACGACCGTTGAAAGGTACGCCATCCACTACGATAAGAGCAGTCTGGCCACCAGAGATTGAACCCAAACCACGCAATACGATGCTTGAGTCTGAACCGGGCTGACCAGTAGAGCTAACAATCTGCAAACCAGCAACAGCACCCTCCAAAGCGCTTGATACTGAAGTCGCCTGAGAGTTGCTGATGATTGTAGACTTAACGCTACTTACTGAACCTACAACATCCTGCTTACGCTTTGAACCGAACGCAACGACAACAACATCGTCAAGACGCTCTGCAGAAGTCTTAAGCACAAAGTTAATAGAAGTTTTACCTGCGATAGGAGTCTTAACCTCCTCGTAACCAACGAATGATACAGTGATGGTTCCGTTTGCAGGAGCTGACAGCTTAAAAGAGCCGTCCACACCGGTAACAGTACCGATTGATGTGCCGTCAACAACGACAGCTGCGCCGATAACGGGAGCACCCGCCTCGTCAACAACGGTACCGCTTACCTGCAAATTCTGAGCGATAGCCGCGAAGCTAACAGCCAGAACAGCAATGATAGAAAGTACAATTTTCCTAACCATAAGCATTAATTTTTTGTACGTTTGAAATACTGTTTGTATTTAGATTCCAATATGAAGAATCAGATGCAAAGTTACGCATTAAATTCATAATTATCAAAAAAATTTAATATAAAATTAACATTGCTATGATTATTGTCGAATTGGCGCTCAATAAATTACGTAGTGTAAGCGTTCTTGCGCTGTTTGGTTAAAGATTAAAATATCTTTTACGAACTAATGTTAAGACAAATATTAACATTTCCAGAAAAAATTATATTAACCTACCATAGTTTCACCCACATAGTCGCAAATTATCTCTTATAATATAATATATATAGGTATTTATTCTATCCAATTTACATATTTATTTAATGTCTATTCCGTCCATTATACTTGAAATTTTCATAATTTCATTCCACGAACACAAAAAATTGGATTAAAAAATAAAACCTAATACCACATTGAATTATTCTTTTCTCATAAAAATATAGTAGCGATGCAAGATAAAGAGAGATATTTTGCCAAGCGCGGGCGATTCACCCCTCAATTTGGGCGATTCACCCATTGAGTGGTGGTACTTTTTACCATATCTATGTAAAATTTTTCATATCTTTGAACGATTATACACATAGCAATTAAAACCAATTTTGAAATATGAAGAAAAAATGGATTATTACAGCCGCCGTATTGGCCGTATTCTGCCTGATTGCGGGTGGCTACAAGTACTATCAGAAGAGTGTGGCAGGTGATGAGAAGTCGCAGCCCGCTATGCAGGGTGCGCCCAAACAGAACATTTTAAATGTCAATGGTCTCAGAATCAGCCACAAGGCTCTGACCGAGGATATTGTAATGGTGGGTAACCTGCTCCCTGACGAGGAGGTGGACCTGACGTTCGAGACATCGGGCAAGATTGTGGAGATTAACTTCAACGAGGGTACTCACGTGAAGAAGGGCGACCTGTTGGCAAAGGTGAACGACAAGCCTCTGCAGGCACAGCTCTCACGCTATGAGGCGCAGCTCAAGCTGGCGCAGGACCGCGTATTCCGTCAGAGCACACTGCTCGAGAAGGACGCCGTGAGTCAGGAGGCTTTCGAGCAGGCTCGCACCGAGTTGGCTATGCTGAACGCCGACATAGACATCGTGAAACAGAACATCGCCCTCACGGAGTTGCGCGCGCCGTTTGATGGTATCATCGGTCTGCGTAATGTCAGCGAGGGTGCTTACGCATCGCCCAACGTTGTGGTGGCAAAGCTGACAAAGATTTCACCGCTGAAGATTGATATGTATATTCCTGAGCGCTATGCCGACGACATCAAGGTGGGCACACCCCTCACATTCACCGTCGAGGGACAGAACCGCACATACGACGCAAAGGTATATGCCAAGGAGTCGGAGGTGGATATGGAGACTCGTACGCTGGCCGTGCGTGCCACATACCCCAACACATCGGGACAGTTGATGCCGGGCCGTTTCATCTCGGCAAAGATTCGTATGAGCGACATACCCAAGGCTATCGCCATTCCCACCGAGGCTATCGTGCCTGAGATGGGTGTGGATAAGGTCTATGTATATCGCAACGGCAAGGCTTACGCCACACCCGTAAAGACTGGTCTTCGCACCGACGCCCTGATTCACATCATCGAGGGCATTGAGCTCGGCGACACAATCATCACATCGGGTACACTCCAGCTGCGTGAGGCTCTGCCCGTAAAATTGGACGTTGTTGAATAATTGTAACTCACTTCGACTATGAATATTTCCGAATTAAGCATACGACGCCCCGTACTTGCCACCGTGCTCACGCTTATCATCATCATCTTTGGTGTGATTGGCTACACGTCGCTCGGTGTGAGAGAGTACCCCAGCGTCGATAACCCCGTAATCTCGGTAAACTGCTCCTACCCGGGTGCCAATGCAGATGTTATCGAGAACCAGATTACCGAGCCGTTGGAGCAGAACATCAACGGTATCCCCGGTATCCGTTCGCTGTCGAGTGTCAGCTCGCAGGGCTCAAGCCGTATCACGGTAGAGTTTGAGTTGTCGGTGGACTTGGAGACTGCGGCAAATGACGTGCGTGACAAGGTGTCGCGTGCGCAGCGTTTCCTGCCGCGTGACTGTGACCCCCCGACCGTATCGAAAGCCGATGCCGACGCGCAACCTATCCTTATGCTGGCCGTGCAGAGCGACAAGCGTTCGCTGTTGGAGATTAGCGAGATTGCCGACCTCACAATCAAGGAGCAGTTGCAGACCATCAGCGACGTTAGTGCCGTGCAGATTTGGGGTGAGAAGCGTTACTCGATGCGTATATGGCTGGACCCCGCCAAGATGGCTGGCTACGGCATTACGCCCGTAGATGTGAAGACGGCGCTCGACCGCGAGAATGTGGAGCTCCCATCGGGTAGTATCGAGGGTAACACCACCGAGCTTACAATCCGTACAATGGGTTTGATGCATACGGCTAAGGAGTTTAACGACCTTGTGGTGCGCGAGAGCGACGACCGTATCATCCGCCTGAGCGACATCGGTCGCGCGGAGTTAGGCCCGCAGGATACACGTTCGTATATGAAGATGAACGGCGTGCCTATGGTCGGCGTGGTGGTTATCCCGCAGCCGGGAGCAAACCACATCGAGATTGCTGATGCGGTGTATGAGCGCGTGGCAACAATGAAGAAGGATTTGCCCGAGGATATTGTGCTGAACTACGGTTTTGATAATACGAAGTTTATCCGCGCCTCAATCAACGAGGTGAAGAAGACCGTATATGAGGCCTTTATCTTGGTGGTGATTATCATCTTCTTGTTCCTGCGTAACTTCCGCGTGACATTGATTCCCTGTATCGTTATCCCCGTGTCGTTGATTGGTACATTCTTCTTGATGTACTTGGCGGGCTTCTCTATCAACGTTCTCTCGATGTTGGCCGTGGTGTTGTCGGTGGGATTGGTGGTAGATGATGCCATCGTAATGACCGAGAACATATATATCCGTATCGAGCGAGGTATGCGCCCCTTTGAAGCGGGTATCGAGGGTGCGAAGGAGATTTTCTTTGCCGTGCTTTCGACCTCTATCACGCTGTTGGCCGTATTCTTCCCCATCGTCTTTATGGAGGGTATGACCGGTAAGCTCTTCATTGAGTTTAGTTTGGTGATTTCGGGTGCGGTGATTATCTCTACCTCCGCCGCCCTGACCGTAACGCCTATGCTTGCGTCGAAGATTTTGGTCAAGACCGAGAAACATAACTGGTTTTACGAGAAGACCGAGCCCTTCTTCGTTGGCTTGAATAATTTTTACAGCTCGACACTTGCCTCATTCCTCAAGGTTCGTTGGATCGCCCTGCCGCTGACGGTTGCTATGTTCGTCATCATCGGCTGGCTGTGGAGTACCATACCCGCCGAGCTGGCGCCGCTGGAGGACCGCTCGCAGATTACAATCAACACATCGGGTACGGAGGGTGCTACATACGAGTATATGCGCGACTACACCGAGAATATCAACCTGCAGATTGACTCGCTCGTGCCTGAGTCGAAGTACGTTACGGCGCGTGTGAGCAGCGGACGAGGTAATATTCAGGTGGCGCTGAACGACATCTCGACACGTGAGCGCTCGCAGATGGAGATTGCCGAGGAGTTGTCGGCCGTCGTGAAGAAGCATACCAAGGCGCGTGCCTTCGTGCAGCAGCAGAGTACGTTCGGTAACCGCCGAGGCGGTATGCCCGTGCAGTATGTGTTGCAGGCTATGACCATCGACCGTCTGCAGGAGGTGTTGCCCCAGTTTATGGAGAAGGTGTATGAGAGCGAAGTGTTGCAGATGGCCGACGTAAACCTCAAGTTCTCGAAGCCCGAGGCGCGTATCACCATCAACCGCGACAAGGCCAACCTCTTGGGCGTTTCGACACGCGACATTGCGCAGACGTTGCAGTATGGATTGAGTGGTCAGCGTATGGGCTACTTCTATATGAATGGTAAGCAGTACGAGATTCTGGCCGAGATTAACCGCCAGCAGCGTAACAAGCCTGCCGACCTGAAGTCAATCTACCTGCGTAGTACGTCGGGCGAGATGATACAGATGGACAACCTCGTATCCGTAGAGGAGAATGTGGCTCCGCCGCAGCTCTACCACTACAACCGTTTCCTCTCGGCGACAATCTCGGCAGGACTTGCCAAGGGCAAGACTATCGGCGAGGGCTTGGAGGAGATGGACCGCATCGCCGCAGAGGTGTTGCCCGACGACTTCCGTACGGCGTTGTATGGCGACTCGAAGGAGTTTAGAGAGAGTTCATCGAGCTTGATGTTTGCCTTCCTGCTCGCTATCGTGCTTATCTACCTTATCTTGGCGGCGCAGTTTGAGAGTTTCAAGGACCCGTTGGTGATTATGCTTACCGTGCCTTTGGCGATTGCGGGTGCGTTGATATTTATGTCGCTCACGGGACAGACGATGAACATCTACAGCCAGATTGGTATCATTATGCTTATCGGCCTCGTGGCCAAGAACGGTATCCTTATCGTGGAGTTTGCCAACCAGAAGCAGGAGGCGGGCGAGGGCCTGCGCTCGGCTATCGAGTCGGCTTCGTTGCAACGTATGCGTCCCATCTTGATGACGAGTGCCTCGACAATCCTCGGTCTGTTGCCCTTGACGATGGCTACGGGCGAGGGTGCTAACGGACGTATCGCTATGGGTGTGGCCGTAGTAGGTGGTATGGTGGTATCGACCATCTTGACGCTCTACATCGTGCCGGCAATCTACACTTATGTATCTACCGACCGCCAGAAACAAACTAAAAAGGAGTAAACGACTATGAGATATATACTATCAGCAATATTGATTTTTGCATCCATCACAAACCTCTCGGCGCAGAAGACTCTCTCGCTCAAGGAGTGCTTGGAGGTGGGCTTGCAGAACAACTACGACCTTCTAATTGTGCGCAACGAGCAGAAGATAGCCGACAACAACGCTACGCTGGCCAATGCAGGTATGTTGCCTACGCTCGACCTCTCGGCCGGATACAGCGGCTCGGCAAAGCAGACACAGGTGAAACCCCTCGCGGGCGAGAGCTACACCGAGGGCGGTGCCTACGACCAGACGGTAGATGTGGGTGTGAGCCTTGGCTGGACCGTATTCAACGGCTTCAAGTTACAGACCAACTACAAGAAGTTGCAGGAGCTCAAGACGCTTGGCGCACTGCGCACACGCCTCGAGGTGGAGGACTTTGTGGCCAATATGACCAGCGAGTACTACAACCTCATTCAGCAGACACTGCGTCTGAAAAACTACCGCTATGCCGTGGCACTCTCGCGTGAGCGTCTGCGCATCACCGAGGCACGCTACCGCATCGGCGACTTCTCGCGTCTGGATTTGTTGCAGGCGAGGGTGGACTTCAACGCCGACTCATCGAAATATATGTCGCAGCAGGAGCTGGTGACAGCCTCACGCATACGCATCAACGAGTTGATGGCCAACAAGGAGGTGACAGAGCAGTGCTTCGCGCGCGACTCGGTAATTGATGTGAATGAGAACCTGCAGTTGGATAGACTGGAGGCGAGTATGAACGAACTGAACTCGGAGATGTTGATTGCTACGCGCAACACAAACATTTCGGAGCTGGAGCTCAAGGCCGTAAAGTCGCGCAACTACCCCTACCTCAACCTCTCGGCTGGGTATGGCTACGCACGTAATATATATGCCGACAACGACCCCCGAGCACGTGGTACACTTGGGCCAAATGTGGCATTTAAGCTCGGCTTTACCATCTTCGATGGCAACCGTCGCCGCGAGCAGCGCAATGCCCGCATAGAGGTGGAGAATGCGCAATATACCGAGGAGCAGTTGCAGCAGTCGCTGAATGCCGACCTCGCGACATTCTGGCAGGCATATAAAAACAATCTGGAAGTAGTGAAGCTCGAGCAGCAGAACCTCATCGCCGCCAAGGAGAACTACGAGATTGCTATGGAGCGTTACCTGCTCGGTGATTTGCCCGGTATTGAGATGCGCGAGGCGCAGAAGAGCCTTCTCGACGCCGAGGAGCGTATCCTCACGGCCGAGTACAACACCAAGCTATGCGAGATTTCGCTGATGCAAATCAGCGGAAACATCTTGGAGTATTTAAGATAATAAATTAGGGTGTCCCATCGGGGGCACTCTTTTTTTATACGCCATTTGGTGTTTAGGATAAGAATCACTACATTTGTGTATCAAACTATCTAAAAATGAAACATCTACTAAAACTTTTACTCATAGCGGTAGTAGGCGTATTGCCCACCGTTGCGCAAGCTCAAACAGAGAGCGTCATACCTGGTCAAAATGGACGTAAGGAGGCCATTAACTATGACTATTTTCCGCATCGCCAATACGCTTTCGTGTGGCGTAACTGGGCAGTGGTATCAAAAGAGAAGATCGCCGAGATTCTATCAACATCGGTAGAGAATGTAGAGGCTTTGGCCACATCTATGGGACTTCCTGCAGAGCAAAACATAGAGCCAGAGTGGGCCACAGAACAGGGATACATTACCGTACTGCGCCGCAACTGGCATCTGCTGCCGTATGAGCAGATAACACAACTGCTTGGTATGAGTCGCGAGGAGTTGAAATTCAGGCTCATCGAGGACGACTTCCTGTTCACCAAGCTGGGTAAGATAAAGCCTTATTGCCAGCCATTGAGTTATGTTGAGCCTACGGCCGAGATGAAGGCTCGTGCAGCTCGCATAGCCGCCGATGTGGCTCCGCTTGCCTATGCCTTCACGCCCGAGGAGCCACGATTTGGCTTTGTACGTGAGTTTGAGCAGTTGGGCAAAAGCGAGGTGAAGATCTTGCAGAGCGATAATGATTTTGAGATAAGGATGATATTCCCCTATTTCGCTGCCTTTGGCGACCCATTGCTTGACCACGACCTTACAACTTATCCTGAGGAGTTGTTCCGCCGCCTGTCGGAGGTGGGAGTGAACGGCATTTGGGTACACTCGGTGTTGCGTATGATGGTAGAGCCCGACGACAAAGGTTTCCCGGGTGACGAGAAGGCTGCGCAGCGTATCGAAGGATTGAAAAAACTGGTTGCCCGCGCAGCTAAGCACGGTGTAAAGATATATCTCTATGTAAACGAGCCCCGCGCACTGGAGAAGGAGTATTTTGAATCGTCGGAGCAGCGCAAGGCGTATGGCGGCATAGTAAATGGCGATATGCAGACCTTCTGCCCCTCGAATCCCGACGTATTGGATTGGCTGACACGCTCGATGAACTCGCTCTTCACGCAGGTTAAGGGATTGGGTGGCGTCTTTACCATCACTGCATCGGAGAATCAGACTACCTGCGTGGCACACAACAAACAACACCTCTGTGAGCAATGTAAGGATACCCCATACGAGGAGCTTATAGCTGCCGTAAACCGCGCAATAGAGCAGGGTGTGCATAGGGCAGCACCCGACGCGAAGGTTGTAGTATATGATTGGGGATGGCCCGAGGATAAGTGCGAGGCGGTTATCAACCTCTTGCCCAAGCAGTGTTGGCTGATGTCGGTCAGCGAATGGTCAATGCCTATTGAGAGAGGTGGCGTAAAATCTACCGTAGGCGAATACTCAATTTCAAGCGTAGGCCCGGGACCACGTGCTATGCGTAATTGGGAGTATGCCCGCAAGGCCGGGTTGAAAACTGTGGCAAAGATACAGGTTAACTCTACTTGGGAGTTGTCTATTGTGCCCGCTATCCCTGCGCTCGATTTGGTTGCACAGCACGCCGAGAATCTGTCACAACAAGATGTAAATGGCGTAATGTTTAGCTGGTCGTTGGGTGGTTACCCCTCGGAGAATCTAAAACTCTTCCAGTCATTTAAGCGTGGCGATAAGGCTGACGATGTACTGCGCGATTTGGCCCGCGAGGAGTATGGCGATAAGGCAGCTGAGTTGGTATGCGAGGCGTGGAGAGCCTGCTCGGAGGGCTTCAAGGAGTATCCCTATCACAATAGAGTTGCCTATTTTGGCCCTCAACATATGGGACCTTCGAATCCTCTGCTGATAAAACCCTCGGGATATAACTCTACGATGGTAGGTCAGCCCCACGATGATTTAGTGAAGTGGCGCGCTGTATATCCAACGGACGTATGGATTAAGCAGATGGAGCGTTCGGCCACAGGCTTTGCAGAGGGAGTTAAGCTCCTTGCTAAAGCTCGTGAGGTGGTTGATGCAGAGCATCGAGACCAATTGGAGAATCTGTACCGCCGAGCCGAGACCGCAAGGATACATCTTCAGTCGGCAGCCGAGCAGGGCCGTTTTGTCGAAGCGCGCGACAATTACTATTTTGCACGAAATAGCGCCACGCGTAATGTGTATATCAAGATTATGCGCGAGGCCTGCGCCGCCGAGAAAAATCTAATAAAGGAGGCTTTGCAGATAGTAACCCGCGACTCGTCAATTGGCTATGAGTCGTCAAATCATTATTTCTTCGTGCCCATTGATTTGATCGAGGCATACATCAGCCTCCTTCACGTCGAGCAGTGGCTCAACGACGAGGAGAAACTCTGCAAGGCCGAGTAAATTTAAAGCTTGCAGTAACTGCTATAAAAAGAGCCTGCCTAACTTTTTTCATTGTTAGGCAGGCTTTTTTTTCTTTAATATCACGACTCAACTACTCAATCGCAGTAAGGTACAAGTTACGGAACTCGATGGGGCCGCCCTCGCTCTGGAGTGCGATGTAACCCTCGGTTGTGTTGGTTGTGCACTCGTTCTGCAACTGGCCGTTGATATAAACGGTAATCTTGCCACCCTGACAAACGATATCAGCCTCGTTCCACTCGCCAATAGGCTTCTCATAGTCACCCACGCGGTCCTTTACTGGGAACTCGCCCACGCACTCAATAAAGTCGGATCGTAGCCATGTCGTTCTGTGAGCCAAGGAGTTGATCA
>JAZRLD010000064.1:0-8289 GCA_045646685.1 Alistipes sp. | reverse complement strand
GGCGTGAAGTATTACATCGTAAAACCTCATCACGTGGCGAAGGGTAATCCGTGGATTTGGCGCGCGCGTTTTTGGGAGCACGAGCCGCAGGTGGATTTAAGTATGCTTGAGCAGGGATTCCACCTCGCCTATTGCGACGTGGCCGATTTGTTCGGCTCGCCGAAGGCTGTGAAACGTTGGGATGAGTTCTATACGCTGGCGACAAAGGCGGGACTCAATAAAAAAGCTGTGTTGGAGGGTATGAGTCGCGGTGGCCTGATTATCTATAATTGGGCGGTGAAGAATCCCAAGAAGGTTGCCTGCATATATGGCGATGCACCCGTGATGGATATCAAGAGCTGGCCTTTGCATTGGGGCGACTGCCTTGAGGAGAATAGGCGAAGTGCAAATCTGCTCTTTGAGTCATACGGCTTTGAGGGTATGGAGGAGGCTATGGCGTGGAAGAAAAATCCCGTCAATCACGCGCGCAAGTTGGCCAAAGCGAAGGTGCCTATGATACACGTTGTGGGTGATATTGACACGGGCGTTCCAGTGGCGGAGAATACGGCAGTGTTCGAGAAGGAGGTTGCCAAATTTGGCCATAGAGTATATGTGATTCACAAGCCCGATGTGGGCCATCATCCCCACTCGCTCAACAATCCCGAGCCTATTGTTTCATATATTTTGGAGGCTACGGGCTACAAGAAATAGTTTTGGTTGCTTGAGGCTAAAATTGAGCAAATGGCCCGATTCTGCGAAGAATCGGGCTGCTTTTCAGTATTAAAGCCATTTCGCCACATATTATTGGGGCGAAATGGCCACATTGTGGTGAATGGTGTCGCCATATGGGAAATAAATTATTACTTTTGTGCCATAATCTCAACTTTCTGTTAAACGTTTGGGCTTAAACGGTAGTCATTAAAGTCGCGTAAATGTTCTATTGCGTAGCCTGATATTTTTTAATAACTAACGCAATGGTATTCGCCGTTGCCAGATGCTTATTTAAATGAAAGAACAATTAGAAGCCCTAAATGCTGTGTCAATCAATTTTGGCCAAGGGGGAATGACCATCGTCAACATCATCTTGGCTTTTGTGATGTTTGGCGTGGCGCTCGGTATCAAAACGCAGACGTTTAAAGACGTATTCAAAAATCCCAAATCGGTTATCGTCGGCATCATTTTGCAGTGGGTAGGCTTGCCCGCCGTAACGTTCGCCATCGCTTTGGCGTTGAGCCCCGTAATCACACCTATGATTGCTTTGGGTATGATTTTGGTGGCATCGTGTCCCGGTGGTAACATCTCTAATTTCATCTCATCGCTGTCGAAGGGTAACACAGAGTTGTCAATCTCGATGACTGCCGTTACAACAGCCTTCGCACCGCTGGTAACACCCTTCAACTTCTTCTTTTGGGGGTCGATGTACAGTCAGATTATCGCAATGAGAAACGATATTCCGACGCTGGTAATCCCCTTCTTGCCTATGTTGGAGCAGATTCTGCTGTTGCTTGGTGTGCCCATCTTCTTGGGTTTGCTCTTTGCACGTTATTTCCCCAACGCGACAAAGAAGATTACAAAGCCTGCGCAGGTGCTCTCAATCCTGCTCTTCATCGGAATGGTAATAGTGTCATTCTCGCAGAATTTCCAGATATTCTTGGATAACATCTTCTACGTATTCTTTATTGTTATGTTGCACAATGCCTGCGCATTGGCTACAGGTTACTTCGGAGGTACTCTTGCACGTGTTCCCGAGCGCGACCGTCGTTCGTTCACTGTCGAGATTGGTATTCAGAACTCTGGCTTGGGCTTGATTTTGCTCTTTAACCCCGCAATCTTCCCGCCCGAGATTTGGCACGGCCACTATGGAGGTATGCTCTTCATCACAGCTTGGTGGGGAATTTGGCATATCGTATCAGGTCTTAGCGTGGCATACCTCTTCCGTCGAAAACCATTAGCTGAATAATTTTATGGCTAAAACCCGAAAGATTCAGGATCACAGTCACGCCTACGCATTCCTGCGCTACTACGTTGACCTTGTGCTCAAATTGTCGTATCGCAATATCCGATATGTAAACCGCGAACGTATCCCGCAGGATGGAGCTGTTATTTACGCTCCCAACCACACCAACGCTCTGATGGATGCACTTGTAATCCTTGCTATGGACCGCAAGGCTAAGGTGTTTGTTGCGCGCGCGGATATTTTTAAAAAACCTCTGCTTGCCAAGATCTTCGCCTTTTTGAAGATTATGCCCATTATGCGTCTGCGTGATGGCGTTGACGAGGTGAAGAAGAACTACGAGACCATCGAGAGAGCAGTAGATGTTCTTCGTGACAAGGTGCCGTTTTGCATCTTCCCCGAGGGTACTCATCAGGCTAAATATTCGTCGTTGCCCCTATCGAAGGGTATCTTCCGCATCGCCTTTCAGGCGCAGGAGCTTATGCCCGATATGCCTCTGTATATCGTACCCGTAGGTATGCGCTACGGTAGCTTCTTCCGCTTCCGTTCGACTGTGCGTGTGCAGGTGGGCGAGCCTATCAACGTGCAGGAGTTTGTGAACTCGCACAGCGAGAACACACCGCAGGAGCAGATGAATATTCTCCGCGATATTTTGGCTGAGCGTATGAAGTCCTCTATTCTTTATATACCCAACGACGAGGATTACGACGCAACATACGAAATTTGCGGTGCGGCGGTAAAACGTCAGGTGCGTGGCTATGGCCGCAATCCTTTTGGCCGCCGATTCAACCGTCTTGACGCCCACTTTGAGGCTAACAAGCAGATTGTGAAGCGCATCATCGAGATGAAGGAGAAGGAGCCCGCGAAGGCTGCCGAGCTTCTTAAACTCGGTAAGGAGGCATACGAGATTCGTAAGGCGAAGCGCATCAGCATTGCATCTATTTCGGTTAAGCGCCCCATTCTGTCGCGAATCCTTAAGACTCTGTTCCTTATCATTGCGTTGCCCTATTGCCTTCCCGTGGCGATGTTGACATTGCCTATCAAGGCTCTCTGCGCGCTGATATTCACCAAACTCAAGGATTACGCATTCCGTAACTCTGTACGCTTCCTGATAAATCTTGTGGTGTGGCCATTGTTGATGATTATCTATGCCATCATCGCTTACGCTCTGCTCCCTTGGCAGTGGGCTCTGCCCCTTACGCTTGTGTTGTTGCCCGCCCCCATTGTGGCACACGAGACGTGGCGTCTGTTGCGTTTGGCCGTATCGGATTTTAGACTCATTATGGATCGCAACCTCAGAGAGAAATATAGAACTATTCGCAAGATTCTGTTTAACTAAAAACTGACCATATTATGAAGAAATATATTGTAGCTCTTTTGTTCGGTCTCTTCGCACTGACAAACATTCAGGCACAGGAGAATGGCGTGGAGCAGGACTCTGCATCCGACAAGGAGATTATCAAGACGGGTTATAACTTCGGCCCTCTGCCCGCCGTAGCATTCGATGCGGATAAGGGCTTCCAGCTGGGCGCATTGCTCAATATTTATGACTTTGGCGACGGCTCGACATATCCCAACACACGCCAGCAGTGGTATTTCGAGGCGTCGTTCTTTACAAAGGGCTCGCAGCTCTTCGTTGTGTCGTACGACAACCGCTTCTCTATCCCCGGCGTGCGTCTTTCATCGACCTTCACGCTTACCAACGACAAGGCTATGGATTTCTATGGCTTCAACGGTTATATGTCGTACTTCGACCACGAGAAGGTGGCCGCAGGTAAGGATAAGGAGAATCACGAGAGCTACATCTACACCCCGAAGTATCGCGTAAATCGCCTTGCAATGCTCTTTAAGACTGACTTTACGGGCAACCTTTGGAAGAATAAGCTGTTCTGGGAGGCTGGTTACCACCTCAGCTACATCAAGCAGGGCTATAAGGACCAGCAGGCGTTGAACCTGGAGAAGATTAACAAGAATAAGGAGGATTACAAGATGTTCCCCGAGAACGAGACTCCTATCTTCGATTTGTATCGCCAGTGGGGTATTATCTCCGAGGATGAGGCCTGGGGCGGCTTGAATAGCACCGTGCGCTTGGGCTTATTGTATGACACACGCGATAAGGAGGGTGCTCCCTCGCGCGGTATCTGGGCCGAGGCACACGCTACACTTGCTCCCAAGTGGTTGGGCACGACTAATCCCTACTACCGCTATTCAATGACATTCCGACACTACCTTCCCATTGTTAAGAACGACGTGCTTACATTTGCCTATCGTTTGAATTATGAGGGTACAATCGGTAAGTCGGCTCCCTACTACGTGCTTCCCTTTATCACCGTGATGGGCCCATCGTACGACCGCGACGGTATGGGTGGTTACCGTACAATCCGAGGTTTGATGCGTAACCGCGTGCAGGGTTTGGATATTGCATCGTATAATGCCGAGATTCGCTGGCGCTTTGTAAACTTTGCGTTGTGGAATCAGAATATCGCCTTCGGTTTGAGCGCATTCAGCGATGGTACAATGGTAACTCGCAACTACGATATGTCATTCAAGGGCGAGGCGAAGTATCGCGCCTCATATGACGAGTATATGGCTCGTTCGGGTAACCGCACAGCCGACCGTCCTCACGTAACAGTGGGTGGTGGTTTGCGATTCATTATGAATCAGAACTTTATCGTAGCCTTCGAGTATGGTTTGCCCGTAAGTAAATTCAGCAAGGATGAGCTTATCAAGAATCAGGATGGTGACGGTGCGTTCTATATCAACACAGGCTTCTTGTTCTAATCCTAAAATTGCCTAACAAGGCTCTTTTGGCATCTGGCTTGTCCTCGAAATGCTCATTTACTTCTTGTAAACTCCGCTTTCTCGGACTGCAACCAGCTTCAAAATAGCTCTTGTTATACAATTTTAAATAAAAAAGAGGGTGCTAACTTTTTGTGTTAGGCACCCTCTTTTTGTTTACTTTACATAAAATATATTCGACACTGAGCGTTCGCCTGCGTGGTCGAAGCGTTTGTTGTCCGAAGGGTAGTTCAGTACACCATTGTCGGGTGCGCCCTTTAGCCAAAGTGTTGTTGAGCCGCCGCCGTCGAGGTTGATAGCCTCCTTGCCACCCAAAATCCTAATTAGAAAAGCCAATTCGGGGATGCTTACACCTGCCGCATTGCCCTCCGAGCGGCCATCGACGGTGAGGAATACAACCGCACCATCAGCCTTGATGTATATTGCACTGCGCGGGTGTCGCTCTTCGATAAAACTCTTGCCGCACGCGCTCCAGTCGCTTATGCGACCATTCTCCAGCATTATAGGGCCCGATGCCAATACAGTTCCTCTGTTTTTTCTGTATGCCTTTTCAATCTGTTTATTCCAGTTGATAATCTCAATGTCGCCCTTTATCTCGCGGATAGCTCCGTTTACACGCATTTTGAGCTCCCTGTTAGATGTTGTGTCGATAAGCTTATCGCCTATTTTATAGAAACATACAGAATTGCCTAATACCATATTATAGTATGTGCCATTTATAGCCGCCAAAGCACCCTTCTCGGTAGCCTGCTGGCTGGTCTTTTTCATACCTTCGTTACCAGCAATGCCAATTTTGCGCTTTGCCGCGCGAGGAATCTCTATATAGTTTATAGATTGTATGCTGTTGAACACCCCTTTGATTTGAGCCTGTCTGTGAATAAGTCCCTCGGGCGTTGAGGTTGTTTTCCAGTCGGCCTTTACGATGAGGATTGAGTCGCGCTTACCATCGGCAAAGGCGAGCGTTGCGCAAAGGATAAAACAAATTGTAAAAAATATCTTTTTCATAGTTATATGCGGTTGTAAAAAAGGCTCGGATTGCCCGAGCCTTAAGGGTTACTCCTCTGTGATTGTTACAGAGAGAATCAAGTCGCCGGGGCGAATGTCGTCAATCACGTCCAAGCCCTCTACAACCTGACCGAAGCAGGTGTGTACACCGTCCAAGTGCTGAGTGTTGCGGCGATTATGGCAGATAAAGAACTGTGAGCCACCTGTGTTACGGCCGCGGTGAGCCATCGACAATACGCCACGATCGTGGTATTGGCGGGGAGCTGATGTTTCGCAGTCGATAGTGTAACCCGGTCCTCCCGTGCCGTCGCCACGAGGGCAACCACCCTGAATAACGAAGTCGGGAATGACGCGGTGGAAACAGAGACCGTCGTAGAAACGGCTCTCGGCCAACTTGATGAAGTTGCCAGCGGCGATGGGAGTCTCGTCAACGTAGAGCTCGGCCTTCATATCGCCCTTCTCGGTAGAGATAATTGCGTATTTCATAATTTTTAGAGTTTAATTCAAATGTAAAATATCTTTAAATGTGTTATTATTCTTCAACTGGGCCGAAAACCTCCTTCACAGCCTCCAGCCAGCCATAACCCCAATAGCGGTCGGGTAGGAGATAGCTGCCCTCTACCCACTCGTTCCAAGCGTTAATCATCACAAACTTAGGCTGCTCGGGGTGCTCGTCGGCATATCTCTTCGCCTCTTTGAGGAAGTTTTTGAATGCCTCGGGAGAGTGGTTGAAACGTGTGACATCGTTCTCACCCTTTGCGGGGAATCGTGGCGTGTCGTCCCAACCGATAGATACAGTGGGGAATACGGGGATATCCATATAGCTATCCCAACCGTTGCGGTAGTCGATAGCATTCTGGCCGTGGCGCATATAATCGGGGTCAAAGCCACCCATATTATACAATGCCCAGCTGTCGGGCTTCAGGAACATACGGTTGTCAACGCTCGCCTTATTGCGCTCATTGAATGGGAATCCGCCGCCATCCATCATCATATAGTGCATATCGGGGAAACCAGCCTTGCGTACCTCTTCGCGCATATACTCCATAGCCTCGATTGCAGCCTCCTTCGTTCCGAAACTCTTGATGAAGTTGTCTGTGCTGAAAATTGCAAATACGGGGCAGCCGTCAATCTTGGTGTAATTCGGACGCTTGAAATATTGATTTATCACACGGTCAACAATCTTGGGGAAGTCGTTGGGGTCGATTGCGCCGTGCCAAAGGATAGACTCATCGTCCTGCCATTTGTGGTAATTCCAATAGTTGTGTTTAACGTCGTGGTTGGCCCACATAATGAAAAACTCCATCTTCTCGTTTGACGGAGCCTTCAGGAAACCGTCGTTCAGCGCACTCTCAAGATAGGGATAGTGGTCAAACCAATACCAATCATATACAAATGTATTTACACCATACTCCAACGCTGTTTGAATCCACTTCTCAACCACCACTGGGTCGTTATCCATCTCGTAACCCCACAAAGGCTGCTTGGGTTGGTAGTGTCCGGGGAAGCGAGGGTCACCCTTCTTGATAACCTCCCATTCGCCAATGCCTTGCTCCCAGTTGGTGCGTCCTAATGAATCATCGTGGCACGAGGGCCATATAAAAGCACATACGCGATAATCGTTGGCAATGGGTGTGGCGGGTTTTGTATTGCAACCATAGGCAAATGCCATAACGACTGCACACAGAATCAAAATTCCTCTTTTCATATCTACTTATTTTAAGGTTTCTTTCAACAAAAATACACATTTTATTGTGAATGCCCAAAACATTATATCCAAAATAGACCAATGTTTCTCGATTGTGTTAGTTGTGGACGTGTAAATGTTACCAATAGCAGTAGAATAGGCTGAGGTAGGCGGGCGTGGAGATGATTTGTCGCCGATTGTAATGTTTTGTGCGATAACGATAGTAAAAAACTCTTTTTATGAAGAGAAGACGATAAAAATGTCGTTTTTTGTGATGTTGTTAAAGAAAAAATATTATCTTTGCATCAAAATCGTATTGATATTTTATGAAGAAGATCCTTATCGTAGGCGCAGGTGGTCAGATTGGCTCGGAGTTGACGGGCTATTTGCGTGGTATATATGGCGGCTCAAATGTCATTGCAGCCGACTTAAGACACAACGAGGAGTTGGCTGGTGATGGCCCATTCGTGCAGTTGGATGTACTTGATAAGGATAAGATGGCATACACGGTGCATAAGAATGGCGTTGATACCATCTTTAACCTTGTAGCGTTGCTCTCTGCTACGGGCGAGAAGAATCCCCAGTTGGCGTGGAATATCAATATGGGTGCGCTGAACAACTCGTTGGAGGTTGCGCGTGAGTATAATTGTGCGGTGTTTACTCCCTCATCAATTGGTGCTTTCGGTGGCGATTTCCCCCGCGATAACACTCCGCAGGATGTTGTGATGCAGCCCGATACGATGTATGGCGTATGTAAGGTTACTGGCGAGTTGCTCTCTAACTACTACTACACACGCTATGGCGTAGATACACGTTCGGTGCGTTTTCCCGGTATCATCTCGAATGTTACCTTGCCCGGTGGCGG
>JAZRLD010000063.1:0-3633 GCA_045646685.1 Alistipes sp. | reverse complement strand
CAGGATTCGTGTTGGGGTTGTATACACCCAATTTCTCGATAAACTTACCATCACGTGGCGCTCTGCTATCTGCGGCAACGATGTGGTAGATGGGAGCACCCTTCTTACCGTGACGTGCCAAACGAATTTTAACAGCCATTTGCTATAAAATTTTTTTAGTTAATAATAAACGCAACCCTACACTTTCGGGGTTTTCGGGCGCAAAGGTAAGAAAAAAAATGTAAACAAGTGATAAAGAGAGCAATATTTTTGCCCAAAGATTGATGTTTCTAACCATAAATTCGGCTTTGACGGTGTGTCGTGCAGAATAAATTTGTATCTTTAGGTGTAAGAAATGACCTGAAACTATTTATTTGTTGAGTTATGAAAAAAATATTATGCTTGCTCTCGGTGTTAATACTTACGATGGTAGCTGTGGCGCAGCAGCCGCAGATGCTCTATGGTGATGATGCACGAACGGGGTATCCCTTCAGCAAAGATCCGCACGTAGTGAAGTTCAAAGGGCGATATTTGATGTACTATACCATAGCACAGAGCGTAACCCCGCCCAAGACGGGCTTGGGCATTGGCATTGCCGAGAGTTATGATCTTATAACGTGGCGCAGGGTGGGTGAGATTTCTCCTGCACCCGACGCGGAGTATGAACGAAAAGGTATAGCTGCACCCGGGGCGTTGGTGCGCGACGGTAAGGTGCATCTCTTCTATCAGACCTATGGCAATGGCAAAAAGGATGCTATCTGCCACGCCATATCGGAGGATGGTATTAACTTCGAGCGTAATCCGACCAATCCCATCTTCTCGCCTACGGGCGACTGGAATTGCGGGCGTGCCATAGATGCCGAGGTGGTATTTTTTAAGGGGCGTTACTATCTCTATTATGCTACGCGCGATAAAGATTATAAGGTGCAGATGTTGGGCGTTGCAACAGCTCCTGCTAATACCAATTTTAATCGCGAGGAGTGGGTACAGGCGTGCGATGAGTCAATTTTAAAACCCGAACTTGAGTGGGAGAAGACGTGCATCGAGGCTGCATCGGTCATTCGTCGCAAGGGCCGACTTGTGATGTTCTACGCGGGGGCGTACAATAAGTCACCACAGCTGATTGGAGTTGCGGTGAGCAAAGATGGTATAAATTGGGAGCGAATGAGCGACGTTCCATTTTTGACTAATGGCAAGCCCGGTGAGTGGAATGCGAGCGAGTCGGGACATCCGAATATCTTTGAAGATGAGGATGGCCGTACCTATCTATTCTATCAGGGTAATAACCAATCGAGATTGTGGTTTCTCTCAAATGTGGAGGTCTTTTGGAAAGGGCATAGACCTTATTTAAGGAGATGATTATTGCAAAAAAAGGCGACTAACAATTGTTAGCCGCCTTTTTTATCTATTACACTTTTTATCTCAAAGCAATATCATTTGCTCCAGCCAAGCGGCCATCGACATAAATCTCAACGTGGTATGTACCCGCTGTGAAGCCGTTGCCATTGACGTAGATACCTACGCCCAAGTCGCTGCAGTCGTAGTCCACCTCACGCATCGCAGAGTAAACCTTGCGCTCGCCCTCGAATGTGAATGATGCGGCGTCGGCATTTGCGATGAGGTAACCCTCGGGTGATGTGATACATACATATACGGGACGGTTGCCGGGCTCTGCCAAGTCGTTAGCCGAGAGTGCGAAATCAACGTAAAGGCGTGATGCCTTCTGTACGCGTGTAATCTCCTTGCCCTTCTCGTTCAGAGCCTTGAGCGTGATACTGCGGGCGCGGATAACAGCACCTGCGCGTACCTTGTTGTTGAGCTCCTCGGCACGCTCCTCGGCCATCTCGGCACGGAGCTTCTCGGTAGAAATCTGCTTCTTGTAGCTTACGTTCTCCTTGGTGAGCTTCTGGTTGATGTTGTTCAGAGAGTCAATCTGGCGAATGTAGCCCTGCATAACGGTACGCAATGTACCCACTTCCTTCTCGTAGGCACGAATCTTTGCGTAGTTCAGGCGGCGCTCGTTCTTAAGCTGCTCCATAATCTGGTTTGCCTCCTCGAGGCTCGCAGCGATTGAGTCGTTCTGAATCTTCAAATCGTCGAACGACACGATAAGCGAATCCAAATCGCCCTGAATCTTGGTGCGGTCCTCCTCCAAGAGGGCATACTCGGCTGCCTGCTCGCGGTGCATATTGAAATATACAACCGACAAGGCCACCAAGATAACGGCCAAGATGATGATTACAATGCGGTAGCCGCGAACGGCCTTATTATCGACTTGTTGCTCCTCGTACTGGTCGTAATCGTCCTCGTACTGCTCGTCGTAGTCGTTATACTCTTCTCTCATAATTGTGAGGTTTTGGTTTTACTTTTTCTGTTTTGGGTTAATTTGCAGAGGCAAAGATAATTATTTTTTTATAAAACTATCCAACGGATAGCGCAAACCTTCATAACTTGTTAAATATGCCTGCACGCTACCCACCTTGATGGGCGACTTGATGTAGAGCGGAATCTTGTTTCTATCGTCCGAAATCCACACCTCGAACTCGGTGCCGTCTTCGAAGGCGTAGCCGTCCGATGAGGCTATCTTGCAACGGAATTTCAACGTGTTGAAACGGCCTAAGTTTTTTATTTTTTTTACTTCGCGACCTTCGTAGCGGAATTTGAGGTATTGTACAGTATCCTCCAATACCATCTCCAAGTCGCGCGCAAAGCCCTCCTTTATTTCGGAGTCATCGACCGTGCGCATATTGAAGTAGAGCGATATGGCATCCATACTCTTATCCGTAATATCCATTACGCGCATCTGTTCAGCACGTTGTCTTGTGCGCCAGCGAGTGTGTACCTTATGGTTGTGCCAGTCGAAGATGAAGGTGCTCTTGCGTGTGTAGTCACCCTCCTGCAGGTCGGCATCGAAGCGCTTTGTGCGTAGCGTTACGGGGTCAATCCATATCGTGTAGGCATCTCGCACGGGGAAAATCCAGTTAAAACCCTTTGCCGTCTGCCCCAGACCATAAACCTTGTAAACGGGCTGGCCGTCGAGTGTTGTCTCAGTGGTCTGCATCACCACGTTTGCCACCTCGGTATTGGGGAAGAGCTTGGCGCGATAGCTCATCTTGTAGTTGAGCGTTTCGCCCGGCACATATAACTGCGCTTGCACAACGGTGCAGGCTATGGCGAATATTAGAGTGAGTATCAGTCGTCTCATTGTTTCGGGGTTTTACATTAAAACGGATGCTGTGCGCTCTTTATTGCTTTGGGCTGTGCTACGAAATCATCGAGAAGTCGAACTTGCGACCTCCCGCGTGGCGAGCACGGAGCGTGCGTAGGCCTCTGTTTTCGGGGTGTTCGAGTTGCGGGTCACGGCTGAGAATGGCTATGGCCGCCTCGCGTGCCGTCTGCAACAGGTTGGCATCGAGCGTAGGGTTGGCAATCTTCAAATCAAAACCCATACCACTCTGCTGTGTGCCGTTTATGTCGCCCGCGCCACGTAGTTGCATATCAAGCTCCGCCAAACGGAATCCGTCGGTTGTCTGACACATCGCTTGCAGGCGCTTGCGCGACTCGCGTGAGAGTTTCTCGCCCGACATAAGGATACAGTATGACTGTCCGCCGCCGCGTCCTACACGACCTCGAAGCTGGTGCAACTGCGAAAGT
>JAZRLD010000062.1:0-2873 GCA_045646685.1 Alistipes sp. | reverse complement strand
CGTTATTCAGACCGTTGTCGATGGTGCGGCACATAGTCTCCCAAATGCCTTCGAGGTAGGGCCAAATATCATCACCCTCGCTATCCTGCACATACTCCCATAAGGTCTTACCCTCGCGGTCACACCAGTTGAGAATCTCCTCGGCAGTGGTCAGCGGGTAAATCTTCTCGCCCGAGAGTTGTGGCATATCGGGGCTGGCGATGTTACCGCCACCGACGCTGTAAATGGTCCACTCGTCGATGACCTTACCACCCTTTATCGCCTCGAAGAACATACCATTGGTGTGGAACTCCTTGACGATATCGGGACGCCAGATAATCTCCGTAGGCGCTACCTTCTCCAACACCTCGTGAATGGCGGTGTCGGTAAGGTGACCTTTGCCCGTAGCGGCCAGCGAGCCGTAGAGCGTTACACGATATGAATCCACATCGCTATTCTTGGCCATAAACATCTCGGCTGCCTTGCGAGGTCCCATAGTGTGGCTACTCGAAGGGCCGTGGCCAACTTTGTATAATAATTTTAGTGATTCCATATATGATAGTGTTTACACTATGTCTTTGCTACAACCCTAAAGTTATACGTGTCGCAAAATCTCCTCAAGACTATTGAAGTGGCTCTTGTAATCCTCCAACGAGCAACGAATCACCTCGTAAGCCTCCTCGCGACCGTAGGTCGCTACAATCTCCACCTTGCGGGGACGCTCGCTGTTGAGGTCCGAAGCGGGCATATCCTTATATGTAAGGAAGTAGTGCTTCAGGCGGTCAACCACAACGTGGGGTAGCTCCTCAATGTCGTTATAGCCGCGATATGTGGCATCGTTACGCAATACGGCGATAATCTTATCGTCTGCCTCATCGCCGTCCAGCATACGGAAACCGCCAATAGGCTTCACCGATGCGATGATGTCGCCGTGAGCGATGTTGCGCTCGGTGAGTACGCATACGTCCAACGGGTCGCCGTCACCCTTAATGTTCTGGCGCTCGCTCTTTGCCATACAGAACTCTGCAACAGAGTCGCCGCAGTAGCTCTGCGGAATGAAGCCATAGAGCGCAGGAACGACGTTTGAGTATTTCTGCGGGCGGTCGATGCGGATGTAGCCGCTAACCTTGTCCAATTCGTACTTTACGGTGTCGGTAGGTACCATCTCGATAAATGCAGTTACCACCTCGGGAGCGTCGTCACCCACCTCAAGGCCGTGCCAAGGGTGTGACTTGTACCTAAGTCCCATTAGTCGGGCGATAGGGTCATTGATTTTATTTCCCATAATATTATATGTTTAATTATTTGTTATCCTACGATATAGCGCGCTATGCGGGGCGCGAATTTATATATAGCGGCCGTAACACTCCAGCACAATGCGAAGACTATTACAACGGTCATCACGACGCACAACGGCGTGGGCAGGCCCAGCGGTTGCAAAGCAATGATTACGGGGCCGAGGAATATGTAGTGCATAAGGTATGCGCCGAAACTGCACTTCGTTGTCTGGGCGAGAATGTTCTGCATACGCACAGAGGTAACCTTCACACGCTGTACGGCGAGGAACATACCCAGTGCCATCAGTACCACGTTGGGTGAGCAGAATTGCCAGAACATCTCAATGAGGTCGGGAGCCTCCTCGTAGCTATATTGTGCAATTAGGGTTGCAAAGCCCGTATAAGTGATAATGTAACCCGCAAAGAAGAGCATTGCACCCATAGCCACAATCTTACGCGAGGGCAGGGGATTGCCCTTGCCAAGAAGGTAACCCAACAAAAGATAACCTGTAAAGCCCGCGAAGTAGTAGAACGTGCCGAACTGATTCCACGCGCAGACGCCGAAGATGTTGGGCGAGAGCAGTTGCGAGAGGTAGGGCAACAGTAACGAGCAGCACCACATTATTATATATGTACGCACCAATGTCCTATCGTTGCGCTCCACCCACGCCGAGAAGAATGGCATAATGAGGTATAGGCCAATGAGCATATACAAATACCACATATGTGTTGTGTAACCGTTGAATGTGAATGGTATCAAGGCTATGTTGCTTACAGCATCGCTCCACTCCTGCGAGGGAGAGAACTCGAAGGGAAAGAGAGTCGAGATTACCGACTTATCCAAACCAATAACTCCCGTAAACCAAGGAATAAGATAATACACCGCAGACCACAACAACATTGGAATCAGCACGCGCGGAATACGGCGGCGGTAAAACTCCGCAGTAGGCATCTTGATGGGCAGAAGTAGAAGTCCCGTCATCATAGCGAAGAGGGGCACACTCGGGCGCATAAGCGAGCCAATAAAGGCTCCCCAAAATCCATTCATCGGATCGTCTTGAGGTGTGGCGTTGTAGATATCTACGCTATGGCCAGCAATGACCATCAGCAGAGCCATCAGGCGTAGCACATCCACCCATACTATGCGGGAATTGTTTGTCATCTTAATATCCGTTTTAAGGTCTGAATATGGTTAATCAAACAAATATACAAAAATAATTCGTCAATATGCGATTTGTGACGTAAAAATAATATCAATAACAGTGCAGACTGTGTCGAGGTGTAACTATTGGGCGAAAGAGTTTGTTTTTTAGCTAAAATATCGTATCTTTGACTTTAATTAGGTGTAATAGACAAATTTATAATCTCTAATTTATACAAAAAATGTTCAAAAAGTTTATTAACTTCTACAAAACCAGCTCTCCCGTAGCGCCGCTTCAGGTGAGTGAAGAGGAGAAGACTAAGCTCTACAAGAAACTGCGTTTTCAGGCTTTCTTGGCAGGTACTATTGGCTATAGCCTCTACTACGTGTGCCGTACCAGCTTGAACGTGGTGAAGAAGCCTATCCTCGACAGTGGTGCGCTGGACGCTACGCAGTTGGGTATCATCGGCTCATCA
>JAZRLD010000061.1:0-7303 GCA_045646685.1 Alistipes sp. | reverse complement strand
AAAAAAATGCCACAACAAGACATTTTGTCCTGCTGTGGCATACGTCGTTATTTTATCGTTGGGTTACTGAGCCATACGCTCCTTCATAACCAGATACTCCTTGCGCCAAGTAATCATACTGATAATCATTGCCGACAAAGCGCCTACAACGAACATACAGAAGATAGCGTTCCAGCCAAGTGAGCTACTTGCTACCTGACCAACAACAATCTTCGACAAGATTGCATCACCCAACAAGTAACCGAACAAGCCCACGAAACCTGCCGCTGTACCAGCTGCATTCTTCGGCACGAAGCTCAATGCCTGAATACCAATCAGGGCGATAGGTCCGTAGATAGAGAAGCCTGTCATCGACAATGCACAGTAAACAATAGTGCTAACCGACTCTACTCCAAGCAGGCCAGCCACCGCAGCAGCATTCCAATAGAGCAATACGCCGATGGTTACCATAGCCAAGTACAACACCACAACGGGGGCGCAACGGCCTTGGAAGAAGCGTGAAGAGATCCAACCGCAGATGATTGTGCCGGGGATACCAGAATACTCATAGAGTGAGAAGGCGAAACGGCTCTCCAACGAGGTCATAAGGCCTGTCTCCTGAAGATATGTGGGCGACCAGTCGCTGATACCGTAGCGTACGAAATATACGAATACGTTAGCGAAGGCAATCATCCACAGCAAGTGGTTCTTGAATACATAATCAACGAACAAGCGGCGGAAGGGAATCTTTGTCTCCTCGCCCTTGGCTGCCTTGCGGCTTGAGTAGTCATTACGATACTCCTCGATTGAGGGCAGACCGCACGACTCGGGCGTATCACGCAATGCCCACCAGCAGAAGATAGCTACACAAAGGGCTACTACCGAGGGGAAGATGAAAGCTGCACGCCAGCTCTCGGCGATACCCACAGCGGTAAATACCGCAATACCTGCCGACACCAACAGAGCCAAAGTACCTGCACCTGTATTGTGCGATGTATTCCAGATAGACATCTTGAAGCTACGCTCATTCTGCGAGAACCAGTGAGCCATAATACGTCCGCAGGGAGGCCAGCCCATACCAGAGAGCCAACCCACAGCCAACATAAAGGCGAAGAGGATACCGCCGTTTACTGCGATAGACGAAGAGTAGGGAATCAAGCCCACGCTCATCATCACCGTAGCGGCGATAATAAGGCCCACAACCAAGAATTTACGGGCATCCGAACGGTCCGAAAGGCTACCCATCAAAAACTTACTGAAGGCGTAAGCGATAGGGATACCAGCCATAGCAAAACCAGCAGTCTCCTTATCGAGCAGGCCATCGGCCATCATACCGGGAGCTGCCAACGAGAGGTTTTTACGCACCAAGTAGTATGATGCATAACCAAAAAAGGCACCCAAAAATACCTTCAGACGCATACGGCGATACTCGCCGTCAATCTTATCTGCCGCCAAGCGTGGCTTCGCTGCGGGCGGATTGAAAAATTCGAGCATAATGTAAATTATTTTTTCGTTTGTAAAATTTCGGTTAGCAAAAGTGCAATGCACGTGGGCAATAGAATTTCACCCCGAAACAAAAGTAGTATTATTTCAAAACACAGACAAGTTTTTTCGGCTTTTTTATTATCTTTACGCACAGAATAAAACATATAGAAGATGAATATCACGGAAAGGCACGAATTTATCACACGCGAGTTGGAGAGCAAGGGCTCGGTGAGTGTTACCGAGCTGTCGGTTATGCTCAACGTATCGGAGGTTACAATCCGCAAGGACCTCTCAATTTTGGAGCGCAACAACGTACTCTACCGCGCACACGGTAAGGCCATAAAAATCAGCCCCTACATCAACGACCGCGACGTAAACGTCAAGGAGCATCAGTTCCCCAACGAGAAGGTTGCCATCGGCAAGCAGGCCGTGCGCCTGATTGAGCCTAACGACTCGATTATCATCGCGTCGGGAACAACCGTACAATACTTCGCACGTGAGATAAACGCCGAGGAGTTAGGTGGACGTTTGACCGTGATTACATCGGCGCTGAACGTGGCTTCGGTGCTGTCGAAAGACCGCAACATCGAGGTTATTCAGTTGGGTGGTATCGTGCGCAGCAGCTCGCTCTCGGCCGTAGGTGGTGATGCGGAGCGACAGATGGAGAACTTCGCAGGTAGCAAGCTCTTTATCGGTGTGGACGGCTTGGACCCCGAGTATGGACTCACAACAACCAATCTGCTGGAGGCCAACCTTAACCGCACGATGATTCGCGCGGCGCAGAAGACCATCGTATTGTGCGACTCGTCGAAGTTTGGTCGTCGCGGTTTCAGCCGTATATGTTCAATTGATGACGTGGACCAGATTATCACCGACTCGGGCATTCCGCGCCATATGCTTGATGCGCTTCAGCAGCGAGGTATTGAGGTTACGGTAGTAGAGGCGTAATTTATCCTTCCAACGTAACCTACTTGCTAAAAATTTTACTACCTTTGCAGAGTTATGAGCGAGTTTATAGTATCGGCAAGAAAATATCGTCCCGCGACGTTCGCCTCGGTGGTTGGTCAGCAGAGTATCACCTCTACGCTGAAGAATGCCATTGAGCGCGGTCAGTTAGCACACGCCTACCTATTCTGCGGTCCGCGCGGAGTGGGTAAGACTACCTGTGCACGTATCTTTGCCAAGGCGATAAACTGCCTCAGCCCCGTAGGAGCCGAGGCGTGCAACGAGTGCGAGTCGTGCCGCGCTTTCAACGAGGGACGCTCGATGAATATTCACGAGTTGGATGCCGCATCGAACAACTCGGTGGACGACATTCGTTCGCTTATCGAGCAGGTGCGTATCTTGCCGCAGATTGGTAAGTACTCGCTCTTCATCATCGACGAGGTTCATATGCTCTCACAGCAGGCTTTCAACGCCTTCCTCAAGACTTTGGAGGAGCCGCCCAAGCACGCAGTGTTTATCTTGGCTACAACCGAGAAGCATAAGATTATCCCCACCATTCTGTCGCGCTGTCAGGTCTATGACTTCAACCGTATTCGTGTAGAGGATTCGGTGGCTTACCTCAAGCACATTGCCGACAAGGAGGGTGTACGATACGACGAGGAGTCGCTCAACCTCATTGCGCAGAAGGCCGATGGAGGTATGCGTGATGCGTTGTCGATGTTCGACAAGGCCGTGTCGTTCTGCAACGCTGAGCTGCAGTACAAGGAGGTGGCGCAGACGCTGAACGTGCTGGATTACGATACATACTTCTCGATGACCGAGATGTTGCTCGCAGGCGACTACACAACCGCCCTCATACGTTTTGACGAGGTGTTGTCGAAAGGTTTCTCGGGCCAGACATTTATGAGTGGTCTGAATCAGCATATGCGCGATTTGCTTCTGGCAAAAGGCCCCGCAATCTCGCTTATTGAACTTACAGGTACACTTCTTGACCGATACCGCCGTCAGGCTGAGATATGCGACACCGCTTTTCTCTTCGGTGCCATATCGCTACTCACCGAAGCGGACGGAAAGATAAAGCAATCGTCAAATCAGAGATTGTTGGTTGAGCTGGGACTTATGAAGATAGCAAGTCTTGGCAAAAAAAAAAATAACGACACCGACACGTTAGACGAGAGCTATCCCTTACCCGACCTTCCCGATAAAATAACACCCGCAGGAGGTAGTGCTGTGCAGGCACCCAAGGTGGCCGCGAGCGTTGCTACGCCCGTAGCCGAGGCTACGCCGCCCACAAAAACCGTTGCGCAAGAGCCACCCAAGCCGAGTCCTGCGAAGAGTCCCGCACCACCGACATCCACCGTATCTGGCCGTTCGTCAGTGGCAGATTTCTCTATTGCGAACCTGATGAACTCGGCCAACGAAGATATAGAGACGAAGGAGAAGCCCAAGGAGGAGGTTCAGGAGCAGATACAAAGCTCATTTGATCCGCACAGCGAGCAGAAGATTTTGGACCGCAGAGCGGCTGTAATTGAGGCGATACTCTCGGAGCGTCCGCGCTTTGTGGTAGCCTTCGAGAAGATGAAGGTTGCGGGGCATACCATCACGGTTGAAGTTCCCTCGCATACACTATATGAGGAGATTATGCGCTCAAAGACCGAGGTGTTGCTGGCCATAGCCCGCACGGCAGGTGTAGATGGCTCGCTGGAGCTTGAGGTGAAGGTAAACGAGCAGATAAAGGCTGCGCGCCCCATTAAGCTGGAGGACCGTATCAAGCATATAACCGAGAAGAATCCGCTGGTGCTGGAGCTGAAGAAGGCGCTGGATATGGAGTACGAATAGTAAGAAATTATAGATTAAAAAAATATAAAACAAACAACAATGGCAACAAAGAATTTTGTAGAGGAGCTCGAGTGGCGTGGTATGATTCACACGATTATGCCCGGCGCAAAGGAGCAGCTCGAGAAGGAGATGACAACGGCTTACTTGGGTATTGACCCTACGGCCGACTCACTGCATATTGGTCACTTGGTAGGTGTTATGATTTTGAAGCACTTCCAGATGTGTGGCCACCGTCCCATCGCATTGGTAGGTGGTGCTACGGGTATGATTGGCGACCCCAGCGGTAAGTCGCAGGAGCGTAACCTCTTGGACGAGGCTACATTGCGTCACAATCAGGAGGCTATCAAGGCACAGTTGGCCAAACTCATCGACTTCGAGTCTGACGCCGAGAATAAGGCTCTTCTGGTGAACAACTACGACTGGATGAAGGAGTTCTCGTTCCTCGATTTCGCACGCGACATCGGTAAGTGCATCACCGTAAACTATATGATGGCCAAGGACTCTGTTAAGAAGCGTTTTTCTGGCGAGGGCGAGGGTATGTCATTTACAGAGTTTACATACCAGCTCTTGCAGGGCTATGACTTCCTGCACCTCTACCAGACTATGAACTGTAAGGTTCAGCTTGGTGGCGCTGACCAGTGGGGTAACATCACCACAGGTACGGAGCTTATCCGCCGCAAGCTCGGCTCGGAGAATGAGGCATTTGCTATTACTTGCCCCCTTATCACCAAGGCTGACGGCACAAAGTTCGGTAAGACCGAGAGCGGCAACGTATGGCTCTCACCCAAATATACTTCGCCCTACAAGTTCTACCAGTTCTGGTTGAACGTGAGCGACGAGGACGCAAAGCGTTACATCAAGATTTTCACCCTCTTGGACCGCGAGACCATCGAGTCACTCATCGCACGTCACGAGGAGGCACCCCACTTGCGCGAGTTGCAGAAGACTTTGGCGAAGGAGATTACAACAATGATTCACTCTGCCGAGGAGTACGAGAAGGCTGTCGAGGCGTCGCAGATTCTCTTCGGTGGCGCTACATCGGAGGCGTTGCATAAGCTCGATGAGCAGACCCTCTTGCAGGTATTCGAGGGCGTGCCTCAGTTTACAATCAGCAAGGAGCAGCTCGGTTGCTCATTTGTTGACCTCTGCGCAGAGCTCACAAAGGTATTCCCCTCAAAGGGCGAGTGCCGCAAGATGGTACAGGGCGGTGGCGTGTCGCTCAACAAGGAGAAGGTTGCCGATCCTATGCTCACCGTAACGGAGGAGATGCTTATCGCAGGCAAGTATATGATTGCGCAGCGTGGTAAGAAGAACTATTACCTTATCATCGTTGAGTAATCGCCCTATGCTTTACACTATACGCTTGCAGGAGATGGAGTTCCGCGCCTATCACGGCTGCTACGACTTGGAGCAGATTGTGGGCAACCGCTTCGTTGTGGAGCTTACAATCACAACCGAGCTGGGCGCTGTGGCCGACGAGGACGCGGTGGAGAAGGCTGTGAACTACCTTACCGTTTATGAGATTGTCCGCGATGTGATGCGCATCAAGTGCCGCACTATCGAGCGCGTGGCACAGAATATCATCTGCGCCGTGAAGGAGAAGTTCCCGCAAATCGTGGAGGTGGAGTGCAGCGTCGCAAAACTCGCACCACCTCTTGGCGGCAAAATCGGCCGCGTAAGCGTACTCCTGAAAGGATAGGATAGGATATATATTATATATATAAGGTATAAACACCCGTCGAGTTCCAACTCGGCGGGTGTTGCTTTTTCAGGATAGATTTATTATATTTGTGATAACAAAACCAATTGCCTATGATAAAATAACAAGTTTTAATTTAAATTGACAAATTAAGTTAGGTAAAACTATACCTAACAATATATAAAAAGCGTTACTTTAGACCTTGCTTTCTGAAACTTAGGAACTTTCAAAAGTAGTACAGGGAATGAAGTTTGACGCTCACGCATTGTTGCGTGGGCTTCATTCTGTATTTGTACTACACGGTTTCCTAAGGCCTCAGAAAGCAAATCAGAGTATAGTCCCACGCTTTTTATATTATATTAAGCTTAAAATTCGTAGGGGCGCGAAAGAAAAAAATTACAACTATGAAAAAGTGTTTTTTATTATTAATTTCAATTCTTTCTATCACTTCAGTTTCTAATGCCCAAACAAAAACAGCATATTGTGACCTATATGTTCGAGGTGGAGCACAACATCAAAGAACTACATTAATGTATAATAATACTCCATTAAAAATAGGTAAAGCAAATACTGCAGAAATGTTAAATGCGTTATCAGCACTTGGATGGGAACTGAAAGGAAATGATATATCAGGATCAATGATAGAAGTTAAAAGATTTTATGGATGGCCAATTACCCGACACAAATATCATTTTATTCTTTGCAAAACATATTCAGACAATGAGAACCCATATCAAGGTTTGAGTAAACTTGTAAAGACAAAGACTGGAAATTCTAAGACTAATATAAAAGTATCTAAAAAGGAACAACAAAGAAAAAATAAACCTTCAAAATCAAAGAAATAAGTTAAAATAGGAAATATAATATATTGATTATAGACCAATATTGAACAACACCCGCAATTTCAAACGATTGCGGGTGAATTATTATAATTAATATTATTAAGGTATAATTCCTCAATCAATTTGTGAATCTTGCTCCTCTTGATTTTTGGATAGAGTGCCGTAGATTTTGTGCAAAGCGAAGAAATGGCAGTAGGGATAGTACCGAGTGTACAGCCCTACTGCCATTTTTAGTCTTGTGCAAAAGATATGGTGCTATATACAAAAAGAAAAGGAGCAAACCTTATCGGCTTGCTCCTTGAAGAGGCGGCTACCTACTCTCCCACCTAAATAGGCAGTACCATCGGCGTTAGTGAGCTTAACTTCTCTGTTCGGAATGGGAAGAGGTGGAACCTCACTGCTATAACCACCTAAAAGAACTCCTGCTCCATTATATCGGAGCTATGCGGTCGGGATATCCTCTCCCTATGCGCCGCACGCGCTATATACTTGACATTTTTCAGAGATGAGATAA
>JAZRLD010000060.1:0-8013 GCA_045646685.1 Alistipes sp. | reverse complement strand
CGGAATCCGTCGGTTGTCTGACACATCGCTTGCAGGCGCTTGCGCGACTCGCGTGAGAGTTTCTCGCCCGACATAAGGATACAGTATGACTGTCCGCCGCCGCGTCCTACACGACCTCGAAGCTGGTGCAACTGCGAAAGTCCAAATCGCTCGGCCGACTCGATGACCATAACCGTAGCGTTGGGCACATCTACACCCACCTCGATTACGGATGTGGCGACCAAAATATCTGCCTCGTGCTCTTTGAATTGGCGCATCGACTCCTCCTTATCCTGCGGTTTCATCTTGCCGTGGCATACCGTAACGCGGTAGTCGGGTTGCGGGAAGTCCTGCACGATGGATTGGAATCCATCCTCCAAGTCCTTGTAATCCATCGTCTCGGACTCCTTGATTAGCGGATAGACCACATATACTTGTCGTCCCTGCGCTATCTGCTCACGCAGAAAGCCCCATAGTTTCAGGCGTGCCGAGTCGGTGTAGTGATAGGTGCGAATAGGCTGACGGCCCGGGGGCAACTCGTCAATAACGGAGACATCCAAATCGCCATATAGCGTCATTGCCAACGTGCGCGGAATGGGTGTTGCGGTCATTACGAGGATATGCGGTGGCTGTTGATTTTTGGTCCATAGGCGGGCACGTTGCTCCACGCCGAAGCGGTGCTGCTCGTCGATTACTACATATCCGAGGTTGGAGAATTGCACTTTATCCTCAATCAAGGCGTGCGTGCCGATGAGAATATCCACCTCGCCTGAGGCTATGCCCTCCAAGGCGTGGCGTCGCTCGGCAGCCTTCGAAGAGCCCGTAAGGATTGCTACACGCAGATTCATACCCTCGGTTTGGCGCGATATGGTTGCAAAGTGCTGACGTGCAAGAATCTCGGTCGGCGCCATCATACAAGCCTGAAAACCATTATCTACGGCCAAGAGCATCGACATCAGCGCAACCATAGTCTTTCCGCTACCCACATCGCCCTGCAATAGGCGATTCATCTGAAAGCCCGAGACGGTGTCTTGTCGTATTTCCTTTATCACACGCTTCTGCGCACCCGTCAGAGCGAAAGGCAGTCGTTCGTTAAAGAAGGTGTTGAATAGTTTGCCCACTTTCGGAAATAGAAATCCGTTGCGGCGCGTCAAGCGGTCGGTGCGCTGTGCCTGAATGGATAGCTGCACGCCGAGGAACTCGTCAAACTTCAGGCGTTGCTGCGCTTGCTGCAATTTCTCGGCCGACTGCGGAAAGTGTACGTTGAAGATAGCCTCGCGCAGAGACATAAGTCCATAATGCGCACGTAGTGAGTCGGGTAGAGATTCTGTGATATGCTCTTGCGTTACGCTCCACGCGTTGGCAATGATGTTGAAAAATCCCTTTGTGCCGAGTGTCGAGCCTATCTTTTCGGTCGAGGGGTATATGCCCTGCATACCGCTATGTGCCTTGCGACTCAAGGCTTTTTCGACCAACTCCATCTCGGGGTGTGCCAACTGCAACTCGCCACGATAGAACGATGGTCGGCCAAAAATAAGGTACTCGCGCCCCACCTCCACGCTCTTCTCAATCCACTTTATGCCTGCAAACCACGTCAGCTCGGCCGAACCCGAAGCGTCGGAAACAAAAGCCGAGAAGCGTTGCTTGCGCCCCGTGCCAGCATAGCCCACACCTGTCACACGCGCACGTATCTGCACCAGCGAACTCTCCATACTCTCGTTCACCTCGGCGATGCGGTAGATGCGTGTGCGGTCGATGTAACGGAAGGGGTAGTGGCGCAATAAATCGCCTATGGTGATGATGCCCAGCTCCTTCTCCAGAAGCTTTGCACGCGCCTCACCCACGCCCGGAACGAACTTTACGCTGTTGTTGAGAAAATCTGCCATACGACAAAGATAAAAATAATTGTGAGAAGAGCGCGTTTTTTCATCTAATTTTGTTAAATTTGCTATGATTAAGGCCTGATGTAAACACTCGAGGGCCGCTACAACCTAAATTACCGCGAACAAGAGAAATCAATAACAATAAAAACCTAAAACTATGGACAAGATTAGAACAAAATTTATCAACTCTCCGGAGAATATCACTGCAGAGTTGCTCGAGGGTTACGTATTGGCATATCCCGATCAGGTGGCGCTCGCAGCCGAGAATATCGTTGTGCGCAAGAATCCCAAGAGCGAGGATAAGGTCGCTATCGTTACGCTGGGCGGTTCGGGCCACGAGCCTGCATTGAGTGGCTTTGTTGGCGATGGTATGTTGGATTGCTCGGTTGTGGGTGACGTATTCGCAGCTCCGGGCGCACAGCGTCTGTTCCAGGCTTTGCAGTTGATGAAGCGCGAGGCTGGTATCCTGCTCGTTGTGTTGAACCACTCGGGTGATGTTATGAGTGCAAATATGGCTTGTCAGTTGGCCGAGCGCGCTGGTATTAAGGTGCGTAAGGTGTTGACATATGATGATATCAGCGCAGGTATCGACGCTCCTATCGACGACCGTCGCGGTTTGGCAGGCTGCGTGCCTCTGTATAAGATTTTGGGTGCTGCGGCCGATGAGGGTAAGTCGCTCGACGAGTTGGTTGAGATTGCAGAGCGTTATACAGCAAACGTGGCTACGTTGGCCGTAGCTATGCGCTCTTGCTCACACCCCCAGAATAATGCTGTTATCACAGACCTGCCCGATGGTATTATGGAGATTGGTGCTGGCCAGCACGGCGAGGGTGGTGGCGGTCGCAAGCCGTTGGTATCGGCTGACGACACTGCTGCCGAGATGGTTTCGATGTTGCTCAACCAGTTGAAGCCCGCCGAGGGTAGCAAGATGATGCTTATCGTAAATGGCGTGGGTGCAACTACTCATATGGAGCTTAGCATTGTCTTCCGTAAGGCTTACAAGGAGCTGGAGGCTCGCGGCTTGCAGATTGCTTACAGCCGTATTCAGGAGATTCTCACCGTTCAGGAACAGGCTGGTTTCCAGATGATTATCGCGAAGTTGGATGACGACCACGTTGACTACTTGAAGAACTACGCGGCAAATACTCCTTATTGGACAACTATCGGAAAATAACGAAGATGAAGACGATACTTTCTTTGGCGGACTTTAAGTCTATGCTCGATGCGGCTCTTGCGGCTATCAAGGCTCGCGAGGCGGAGTTCTCGCAGCTGGATGCGGTGCTGGGTGATGGCGACCACGGTCAAGCTATCGTTACGGCTATGAATGTCGTTGTCGAGAAGGCACAGGTAGGCGCAGGCTTTAAGTCTATGCTTGGCGATATGGGTATGGAGGTGCTGATGCAGGCCAGCGGCTCGACCAGCACGCTGCTTGGTGCGTTGTTTCTCGGTATGAGCGATGGTGTGGCCGAGTGCGCGGAGATTGACGCTGCAGGCGTGAAGAAGATGTTCGCGTCAGCATTGAATAATGTGCAGATGCAGACCAAGGCTAAGGTGGGTGACAAGACAATGATGGACGTTTTGATTCCCGCCGTGGAGGCTATTGAGGCGTGTGCTTCGGAGGATATTGCCGAGGTGTTGGCTGCAGGTGCTACGGCGGCTGTGGCAGGTGCTGAGGCTACGGTTGAGATGAAGGCTAACTTCGGTCGTGCGCGTAACTATGGCGATCGCTCAATCGGCTCGATGGATAGCGGCGCAGCGTCGTGGAGTTGTATGTTCGGCGCATTTGCCGAGGCAGTAAAATAATGTAAAAATAGATTATTATGGCAGATATGGATGGCTTCCGCGAAGCCACAAATTTCGGAATTGGCGAGGCTGTGAAAACCGAGGGTGTGCAGCTCAAGGGTACAGCTAATATGGGTTGGGGTATGAAAAACCGCCTTTCGAGAATATTTAATCCCAAGAGCGGCCGCACGGTGATGTTGGCCTTCGACCACGGATTTATTATGGGCCCCACGTCGGGTTTGGAGCGTATCGACCTCTCGATTGTTCCGCTGATTGACTATGCAGATTGCTTGATGTGTACACGCGGTATCTTGCAGACCACCATCCCCGCAGGCGTGGATAAACCCGTCTGCTTGCGCTCGGATGCCGGCTCTACGGTTTTGACAGAGCTTAACCGCAACCTTTTGATTGATGTTGAGGACGCTATCCGCATCAACGCTTCGGCTATGGCCGTTATGATGTCGGCTGGCGATGGCGATCAGGAGGCAATCACTGTGGCAAACCTCGTGAAGGCTGCCGATGCAGGCGCGCGCTACGGTATTCCCGTGATGGGTGTTACGGCTGTGGGTAAGCAGATGGCTCGCGATGCGCGTTACTTCGCTTTGGCGTCACGCGTGTGCGCGGAGAATGGAGCAAATATCGTTAAGACCTACTACTGCGAGGGCTTCGAGAAGGTTGTTGCATCGTGTCCCGTGCCTATCGTAATTGCTGGTGGTAAGAAGTTGCCCGAGTTAGAGGCGTTGGAGTTGTGTTACAATGCTGTTAATGAGGGTGCTGCGGGCGTCGATATGGGCCGTAACGTATTCCAGAGCGATGCGCCCGAGGCTATGATTCAGGCTGTGTATGGCGTTGTGCATAATGGACTTACGCCCCAGCAGGGATATGAATTGTATCAGGATTTGAAAAACAAATAAACTATGGAATCTATACTTAAAAATCGCCCTGCGCTCGAGCACGAGGTTTATCAGGCGGCCGAGGTTGCTGGTTACTTGTGGCAGAAGGGTTGGGCTGAGCGTAACGGTGGAAACATCACGCTCAACATCACCGAGTATGTCGATGATGAGATTAAGGCGCTGCCCGCCATCGGTGAGCCCGTTGCTATCGGTATGCATCTGCCGATGTTGAAGGGTTGCTACTTCTATTGTAAGGGTACGCAGAAGCGTATGCGCGACTTAGCGCGCTGGCCAATGGATAACGGCTCTATCATCCGCATCTTGGACGACTGCGAGCACTACGTTATCATCGCCGACAAGGCCGTTATGCCCACCTCGGAGGTGCCTGCGCACTTGAGCGTTCATAACTACCTTTTGGAGAAGGGCTCTCCCTACCGTGCATCGTTGCACACGCACCCCATTGAGCTTATCGCACTTTCGCACAATAAGACATTCTTGGAGAAGGACGTTGCTACACGCACGCTGTGGAGTATGATTCCCGAGACCAAGGCATTCTGTCCGCGCGGTTTGGGTATCATCCCCTATGAGCTTCCCGGCTCGGTGAATCTCGCGGAGGCTACTATCCGCGAACTTGATGATTACGACGTAGTTATGTGGGAGAAGCACGGCGTGTTTGCTGTTGATGTTGATATTATGTCGGCCTTTGATCAGGTGGACGTGCTGAACAAGTCGGCGTTGATTTACGTTGCGGCCAAGTCTATGGGCTTCACACCCGACGGTATGACCGACGAGCAGATGGCCGAGATGACTCGCGCATTCAATTTGCCGAAATAGCTTTTGTTATACAATTTATCAAAATAAGAGGGTGCTAACTTTATTGTTAGACACCCTCTTATTTTTTAATATATAATTCGTCGATTATGTAACTCTATGTCGATTACTCGCCATCCGCCGCGTTCTATGAAGTTAAATTTCTTGGTATTGGCAGGAATCGGTGCAAAGTGAACGGTAAATTCAGCCTCGCCACTCTCGGGCATATAGAATTTCTTGTCAATCTCCCATTCATCAATGCCGCGTATCATATACCTCTTACGACCTACTTCAAGATAGCATATTTTATTGAACTTTATCCACTTATTCGGCTCGTAATTGACGTTGAATTTGATAATAGTCTCTTTGGGGGTAACCTCTACTCTTGATACAGTAAGCCTATTGTAGTCGCGATGAATAGGATTGTTGACAACCAGCGTCTTGTCGTCGTTAGATGTTTTGGTTGTGGCACACGATGTTAGAAGCAGTGCTAGAATAATGATAAATTTGTAGTGTCTCATAATATTTGGGTTTAGATGTTTCTTATTCTTGAAAACAAACACTGTGCCAAATGCATAACAGCTTGATATTTATGGTTGTACGGCTTGCTATATGTGGCGACTGTATGATATTTTTACACTCGGTGTAAATATTTTATACACTTACCTCTGCACGATTCAAACACACGTGCATATAAAAACAAAAAGAGCGAACCTCCGAAGAAGTTCGCTCTCGCATTATCTATGAGGTCCGAAGACCTGCCTAATCACATTAGATTAGTAACCGGGGTTCTGCTCCAACAAGTTGTTAGAAGACATAGCTGAATCAGAGATGGGGAAACGGTTCTTGTACTCCTCGTGAGTAGCCTTGTGATCCCACCAATCCTCGTGTACATATGCACCCCAACGGATCAAGTCAGTACGACGGCGCTTCTCGCCCAAGAACTCAACCAACCACTCGTCAAGGAAACGATACTTGTCGAGGTTCTGAGGAGTTACGGGGTCGGGATCGATACCGCCCTCGAAGTTACGAGCACGAACAGTGTTGATCAACTCACAAGCCTTAGCGATGTTGTCAGCACCACCCATACGGTACAAACACTCAGCGTACATATAGTAGATCTCAGCCAAACGAACCAAAGGATACATTGCGGGGCAACGCTTTGCCAAGTTGTCGTAGTCGATCTTATCAACGAGTACGCTATACTTTACAAGACGTACACCTGAGTTCTCCTCTCCGTCAGCGATTGTTGAACGCAAATACTTGAAAGTATCCATTGACAACTCCTTACCGTCCTTGTCATAAGGCTTACCATCCTTATCCCACTCAGCAACCAACTTCGACTGATCAACAGTCTCATTGAGGTTACCCATAGAGTGACGAGCTACCATATCGTTGATGTAAAGGATTGTACCAGAGTAAGTACGGTTACCCATACATACCCAACCAGTCCACTTACCATTCTTGAACTCACCAGTCTGACCGGGACCTGCCGGGTTACGGGGTGAGGGGCTTACCTGCTGGCCGTACAAGAACATACCCTCGTACTCACCATCACCAAGGTAAGTGTAAGGCTTCTTACGGAGGTCAGTCTCGTGGAACTTAGAGAATGCCTTACCGAGCTTGAACTCAGTGTAAGGAGTTCCATCGGGCTTCAAAGAGGGCTGGATACAGAAACCGTTCCAAGCACCGTATGAAGTACCACCCATATACTGGTTAGTGTTGTAGTGTGTCCAACGAGCCCAGTGTGCACCATAAGTTGCAGAGTAAGTCTCGTTAGAAGGAACACCGGCGATAATCTCACCGCAAGTGTAGTTGTTCCACTTGAATACGTCGTTCCAGTTCTCACCGAGTTTGTAGGGACCGTACTTGCCATCGAGGATATCCTTACAGATAGCAGCACACTCAGCCCACATCTCCTTACCAATGTAAGCGTTAGCATTGAAGTAAAGCTGTGCCAAAAGTGTAGCACCGAAGCCCTGCTTCAACATAGAAGTCTCAGCCTCGTTTACAGATGCCTTCTTAGGCAACTTGTCGATGTTCTCCTTCAAAAGCTTCTCAACGAAGTCGAAAGTCTCCTTATCAGTTGAACGACCCTTAACGATCTTCTCACGAGCCTCCTCGCGAGTATAGATGTTCATACCACCATACTTGTCAAGACCATCCTTATAAAGGTGAGCAATGATAATGTTCAACTGCGCGATCATAGAAGCCTTTGTACCCTCGGGGTCAGCAAACTTCAAAGCCTCGAAATCTACGTAGTTCTCGATATCCTCCAATGCGTCGTAAGCCAAGGCAACACCCATACCTACACCGTAGAAGTTGTTGTGGAACATACCTACAGAGGGCTGGAAGTTGTGGTGGTGGATATTCTGGTACTGACCGCCGTCATACCAGTCACCGTTACGAGTAGGCAACGCAATCTCATCAGTACCGAGCAACTGCACGTCTGAGTGGTGGTCGTTAGTACCGAAGTGCCACTTCCAGTGAGTCATAGGACGGCTGAAACGCTGCCATACTGTCTCCTGAGAGGTAAAGAAGATCTCAGGTGCGACCGTTGAGTAGTACTCAGGGTCGGTGTTACATCCCACGCTCAAGAAGGCGAAAGCCGAGAGCAAGGATGCCTTCAAAATGTTCTTAATATTGGTTTTCATAATATTGTCTTA
>JAZRLD010000059.1:0-9439 GCA_045646685.1 Alistipes sp. | reverse complement strand
CAACCGTAAGGCTGTCGAGGAGCATTTGGTTGAGGGTGCATTGTATGCACGCTCTGGCGATGAGGTTTATATCCATTTCACCGTATCTGCCGAGCATATGGACGGCTTCAAGGAGGTCCTCGCTGCGAAGCAGTCGTTCTATGAGGAGCGTTTTGGCGTGAAGTATAATGTGTCGTTCTCTGTACAGAAACCCTCTACCGACACTATTGCTGTAAATCCCGACAACACACCTTTCCGCACAGATGAGGGTAAACTCTTGTTCCGCCCCGCAGGTCACGGTGCTTTGATTGAGAATTTGAACGATATTGACGCCGATATTATCTTCGTTAAAAATATTGACAACGTAACCACTGACGAGCGTCGTGGCGATACCGTTAAGTATAAGAAGGCATTGGCTGGCTTGTTGCTTGAGTTGCAGGAGCAGGCTTTCGAGTATCTGAAGGTTTTGGAGGTTGGCGGTGCTGACCTTGAGCCTATCGCAAAGTTTATTGAGGAGAAGCTCTGCGTTAAGTTGCCCGAGGATTATAATAGCGAGTTGCTCAAGGGTGTGCTGAATCGTCCTATCCGCGTTTGTGGCGTGGTACGTAATCAGGGCGAGCCCGGTGGTGGTCCCTTCTGGGTAGATGGTGGCGATGGCACAGAGTCGTTGCAGATTGCCGAGTCGAGCCAGATTGCTCCCGAGGATATGCACCTTATGCAGTCGGCTACACACTTCAACCCCGTAGATTTGATTTGCGGTGTGAAGGATTCGCGTGGCGGTAAGTTCGACCTTACACAATACACAGACCCCTCTACAGGCTTTATTTCTTCGAAGTCAAGCGGTGGTCGCGACCTCCGTGCGCAGGAGTTGCCGGGCTTGTGGAACGGTGCTATGGCAAAGTGGAATACTGTGCTTGTTGAGGTGCCTATCACAACGTTCTCTCCTGTGAAGGTTGTGCAGGACTTGCTCCGCCCCGAGCACCAGTAAAAATCGTCTAACAAGGCTCTTTTGGCGTCTGGCTTGTCCTCGAAATGCTCATTTACTTCTTGTAAACTCCGCTTTCTCGGACTGCGACCAGCCTCAAAATAGCTCTTGTTATAGCAATTTCAAGGGAGTCGGTAAGGCTCTAAACTAAAAGAAAAAAGGTGTCCGATTGGCTTCGGGCACCTTCTTTTTTGTTATCTTCTTTCGTAGAATCTTACATAGTCAACCTCCATCTTGACGGGCAGCTGCTCGGCCTCGATTGGACCTATCCAATGACCGCCTAATTGTGCCGATAAAATCATATAATATTCGTAGTCATCGAAGGGGTATTGCCCCTCGGGTTCGGGCTCAAGACGAGGATATGAGAATGTGCGGCGGCCGTTGATGTAATATATTATCTCCGAGGGTGTTATCTCAACTGAATAGACGTTGAAAACCGTCACATCTACCTTCTCTTTATGGTCGTGTTGCGTCTTTGGTTGGCGCAATCCCTCGATGTGTCCAGAGTGTACTGTTTGGTAGATATAATCGTCAAAATTCAGGTGCTCCATAATATCAATTTCGCCCGCTTCAGGCCACGGTAAATTTGACTCCGGCATCATCCAAATGGCTGGCCAGAATCCTTGCGCTTGGTCGAGGCGTGCCCTGACGTCAATGCGACCGTTGCGAATGGCGCGCATACCTCGGCTATCCAATCCTCCCGTGAGGAATTTCAGCGAATCCTGATACCCCTCGGGCCTGTTTATTCCCCACAACTCCACAACCCCGCCCCGCACCTTTACAAGCGAATCGAGCAGCGACATATGGCGATTCCACGGCGAGCCATAACGTAGGCAGCGTTGCCACGATGTCCCGTCAATCTCATTACCGCCGAACTCGTCCGACCACACCAATCGCCACCCCTTGTGAGCTCTTTTTGCACGTTCTTTTTTCGCGTGCTTTTCGGTTGGGAGATGCTCTCGGCTTGTTGCCTGTTGCGCAGATGAAATGGTTATGCCCGAAAAAATGAGCAAAATAGCAGATAGGGTAAATCGTGTAAATAATTTTTTCATTGTGCGTAAAGTTTGAGGTTTCGATGTGGTTTGCCTAACAAAAATAACGAAAAATGCGAAGAACACAAATTATATATCCAAAATGGTCAAAATGTGCTAATAAATAGATAGTTATGAGGGTGTGTTGAAATGCCGTTTAGCCGCTTTTGTGCGTGATGTGTTCCGAAGGTTGTTTGAGTAGGGAAAAATCTTGAGGTAAATTTTGTTGGATAGGATAAAATTGGCTACATTTGCGGGTTACTTTATATAAAATAGAAAAATCAATAATTAAACAATACAGAATATGAGTAATAAACTTCAAGAGTTGACCGACAAGCTCTTTCAGGAGGGTTTGGAGAAGGGACGCGCCGAGGCTGATAACCTTGTAGCAGAGGCAAAGAGCAAAGCGCAGAAGATTGTAGCCGAGGCTGAGGCTCGCGCTGCAGAGATTGTAGCAGCTGCCGAGGATAAGGCTGCTGACGTGGAGAAGAACGCTATGACCGAGATTTCGTTGGCTGGCAAGCAGGCTGTAGCCAAGATTAAGGCTGAGATTGAGAATCTCATCGTTACAAAGTCGGCTGGCGCTGGCGTTAAGAGCGCAAATCTCGATGTAGAGTTCATCAAGGATATGTTGCTCGCCGTAGCGAAGGGCTGGAACAACGGTGCTAAAGTTGAGTTGTCGGCATTGCTTCCCGAGGCAAAGAAGGCTGAGTTGGATAAGGGTATCGCTGCCGCAGCGAAGGCTCTGCTTGCAGAGGGCGTAGAGGTAGGCTTCTCGGCTGACGTGAAGAGCGGTTTTAAGGTAGGCGAGAAGGGTGGTAGCTACTATATCTCATTCTCTGACGAGAGTTTCGAGGCTCTGTTGAGCAGCTATTTGCGCGATAAGGTGGCTGAACTTCTCTTTAAGGCATAAGCTAATATGTTCGAAAATAATTATTATACACTTGTAGCCGGTTTGCGCGAGTACACGCTCGATAGCGATACCAAGGGTTTCGATGCGCGAGAGATAGTGAGCGAGATTCTTGATGAGCTTTCGAAGTCGGATGCCGACGCTGTACGCCTGCTCTACGGCTACTACGATTGCGAAAACATCATCGCCCTGCGCGCTGGTCGTGCGGCCTATAACCCCTTGGGAAACCTCTCACGTGAGGAGCTAACGGAGGAGTTGGAGTCTCCGAAGCATCTGCCTAAGGCTGTGGCGAATGTTATCCGCAGGTATGCCGACACCGAGAGCGAGGAGAATGAGGGAGTGGATATCTCCATCAGCTTCGAGAAGGCTCTTTGGACAGCATACTACGATGTGTGTGCTCACTCGAAGTGCAAGTTTATCCGCGAGTGGAGTGCTTTCGACCGCACGTTACGTAATGTAGCAGCTGCAGCCGTAGCACGCGCTATTAACCGCCAGATTGAGGAGGTTACCGTGGGCGGAGGCGAGATTGTTAAGCAGTTGCAACGTTCGTCAGCTGCTGATTTCGGATTGCGTGGCGAGGTGAGCTACATTGATGCTGTGATTGCTGCCGTAAACGATGAGCAGAATCTTGTTGAGAAGGAGCATAAGATTGACCTCATACGATGGGAACACGCGGGTGAGTTGGTGCCCTTCGACTATTTCAACATCAACGCTATCCTCTCATATTTGGTGAAAATCAACATTGTGGCTCGCTGGGCACTGCTTGATCCCAAGCGTGGTCGTGAGATGCTGGATCGTATTATGAGCGAATTAGATAGCAAGGAGCTGGTAAATAAACAATAAAAATTATATAAATGAAAACTTTAGGACGTGTAAACGGTATCATCTCAAACATCGTTATCGTCAAGGCTGACGGCGCGGTGGGACAGAACGAGATCTGTTACGTATATTGCGGTGATACACGAATGATGGCCGAGGTCATCAAGGTCATAGGCGATGACGCCTATGTGCAGGTGTACGATAGTACCCGAGGCTTGAAAATCGGTGATAAGGTGGAGTTTATGGGCCATATGTTGGAGGCTACATTGGCTCCGGGCTTGTTGTCGCGTAACTACGACGGCTTGCAGAACGATTTGGAGAAGATGAACGGCTTGTTCATCGAGCGTGGCTCTATCACCGAGCCCATCGATTTCGATAAGACGTGGGAGTTTGCTCCCATTGCAAAGGTGGGCGATAAGGTAACGGCTGCCGATTGGTTGGGCCGTGTTAAGGAGCAGTGGATTGACCACAAGATTATGGTTCCATTCATTATGCAGGGCACATATACGGTAAAGAGCGTTGCTGCGCAGGGTGAGTACAAGGTTACTGACACTATCGCGGTATTGACCGACAAGGACGGTAACGAGTACAACGTTACTATGGTGCAGAAGTGGCCCGTTAAGCAGGCTATTCGTAGCTACGTTGAGAAGCCCCGTCCCTCACGCGTGATGGAGACAGGTGTTCGTGCTATCGATACATTCAACCCCTTGGCTGAGGGTGGTACAGGCTTTATCCCCGGTCCCTTCGGTGCTGGTAAGACCGTGCTTCAGCACGCTATCTCTAAGCAGGCCGAGGCTGATGTTATCATTATCGTAGCGTGCGGTGAGCGTGCAAACGAGGTTGTGGAGATTTTTGCCGAGTTTCCCGAGCTTATCGACTCTCGTACAGGTCACAAGCTTATGGAGCGTACTATCATCATTTGTAACACCTCAAATATGCCCGTTGCGGCTCGTGAGGCGTCAGTTTATACAGGTATGACTATCGGTGAGTACTACCGTGCTATGGGCTTGAAGGTGTTGGTTATGGCCGACTCTACATCTCGTTGGGCGCAGGCGTTGCGTGAGATGTCAAACCGTTTGGAGGAGCTTCCCGGTCAGGACGCATTCCCGATGGACTTGTCAGCTGTAATCTCTAACTTCTACGCTCGCGCAGGTTTGGTTAAGCTCAACAATGGCCAGACAGGTTCTGTTACATTCCTCGGTACCGTATCACCCGCGGGTGGTAACCTCAAGGAGCCCGTTACAGAGTCAACAAAGAAGGCTGCACGTTGCTTCTACGCCCTCTCGCAGGGCCGTGCCGACTCGAAGCGTTACCCTGCTATCGACCCGCTGGATTCATACTCAAAGTATTTGGAGTATCCCGAGGTAGCGTCATACCTCGACGAGCATATCGGCAAGAATTGGGTTAATACCGTTTATGAGGGTAAGACTATCGTACAGCGCGGTAAGGAGGCTAACGACCAGATTAACATCTTGGGTGATGATGGTGTACCCGTAGCATACCACGAGCGTTTCTGGAAGTCGGAGCTTATCGACTTCGTAATCTTGCAGCAGGATGCTTTCGATGATATCGATGCCAACTGCCCCATCGAGCGTCAGAAGATGATGTATGAGATGGTGTTGGACGTATGCCGCAAGGAGTTTGACTTTGCCGATTTCGAGGCTTGCTCACGCTTCTTCAAGGGTCTTATCAACCTCTTCCGCCAGATGAACTACTCGGAGTGGCAGAGTGAGAAGTTCTTCGATTATAAGCGTCAGATCGAGCAGGCAGTTAATAATCAACTCTCTAAATAGATGCAGCAATGACAACAAGAGCATTTCAGAAAGTATATACAAAGATTGACAATATCACCAAGGCTACCATCACGCTTCGTGCAACGGGCGTAGGTAACGACGAGTTGGCTACTGTAGGCGGTAAGTTGGCGCAGGTGGTAAAGATTATGGGCGAGAACGTAACGTTGCAGGTATTTGCCGGTACGGAGGGTATCGCCACAAACTCGGAGGTAGTATTCCACGGCGAGGCTCCTAAGTTGCGCGTGTCGGATAACCTGGCAGGTCGCTTCTTCAACGCCTATGGCGAGCCCCTGGAGGGCGGTGAGCCTATCGAGGGTGAGGAGCGCGAGATTGGTGGTCCTACGGTAAACCCCTTCCGTCGTATTCAGCCTTCAGAGTTGATTGCAACAGGTATCGCAGGTATCGACCTTAACAACACTATCGTATCAGGTCAGAAGATTCCCTTCTTCGCTGACCCCGACCAGCCCTACAACGCCGTTATGGCTAACGTGGCACTGCGTGCCAAGGCCGACAAGATTATCTTGGGCGGTATGGGACTGACCAACGACGACTTCCTCTACTTTAAGCAGGTATTCGAGAATGCAGGTGCGCTGGACCGTATCGTATCGTTCGTAAATACTACCGAGAATCCTCCCGTAGAGCGTCTGTTGGTGCCCGATATGGCACTTACGGCTGCGGAGTATTTCGCTGTAGATAAGGGCGAGAAGGTGTTGGTGTTGTTGACCGATATGACCTTGTACGCCGATGCGTTGGCTATCGTATCAAACCGTATGGACCAGATTCCATCGAAGGACTCTATGCCGGGTTCGCTCTACTCGGATTTGGCAAAGATTTACGAGAAGGCCGTGCAGTTGCCTAATGGTGGTTCAATCACTATTATCGCCGTTACAACTCTGTCGGGTGGTGATATCACGCACGCTATTCCCGATAATACGGGTTATATCACCGAGGGTCAGTTGTTCTTGCGTAATGACTCGGATACAGGTAAGGTTATCGTTGACCCCTTCCGTTCGTTGTCACGTCTGAAGCAGCTCGTAATCGGTAAGAAGACTCGCGAGGACCATCCTCAGGTGATGAATGCCTGCGTGCGTCTGTATGCCGATGCTGCCAATGCAAAGACAAAGTTGGAGAATGGTTTCGACCTTTCGGACTACGACGAGCGTTCGCTTAAGTTTGCTCACGACTACTCGGAGAAGTTGCTCGCCATCGACGTAAATATCGAGATTGAGCAGATGCTTGACACAGCGTGGACTCTGTTTGGCAAGTACTTCTCGAAGGATGAGGTGGCTATCAAGGCCGAGCTTATCGATAAGTATTGGAAGGAGGCTTAGGCCGACCGAAAATAGTAAATATTATGGCTATTAAATTTCAATATAACAAAACTTCGCTCGGCGAGCTCGGCAAGCAGCTCAAGATGCGCCGTTCGGCACTCCCTACCATCTAGAGTAAGGAGTCTGCGTTGCGTTCCGAGGTTAAGCGAGCGAAGGATACCGCACGCGATTATCGTAAGCGTATCGAGGCTCTGGTGGCCGAGTACGACTATATGGTGGCTCTGTGGGGTGAGTTCGATACGACGATTCTCAGAGTCGCCGACGTCGAGCTCTCGGAGCAGAAGATCGCGGGTGTGCGTACGCCGGTATTGGAGAGTGTGAGCTTCGAGGAGAAGCCCTACGACCTCTTCTCATCTCCGGTGTGGTATGCCGACGGTGTGGAGCTGCTGAAGCGATTGGCCAAGCTCGGAGTGGAGTTTGAGGTCTATAATCGCAAGATGGAGCTTCTGGACTATGCGCGTCGTAAGACTACGCAGAAGGTGAATCTCTACGAGAAGGTGCAAATTCCCGGATACGAGGACGCTATCCGTAAGATTAAGCGCTTTATGGAGGATGAGGAGAACCTGTCGAAGTCGGCACAGAAGATTGTTAAAACTCGTCAACAACAGGCTGCGGAGGGGTCTATGTTATGATAGTAAAGATGTCACGTTACGACTTTGTGTTGCTTGCAACGCAGAGTGATGATTTTATCGCCCGCCTGCGTGAGTTGGGCTTGGTGGATATTACTACCACAGGCTGGGAACCTCAGGAGCAGGATCGTCATTTGTTGACCAGCATTGACCAGTATCGTAAGGCTGTCGAGTCGCTGAAGGCTTTTGCCGAGAGCGAGGAGTATGGCTTTGCGGTTGCAGGCGCTCAGGGTAATCTTCTCGTTGAGCCACAGCCTTACGCATCAGGTAAGGAGGCGTTCGAGAAATATACTGAGTTGCGTCAGCAGAAGACTGCATTGCAGGGTGAGGTGGCTCGCTTGGAGAAGATGGCCGAGGAGTTGAAGCCCTGGGGCGAGTTCGGGGGCGATGCCCGCGAGCGTTTGTTGCAGCAGGGTGTTGTGCTTCGTTACTACGTTGCGCAGAAATCAACCTATGAGGCTCATAAGGCTGAGTGGGACGCTACATACACCATCGCAGAGATTGGCGAGGACTCTTCGTCGGTATATTTCGTTGTGGTTACTACACCTGCCGCAGAGGTTGTTCTCGATGCGCAGGAGGTTAAGGCTCCCGCAATGGATAGCCGTGCCGTATTGGCTGAGGCTGAGGAGTGCCGTCAGGAGTTGAAAAATGTAAATGTAGGCCTATCGGTTTGTGCTGCCAGCGTTGAGGCTATTGAGCAGGAGTTGGTTCTGCTTACGCAGCAGTTACAGAATGTGAAGATTCATGGCACGGCCGCATCGGCTGCCGACGGAGCGTTGGTAGTTATGGAGGGCTGGACCGAGGAGGATATGTCGGCTAAGGTAGATGCACTCTTGGACGAGTATCCGGGCGTTGTCTATCTTAAGCGTGATGCTACACGCGAGGACGATACTCCCGTTAAGTTGAAGAATGGTTTCTTTGCACGTATGTTCGAGCTTATCGGTGCTATGTACGCCTTGCCCAAGTATGGTACGCTCGATTTGACTCCCTTCTTCGCGCCGTTCTATATGTTGTTCTTCGCAATATGTTTGAACGATGCGGGTTATGGTGCTATGCTCTTGATTGCGGGTATAGTCCTTCTGATGAAGGGCGGAGCCTCGCTTAAGCAGGCTTCGTGGCTTACTATCTTCTGCGGAGGCGCTACCACGTTGTTTGGCCTTTATACGGGCTCTCTGTTCGGTATGAGTATCCCCGATATGTTGGGTTATGAGAGTATCGCCGAGTCGCCGTTCCTCGACTTCCAGAACCAATTCTTCTCTTTGGCGCTGGCGTTGGGTGTGGTGCAGATTCTCTTTGGTATGTTCATAAACATCTGCCTTCAGACCAAACTTTTCGGTTTTACCTCTACGTTTGGCCTTTTGGGCTGGTTTATTATCCTTTTGTCGGGTTGTATCGCCGTAGGATTGCCTATGCTTAACGAGAATTTGACTATCTCGTGGTTTACGGCCTCGTCGCCCGCGTTCTACGCGGCTATGGGTGTGGGTGCTGTGTTGATGCTTCTGCTCAACAACATCAAGCGTAATCCGCTCATTAACGTTGGCTCGGGCTTGTGGGACGCCTATAATAATATTACAGGCTTGTTGAGCGATGTGCTCTCATACATCCGTCTTTTCGCCATCGGTTTGTCGGGTGGTGTATTGGCGCAGGTATTCAACTCGCTGGCTATGGGCCTTACAGGTTTGGACGCAGGTATCGAGTCATTTGGTGTAGGCACTGTTTTCCAGATTATCGGTGCAGCCGCTATTCTCTTTATCGGCCACGGTATCAACCTCTTTATGTCAGCAATCTCTTCGTTTGTCCATCCTATGCGATTGACCTTCGTGGAGTTCTATAAAAATGCAGGTTTCGAGATGACAACACGTTCGTTCGAGCCTCTTACAAATGAAAAGAAATAAATAACAAAAGTAAAATTTAATAAAACTAAACAATTATGAATTCAACAGCATTGATTTTGGCCTACAT
>JAZRLD010000058.1:0-4966 GCA_045646685.1 Alistipes sp. | reverse complement strand
CGGCCGTTCTTTGAACTACCTACTCCTTTTTTGTGTGCCATTTTCTCTAAACTTTTTAATTATGCAACAATATCCTCCACGAGAATCTGAGTCAAGTACTGACGGTGACCGTTGCACTTCTGATAACCAGTTCTACGCTTCTTCTTGAACACCAAAACCTTATCGTCCTTGAGGTGCTTCAAGATCTTACACTTAACTGAGGCGCCTTCTACTGCAGGTGCACCTACCTTAACCTGACCGTCGTTGTCTACAAGCAGGACTTTGTCGAAGCTCACTGACGACTCTACGTCGCCCTGAAGACGGTGAACATAGAGCTTACGACCCTTCTCAGCCTTGAACTGCTGGCCTGCGATTTCTACTATAACGTACATTTCTTTTAATAAAATATAAGTTTCGCCGTAATTCGGCCTGCAAATATACAAAAAATATTATCAAACCAAATGCAAATCTACTTTTTTTTCAATTATTTAGCATTTGGCACACTTTTCGTTCGCCGCACAGGGCAAACCAACGTTTATGGGTAAATCGAAAATCGTGATATATTCTCATCGCAGTGCCGCAGCGGCGCTCATTGCCGAGATTGTCGGCTGCGACTCGGCAGAGGTGATATGCTGCACATCGCCCGACCAGATAATCTCCACCTGCATACACAAACAGCCTGATTTAGTGATTGTTTTAGCCGTAAAACCCTTTATCAACGGCTCGGAACTGATAAAGCGCATCCGCACAAACGACAAGCGCAATCCGCCGATATACGTCATCGCGTGGCAACAGTCCGAGCAGATTGTGTTGAGCCTGTTGGAGTGTGGCGTGGACCAATATATGACCTTCCCGATATGTATGAGCCGTCTGCGCGGCAAGAGTCATACGCAACTAAACATTGAGCCGAGGATATGATTTCGATAGGTATTATCTACTCCGCCATTGTCTGCGCTTTGGCCATATACATATTTGTAATCTCCCGACAACAGACAAAACGCCTACAACACACCTCTCTGCGCGACACCTACATCAAGCAGATTGTGCAGTTTCTGCACAGCGAGCAACCTGCACATCTGCACGCAGGCACTATACGTAGTCGCTTGGCATTGGCTGAGGCGATATATGTTGTTATGAGCCACACCTACGGCAACGACGTGGAGCAACTGCGCACGATAACCGAGCAAAATAAATTGGCAGGGCTTCTGCTACGCCACACAAAGCGCAGTCACGGAGCCAAGCGGGCACATATATTGATGTTACTCAGCACTATACCAATCACGGACGAGGTTGCGTCTAAAATAGAACGCTACACACACTCCCGCGACAAGGACGTAAGGATGAGTGCCCTGACCGCCATCTTGGCAGCCAAGCCATCGACGGCGATACAGACAATAGCATCGTTAGAGTTCGACCTATCGCCTTTTGATACCACGCGCATCATTGCTCTTCTGCGGCGAGGATTGCTACCCATAGCCTACGAGCCGCTGCTTGCCAGCGCCAACCGCAACCTACGCATATTGGGATTGGCCATCGTTCGCAGTTTTGGCATCGAGATAGCCGAAAAACGCCTGCACAAAATAATCACCACTGAGGAGGATATATCTGTCATAAACGAAACGATATACACCCTCGCCTCGATGGGACGCCCACTCGGCCACACCAAGATACGCGAGCGATTAGCGGCTATGCCTGCACGTAAACGAAAAGAGCTGTGTCGTCATCTGACAGTAGAGGGATACTCTCTCGCGGCCGTTCAGTCGCTCTTCACCGAGCGAGAAAGCGTATATGCCGAGTCGCTTATAAACTCCTACAAGCGGGCACTTGCTCGCGCATCAATATCATAACCGAGATGGAATATTTTTTAGTTATACTATTCAGCGTTTTACTCCTTGCCTTCCTGCTTTGGACGATACGCATAGCCGATGCAACGCGCCGTCGGGATATTATCATTGACGATATTGCAGGTTGCTGCGAATCGCTCGGATTTGTAGGTTGTTCGGCCATATGCAGCGGAGTAAGAAGCATTGCCCGCATCGAGGAGCTGCTCGGGCAGGAGTACGACCGCTACGAGGTGATAATAACCATCGACGCAGAGCAATTCCCCGAGGAGTTCCGCGCCATAATATCCCACTATCGAATGATTCGTGTAAACTGCTCACGTAGCGAGGAGTTACCCTCGGCTGCTATTCGGAATCTATATCGCTCGCGCCAGCGCAGTTTCCGACGATTGATACTTCTCGACAAGCCCCATTCGGATATATACGGCGATTTGGATGCGGCGGCCATTGTCGCCTCATATAACTACCTGCTCCCCGTAGGTCCTACCACGCATCTCTGCAACAAAGCCATTGAGAGCATAGCCATCACGCTCTCCGAGCAGGATTTTCACAACATCGGTTTGCTGCACGCCGTATCCTCTGATACCTATATTTTCTGTCGAGATGCGGTGATTAACAACGGCGGTTTCTCGCCTCACATCGTAAGGCAGATACCCCATTCAGCTCAATTACAGACATATACACCAATAGCCATTGACACCAAAAACGACACTGAGGCTGTCGCATTGGCCATAATCGCAGCAATCGTCTTGCCGTTAATATTTATGTTTGCAGGATTGGGTGCTGTGGCAGCCGCCACCTCAACCATAATAGCGTTTTTGTCCATCGCTCGACATATCTCACGACTCACCCACCCTGCAAATTGTTCACTTCAGGTAATGTTATGTTATTTTCGGAGAATAGGCTCGATTTTTCATCGTAGAAAATTCCAAATCTCATAAAATATATGTATCTTTACGAAAAGAAACAAAAACTAACTATAAATGACATCACAAGACCAAAAACAAATTGTAGCACAAATACGCGAGCACCTTCTGCCCCATTGCTTTAATGCGGCGGTGAAGGCTGGTGCCGCCATAATGAAGATATACAAAAACCGAGACGATTACGACATCACGCTAAAGAGCGACCATACACCCATCACGATGGCCGACCGTATGGCTCACAACACCATCAAGGAGACTTTGGGCCCCACGCGAATACCTGTATTGAGTGAGGAGGGTCGCGAAATGCTGTATGACGAGCGCCGCAATTGGGAGTTGTTCCTGCTTGTGGACCCGTTGGACGGCACGGTGGAGTTTATTAAGGGTAACAACGAGTTTACGGTAAACATCGCCCTGCTGGCCGACAACGAGTGTGTAGGCTCGGTAGTATATGTACCCTACTTGGAGAAGATGTATGTAGCAGCCAAAGGCAAGGGCGCATACCTTATCCGCAATATAGCCCCCTGCGATGAACCCAAATACGAGGGTAAGCAAATTGAGGCTATGTTGGAGAGGTTGCCTCTTGAGGGCAGTTGCCACGAGGGTTTCCGCGTTGCATTGTCACGCTCACATCAGACTCCCGAAACACATCTGCGCGTGAACGAGCTGCGTGCCAAGCACCCCGACTTGGAGGTTATCGAGCAGGGAAGCTCTTACAAGTTCTGCCTGCTGGCCGAGGGCGTGGTGGACTACTATGTACGCACGACCAACACCTACGAGTGGGATACCGCTGCGGGTGAGTTGATTCTCTCGGAGGCGGGAGGTAAAACCATCTCATACCCCGACGGCAAGCCGCTGGCCTACAACAAAGAGGATTTGAAGAATCCTTGGTTTGAGGCACAAGGCGCAAGATGCAAATAGTGAAAACAATATAGATAATTGCCCGAAAATTCGGGCAATTATTGTTTTTATAGGGCTTAAATACGCCATTTCCCGAAAAAATAGATAACTTTGGCACTGATATTAACCAACAATGACGGAATAATGATGAAAAAGACCCGCTCAATTTTAATTGCGACAATTATGATTCTTTCGCTCACAACACTAAATTCGTGCCAACAGAAGAAGGCCGAGGAGCAGCCCACAGCGCCCGAGCAGGCATCGTGGGTAATTGATAAGTTTGACGACATTAAGGTGCTTCGCTACGAGGTTCCCGGATTCGAGAATCTGCCCTTGCAGCAGAAGACACTTATATATTACTTGGCACAGGCTACAAAGGCTGGTCGCGACATTCTTTTCGACCAGAATTTTAAGTACAACCTCACCGTGCGTCGTGCTTTGGAGGCTATCTACACCAAGTATGATGGCGACCGCAACGCGGCAGAGTTCAAGGCTATGGAGAAGTATTTGAAAAAGGTATGGTTTGCCAACGGTATTCACCACCACTACTCTAACGACAAGTTCCGCGCCGAGTTCCCCCGCGATTGGTTTGCACAGATGGTGGACAAGTATGTTGACCCGCAGGAGTTGGCAATCGAGAAGAGCCTCCTCCTCGACATCATCTTCGACCCCGCGCTCTACGCTGTTCGTCTTAACCAGACTGATGGTGTGGATATGGTAACCGAGTCGGCTTGCAACTACTATGAGGGCGTAACGATGAAAGAGGTTGAGAAGTTCTACGCCGATATGCGCGATGACAATGACCCCACACCTATCTCTTACGGTCTTAACTCAAAGCTCGTAAAGAATGAGAAGGGCGAGATTGTTGAGCAGGTATGGAAGTTGGGCGGTATGTACTCGGCAGCTATTCAGCAGATTGTATTCTGGTTGGAGAAGGCAGCACAGGTTGCCGAGGAGCCACAGAAGAGCATCATCAACGCTCTTATAAACTACTACCGCACAGGTAATCTGCGCGAGTTCGACCGCTACAACGTATTGTGGGTTGGCGACAACGAGTCAAACGTAGATTTCGTGAACGGTTTTATTGAGGATTACGGCGACCCCCTCGGCCGCAAGGCTTCGTGGGAGGGTACGGTAAACTTTATGGATAGCGTGGCGTGCCGTCGTACGCAGATTCTCTCTGCAAATGCACAGTGGTTTGAGGATAACGCCCCCATCGACCCCAAATTCCGCAAGAAGGAGGTTAAGGGCGTATCGGCAAAGGTTATCACCGTAGCTATGCTCGGTGGCGACTGCTACCCAGCAACTCCCATTGGTATCAAC
>JAZRLD010000057.1:0-8476 GCA_045646685.1 Alistipes sp. | reverse complement strand
CAGACCTACATATACTGACAACTGCTTCGACACGTCGTAAACAAATGCCTTAAGAATCTGGTCAACCAAAATTACCAAAGCAGCGATAACTACCAACTGAACGATGATACGAATACGTGAGGGAATACCATTACGCAAAAGTGACATCACCAAGTTAGCAAACGCTGTTACAACAATAACCGAGATACCCATCACGAATGCGGGCTCCATCTTTACGGTTACCGCCAAAGCCGAACAAATACCCAAAATCTGTACGATTACAGGGTTGTTAGCACTCAGCGGGCCTGTTAAATTTTTCAAATTACTCATAGTTCCGCTTGTTTTTATTTGTTAGACTTATTAGCGTTAATAAAGGGAAGATAACCCTCGAGACCAGTCTTAATCATAGCGTTAACACCGTCGCAAGTCTTGGTACCACCAGAGATAGCATCTACCTCGTGATTGTTTGTAGCACCACCCTTGCGCATTGATACTGATACGAAGTCAGCACCCTCGAAGATAGTCTTACCAACGAATGAATTCTGAACGTTAGCTGTAGTAATCTCAGCACCCAAACCCGGAGTCTCACCAGAGTGGTCCATAACGATACCCTTCACGGTGTTCATATCAGACTCAAGTGCGATGTAGCCCCAAACGGGACCCCACAAACCAGCGCCATATACGGGAATTACCACGCAGCCGTTCGCAGCCTTGAAGATGGGGAACTCACCAGCATCGAAAGAGGCTGTCAAATCGCCCAAAGCGTTGAAGATGTCTGCATCGTTCTTACCCTCAATCTTGTTACCGTTCTTGTCGAGCATAGCAGCCTCAGCCACAACGTCAGCATAGGCAGAAGTTGCGGGATCCTCACCCAACGCCTTCACGATCTGCTGCTTCTTCTCGTTAAGCATATTCTCCTTCTGACGGCCCTGCAACGAGAGCGAAGTCACAGACAACAGAACAGCTACAATAACTACCATCACTACCGAGTAGGTGATGATATATGCGTTGCTATTTACATTAAATTTTGCCATATCTCTCTCGTTATTTTACAGTTTTAACACGATTCTTACGGCGATTGATGTTTGCCTCCACAACGAAGTAGTCAACTGTGGGAGCCAAAGCATTCATAAACAGGATAGCGAGCATCATACCCTCGGGGTATGCGGGGTTCACGACGCGAACCAACACTGCCAACGCACCAGTCATAAAGCCTACAATATACTTACCTGTATTTGTCTGTGCAGAGGTAACGGGGTCAGTAGCCATAAATACAGCACCGAAAGCGAAACCACCAACAACCAAGTGGTAGTATGCGGGATACTCAGTTACACCTAAAATCTGGAAGAGGTAACCCAATACCAAACCACCTGCAAATACGCTAAGCATAGTGCGCCAAGAGGCAACACCTGTGTAAAGCAAGATTGCAGCACCAATCAAAATGCACAAAGTAGATGTCTCACCGAATGAGCCGGGGATGAAACCGAGGAATGCATCCATCACACTCCACTGCATATCGCCTGTTGTAGCCAACTGCTCCAAAGCGGTAGCACCAGTAGTTGCATCAGTTGCACCCATCATCTTCCAGTCAGAGAACCATACCTTCTCACCAGACATCTGGGGAGTGAAGGCGAAGAATACGAATGCACGTGCAACAAGCGCGGGATTGAAGATGTTCATACCTGTACCACCGAATACCTCCTTACCGAAGATAACGGCGAAGGCAACACCCAAAGCAACCATCCACAGAGGAGTGCTCACGGGCATAATCATCGGGATAAGAAGACCTGTTACCAAGTAACCCTCAGCAACCTCCTCCTTACGAATCTGTGCATATACAATCTCAATACCCAAACCTACGATGTACGATACGGCAACCATAGGAAGCACGCGTACAAAACCGTAAGCCAAAGCGGCGAAGCCCTCCAAGCCTACCTGAATACCTGTGTTGAAACAGCCAAACAAGAAAGCGGGAACAAGCGCCAAGATCACCATTGTCATAGTACGCTTCAAGTCGTTACAGTCACGAACGTGCGCACCCTTCTTTGTTGTGGTGTTGGGAACGAAAAGGAATGTTTCGAAAGCATCAAAGAACGATGCAAGGAAACTAAGCTTACCACCCTCTACGAAAGTGGGCTTTACATTATCAACGATTTTTCTCAATGCCTTCATAACTAACACTCCTTAATCATTAAGTTAATACCGTCACGAACCAACTGCTGGATCTCTGTCTTCGAGGGATCAACAAACTCGCAAAGAGCTATATCCTCCTCTACGATCTCGTAGATACCGAGATTCTCCATCTTGTCGATATCGTTAGCCATTATAGCCTTGAAAAGATACATCGGATAGATATCCATAGGCAAGTACTCCTCAAACAAACCTGTTACAACGAATGCACGGGGGCCACCGTTGAGGTTAGTGTCGAGCTTATACTGCTTCTTGGGGCAAAGCCAAGAGAAGTATGAACGAGAAACAGAGAGCTTGTTGAAACGGGGAGCAATCCAACCGAACATCTCATACTTGTCACCCTCGGGGATGATAGTAATCTGAGTTGCAGTAGCTGTTACGAAGCCATCCTCCGCAACCTTCTTACCTGTAAGTACGTTACCAGAGATGATACGAACTGAGTCACCCTCAGCCTGCTTCTTAATCTGACCTGCAACGATGCTTGATACGGGGGCACCGCTGATGATGCGGTAGTACTGGGGCTTCTCAACCTCGCTACCAGTCAACGCGATAACCTTAGTCAAATCAACCTTTCCTGTAGAGAATAAGCGACCGATAGCAGCCACGTCCTGAATGTTTACAGTCCACACGATATCGCCCTTTGCAATGGGGTCGATGTGGTGGATCTGAACACCAACGTTACCAACGGGGTGCTTACCCTCGAAAGTGTGGACGTTCACGCCCTTAAGTGCAGCCATCTCACCCTCGGCATTAGCACGAACTGAGAGATGAACATTACCACCTGCGAGCTTTGACAACACCTCCATACCCTTCTGCAAATTCTCCTTCTGGCCCTTCAATACGAAGTTCATATTGGGCGCCAAAGGTGCTGAATCAAACGCAGAGACGAATACAGCCTTGGGCTGATCGGCAGGGTTTGCAACAATACCGTAGGGACGCTGCATAATCATAGTCCAAAGACCAGACTTGAGCAACACCTCGATCACATCTTCACGACTTGCCTTCTGCAAATCAAGAGTAGCAAACTGCTCCGACTCCTGTGTAGCATCAGCAGCAACCGTTACGTTAAGAATCTTACGCTTCTCACCACGATTAACAGCCGATACGGTACCGCTTACGGGTGAACAGTAGAGTACGCGAGTGTTGTTCTTATCGAAGAACAGAGGCGTACCAGCCTTCACCTTATCGCCTACCTTCACCAACAGTTTCGGAGTTACGCCCTCATAATCCAGAGGCGACACAGCATACTCCTTAGCCATAGGTACTTCAACCAATGACTCGGCAGCCTGTCCCTGAAGATTGATGTCGAGACCTTTCCTTAGTTTAATGATTTTCGACATAAATTTGTAAATAAATGAAAATTTTGTGAATTATAAAATTTTATGTTTTGTAAATTTGAGTTCGTTACAATAATTGTTTTCTCGTTACGTTGCGCGATTATAAACGCGCACGAAGGTACGATTTTTTTTGCACTTTTCGGCACTATTTGAGCTATTATTTCATTTTATCCATAAAATTTCGTATTTTTTTATACATTTGTAATCATACTTCGCGAAAATGAGCCGTTATATCGACATACACACCCACCGTCCCACTGCTCTGCACATCGAACCGCAGGCCGTCGGAGTACACCCGTGGATGGCCGAAAAAGAGGTAGTCGATGCGGCAATTTTCGACAATGCAGTAGCCGTCGGAGAGATTGGTTTGGACTTTGCGTGCGATGTGAATCGCGACACCCAAGAGCAGGTTTTTCGCGCCCAACTCGCCCAAGCCAAGAAGAGGAATCTCCCTGTAATTCTGCATTGCGTTCGGGCTTTTGAGCCGATGATGAAGATACTCGCAGATTACCGCCTGCGTGCTGTGATTTTTCACGGTTTTATAGGCTCCGCACAGCAGGCAAAAAGGGCGACTGATGCGGGATATTATTTGTCGTTTGGACCAAACGCTTTCCGCTCGCCAAAGACAATAACAGCACTGAAATCGACACCCGAAAGCCGACTTTTTGCGGAGACAGATGATAGTGGTGAGATGATTGAAAATGTGTACTCTCATATTGCTAATGCAAGAGATATTTCAGTCGAAAAATTGAGAGAAATAACAGGAAATAATTACAATAAAATATTTAACATATAACAATGAGTAATAATTGGTTAGAGCGAACAACTCTACTTTTAGGCGAGGATAAATTACAACTTCTTCAACGCGCAAATGTGCTGGTCGTAGGACTTGGCGGTGTGGGTGCATACGCAGCCGAGATGATTGCTCGCGCGGGCGTTGGTCGTATGACAATAGCCGATGCTGATGTGGTGTCGGAGAGTAATATCAACCGCCAACTTATAGCACTGCACTCTACTATCGGCCGCGAGAAATCGGAGTTGATGGCCGAGCGCTTGAGAGATATAAATCCCGATATTGAACTGACGGTAGTAAACCGTTTTATCAAGGATGACGAGACAGATGCTTTGCTCGACTCCGACCAATTCGACTATGTTGTTGATGCTATTGACACACTCTCGCCCAAATTGGCTTTGATAAAAGGTGCGCTCGACCGCAATATTCCGCTGGTGAGTTCTATGGGTGCTGGAGCGAAGACCGACCCCACGAAAATGGATATTTGCGACATCGCCAAAACTCATCACTGCCCCCTTGCGCATATGTTACGCAAAAGATTACATAAAATAGGTATTCGCACTGGTTTTCAGGCTGTTTTCTCACCCGAACCGGTACGCGAAGGCTCTATGATTCTATGCAATGAGCAGAATAAAAAATCAAATACAGGCACAATATCATACATCCCTGCCCTCTTCGGAATTGGTTGTGCATCGGTGGTGATTCGTGGTTTGATTGGCGAAATGTAAAAAACTCACGCTATATGAAAATAGTATTTTTAGATGAATATTCGGTTTGCGGACGCGACCTATCTTCAATTAAGAGATTTGGCGACTACATAGGTTATGAAGTTACATCGCCCGACCAAGTTTTGGAGCGTTGCGCCGATGCAGAGGTTGTTATATCCAACAAGGTGGTACTCGATGCCGACATTATAGCATCACTGCCCAAGTTGCGCCTCATATGCGTAGCCGCAACGGGTATGAATAACATCGACCTAAACGCAGCAGCCGAGCACGGCGTGGAGGTGCGCAATGCCGTTGGATATTCGACCTACTCCGTAGCCGAAACCACACTATGCTCAGCCCTCTCACTACTGCGCGAGGTGACATATTATGACAACTATTTCAAGTCGGGAAAGTATGCTAAGTCTGAGCGAATTTTCAATTTCGACCGCCCCACAGCTCAGCTTCGCGGCAAGCGTTGGGGTATAATCGGAATGGGAAATATCGGCCGCGAAGTGGCTCGATTGGCAGAGGCTTTTGGTTGTGATGTAGCATATTACTCAACATCAGGCGTTGAACGAAATGAAACGTATAATAAATTAAGTCTGTGCGAGTTGTTAAACTCATCAGACGTCGTTTCAATCCACTGTCCACTCAACGAACGTACACAAAATTTAATCAGCGCAGAGGAGCTTGCAATGATGAAAAAATCGGCAATTCTTATCAACGTTGCACGTGGTGGCATAGTCAATGAAGCGGCATTGGCCGAGGCTTTGAACAATGGAAATTTGCGCGGTGCAGCACTCGATGTATTTACTACGGAGCCATTGCGCGAATCACCTTTATACAATCTAAAAGACCCCTATCGCCTACTCGCCTCGCCCCACAATGCGTGGTCATCGGTGGAGGCAATCGACCGCCTTATCGCCTGCATCGCAGGAAATATACAGAAATATATTACAAATAAATAAACAAAATAGGCGCGGCAATCAGCCACGCCTATTTCATTATACCTTATTTATTAAAACTCGCCTTAAGTCCTCGAATCACCGCCGACGAGAATCCGGCGTGTTCCATCTCATTTAGGCCCTTGATTGTTATTCCGCCCGCAGTTGTCACCTTATCAATCTCCTGCTCGGGGTGTGAGTTATTCTGTAATACCAATTCTGCCGCACCCTTCATCGTAGCAGCTACAATGCGCGCCGCCTGTGCCGCCGGGCAACCCAACTCTACCCCACCTTCGCTTGCCGCACGGATATAACGCAAGGCAAAGGCAATACCACACGAGGCCAATATCATACCAACCTCTAACATCTTCTCGCCAACAAGCATTGCCTCACCCATCTTGTTAAAGATACCCATAACGGCATCAGTCTGCTCCTGCGAAGCACCATCAGCCGACACAAATGTCATACTCTCACCGACGCTGATAGCCGTATTAGGAATCACACGAAAGATTGCAGGCTGACACTCGCTCTGCGACACCCACTCACGCAACGTTGCAAACGAGGTATCAGCAACAACCGACACCAACATCTTCTCGGGCGAATTAAACGCACTCAAAATCTGCTTTACAACACCCTCAGCAAGCCACGGTTTTACGGCAATAATCACCATTTCGGCACCCGTTGCCGCCGTAAGATTATCCGTTGTCGTTGAGATTATCTCATAACGCGATTTCAGTGCATCGAGTTTTCCAACCGATGGATTTGAGCAAACAATCTCTCCCACCTTATACTCCCCGCTTGCAGCCAAGCCACAAGCTATTGCGCCGCCCATATTTCCAGCGCCAATAATAGCAATCTTCATTGTCAGTAGTTTTTATTTACAACAAAGTTACAAAAAATAATGCCGCTCGACAAATCAAGCGGCATTACATTTATATATAAAGTATATCTTACTTCATCTCAACCAAAGCCTCGCCAGTCATCTCTGCAGGCTGCTCCAATCCCATCAACTTCAAAACGGTGGGAGCAACGTCCGCCAAGATACCATCCTTAACGCTCGCTACGCGGTCAGAAACAACCACAATGGGCACAGGATTCAATGAGTGAGCTGTGTTGGGTGAGCCATCCTCGTTAACGGCGTTATCAGCGTTACCGTGGTCAGCAATCATAACAACCTCGTAGCCGTTAGTCTTTGCAGCCTCTACAACCTCCGATACGCACTCGTCAACAGCCTTCACAGCCTTCTCGATAGCCTCGTAGATACCTGTGTGACCAACCATATCGCCATTAGCGAAGTTCAAGCAGATGAAGTCGAACTTCTGTGAGCCCAAAGCCTCTACCAACTTATCCTTAACCTCGTATGCGCTCATCTCGGGCTGGAGGTCGTATGTTGCAACCTTAGGCGATGCAACCAAGATACGTGACTCGTTCTCGAACTCTGTCTCACGACCACCATTGAGGAAGAATGTTACGTGAGCATACTTCTCTGTCTCGGCGATACGCAACTGTGAAAGGCCGAGTGAAGATACATACTCGCCGATTGTATTGCGAACGTTCTCCTTATCAAACAAGATGTGCAAGCCCTCGAACTTAGCATCGTAGGGAGTCATACAGCAGTAATACAAAGGCATTGTGTGCATACCCTCCTCAGGCATATCCTGCTGAGTAAGTACGATTGTAATCTCCTTTGCACGGTCGTTACGATAGTTGTAGAAGATAACAAGGTCGTTGGGCTTAATACGGCCGATAACCTCGCCATTCTCGTCAATGCGAACGATGGGCTTAACGAACTCATCGGTTACACCCTCGTCGTATGAACGCTGCATAGCCTCTACCATATCAGATGAAGCCTCGCCAACGCCATTTACCAAGCAGTCGTAAGCAATCTTCACACGCTCCCAACGCTTGTCGCGGTCCATAGCATAGTAACGGCCGATGATAGATGCAATCTTACCTGTTGACTTTGCGAGGTTAGCCTCTACGTCAGCGATGAAGCCCTTACCGCTCTTGGGGTCTGTGTCACGACCATCCATAAAGCAGTGTACGAAAGTATTCTCAATGCCATAGTGCTTTGAAATCTCCGCCAACTTGTAGAGGTGCTCGATAGAAGAGTGAACACCACCGTCAGAGGTCAAACCCATAAAGTGTACGTTCACGCCATTAGCCTTTGCATACTCAAACGCCTTTACAATCTCCTCGTTCTGGAAGATTGAGTTATCGGCACAAGCGCGGTTAATCTTCACCAAGTCCTGATATACAACGCGACCAGCACCAATATTGAGGTGACCTACCTCCGAGTTACCCATCTGACCATTAGGCAAACCTACGTTCTCGCCGTCAGTGCGCAACTGCGCGTGAGGATACGCCTCAGTCATAGCCGAGATATAGGCAGGGTGCATAGTTGAGATAACATCTGACTTTGTACCGTTACCGATTCCCCAACCATCGAGAATCATCAATAAAACTTTCTTGTCCATTTCTTTATAATTTATTCGTTAATTTTTGACATAATAATCTCCACTGCCT
>JAZRLD010000056.1:0-8665 GCA_045646685.1 Alistipes sp. | reverse complement strand
CTGTAACTTTGTCTTGTACTTCACGGGGTACATAAACGGTAGTGGCAAATGCGCTGAGCGAAATAGCCACCACGGGCAGTACGAGCAACGCCTTGGCTGCCGCCCACCTCGATGAATTTTTCTTACACATCATAGTGATTCGATTTTTAAGGTTACTGTGATTCAAGCAGTTGGCAACGGAGTGGAGTCTTGCGCCAGCTGCTCTTTTTATTAATAGCATTTGATAGTTTCTTACATCTACGCCCTCATTCAACACGGCATCGTCAGCCTGATATTCGTGCAACGACTGCAACTCACGGCGCAGCAGCCACATAGCGGGGTTAAACCACCACAAGCACAACGCCAAATCGACAAACATAACATCCCACGAATGGCGCAGGCGAATATGTGCAAGCTCGTGCGAGAGAATCATATCTCGATATACCTTCATATCCTCCTCCGATGCTACGATATGGCCAAACCAGCTAAACGGTGTCGAGAGTTTGCTCACAACGGTGAGGGTAACATCCTCCTCGATAACGCTCATACGACCGCTATGAATCAAGCGCCACACCGAGTAGATACCCACAGCCAATCGCACCAGCATAAAGGCCACGCCAATAACGAAGGCTGCAACGGCAATATCCTTAAAGAGCGACACGAAGTCAATACCCAACTCGGGTACATTATCCACAAGCACCATATCATCAACTTCGATAGATGCAACGGTGGGCGCCACGTCATACTCCTTAACCACCTTCACACGGCAGAGAGGCAACAATGCCGAGAGGATAACCGAGCCGAGCAAAATAACTCGATTAAAGACGTGGAGTGTCTCGTGGCTCATAGCAACCTTGTAGATAAGATACAAGGCCGCAAGGCAGAGAGACGACTGCGCGAGATATATTAAAAAGTCGAACATAAATTTCGTTTTACGGTTTTGCTTACTGGTTGTTCACCTTGCGGATAAGCTCCTCAAGCTCATCGATAGAGATTTTCTCCTCCTCGATAAGAGCCGATACGACAGAACGGTAAGAGTTCTTGAAATAGCGTGTAACGACATTACCCAACACACCCTTTGAATACTCCTCCTGCGAGATGATGGGGAAATAGCGGTAAGTGCTGACAAAGGATTCGTGGTCGATAAAGCCCTTGCTCTCGAGCGTGCGCACGATGGTCGAGATAGTATTGAAGTGCGGCTTCGGATCGTCATACAGCGCCACAATCTCGCGTACGAACATTGCACCTCTCTCCCAGAAGTAACACATTACCTCCTCTTCTTTGTTTGTCAACTTTTGCATAATAATTTGGTTTTAGGGTTTATGTACTACAAAGATAACTAAAGATTTTTTATTTACAACTATTTTCATTAGTTAATAAGCGAAAATATTTAGTTTGCCTATATTTTTGTTGACATACATATATAAAAAAAGAGTGCCCAATCGCTTGGACACCCTTTATTCGGGAATGTATTCTCCACTTAGTTAGCAGGAGTCTCCTCTGCTGCGGGAACCTCAGCCTGAGGCATAGCGTTCTGCGAAGCGTTAGCGTTTACGTGCTCCATCAAAGCCTCAGCATCCTTCTGCAAAGCACCACCTGTAGTTACAGTGCCGTTCTCCATAGAGATAGTAGCGATCAAGCTCAAAGCTACGATCAAACCAGACAAAGTCCAAGTAGTCTTCTCCAAGATGTTAGCAGACTCACGAACACCCATAACCTGATTAGCAGCACCGAAGTTAGCAGCCATACCACTCTTGGGGTTCTGAACCAAGATAGCCAAAATGAGGATGATGCTCGCTACGAGAATCAATACGATACAAATTGAATATAACATAATTCTATACTGTTTTTAATTATTACTATCTATTTTTGAAATAATCTCCGCAAAGTAAATACTTTTTTCGGGATTTAGCAAACTTAATTTGCGATAAGTTTCCTTTGCCATATCTTTCAGCCCCTGAGCAAGGTATATTTCCGCAAGCTCCTCGCTGACCATATCGTCCTCGTCGTCGAAAGCCGCCTCAACAACTATCTCTTGTGTTACTTCACCCTCTTCGGCAACAATACGATGTGTGTCAGCACGCAGGAATTTATCTATAATATCCTCTGAAGTAATCTTTGTAAGGCGTTCTACATCAATCGACTGCGCACCCAAAACGGGTCGAGAACACAACGTCTGCACCAAATCTTCACCTAAAGCATCACTTGAGGTCGAATTTTCAACCTTTTCGCTCCAACGCTCCGTGCGAAACAGCGGCTCAATGAGCTCGTTGTCAATGGTGATAAGGTCGTTTTGAGTATCCGAAAAATTTTTATTTTTTTTTCTCATAATTTTACCAATTCGATGCCGAAGCCATAAAAATATCGGTTACAAGTTGTTTTACGACCTCCTCATCCAACTGAGTCTGGATATCAGTAAGCAGCTGCTGAGAGTCATATTCGGTGAACTGCGTGAAGGTCTGAACGAATGACGCGTTAGGATCTACCGCATTTGTAAACTTCACACGAACGGTAATAGTAAGGCGATTCAACAACGCATTGTTATCGCTCGACACCGAAGCAGTAGTCGAGGCATAACCCGTAATCTCACCCTCAAAAGCGAAGTCGCCACCCTCCTCAACGAGCTGCAACTTTGTCTGACGAGAGAACTTATCCTTCAACGCCTCGGTAAGTGTCGTACTCAACGAGGGCGACACCATCGGGGCATTATTGGGGAAATATGCCACACTGAAAGTCTTTGCAGCCTCGGGGATACTTGCACCCGAAAGCGAATAGCCTCCTTTCATAAATATACATCCACTCAACAACAAAGTGCAGAGCAGCATCACGGGAAACACTAATTTATAAAACAACTTATTCACTCTTATCTAAACTTTATAAATCCTCATCATTTATATCAAGCTCCTTGATACGTCTATAGAGCGTGCGCTCCGACATAAACAACTCGCGTGCAGCGTCACGACGGCGACCATTATTATTCTTCAGAGCACGGATAATCTGCTCGCGCTGCATATCAGCCTTTGTAAGCTCCTTATGCGGCACATCCTCCACTATCTCGCTAACAGCGTAATCAGGCTCAGGTGTAACCGACGATGAGGGCAACAGACCAAAAACCTCGTGCTGAACGGGCTGTGGCGGAACGTGTGCGCCACGCATCAAATCCGAAAGCATACGCTTCAGGTCGTTGATATCGCTACGCATATCGAACAATATCTTATATAGCAATTCTCGCTCCGTAGAGAAATCATCGCCCGACATATTGGTAGAGGCCATAGTTGGTGCAGAGGAATGTGTCGGTGCAAGATACGATGCCAACACATCAGCCGTAATCACTCGGCTCTTCTCCAATGCTGATATCTGCTCGGCTACGTTCTTCAGTTGACGTACATTACCTCGCCAATAGTGACTCTGAAGCATAGCACGTGCATTGTCATCTAACTGCACAGCAGGCATCTTATACTGCACGGCAACATCAGCAGCAAACTTACGGAACAACAGCGGTATATCCTCTGGTCGCTCACGCAGGGCAGGAACCGTGATAGGCACCGTATTGAGACGGTAATACAAATCCTCACGGAAACGGCCACTCTCAATCGAGCGCAACAAATCGTTGTTGGTAGCCGCCACAACGCGCACGTTAGTCTTCTGCACTCGCGCGGATCCTACACGCATAAACTCTCCCGACTGTAGCACACGCAACAGACGCACCTGCGTAGAGAGGGGCAACTCACCCACCTCATCCAAAAAGATTGTACCACCATCGGCCTCCTCGAAGTAACCCTTGCGAGCCTCGGTAGCACCCGTAAACGAGCCCTTCTCGTGGCCAAAAAGCTCCGAATCGATAGTTCCCTCGGGTATAGCACCACAGTTTACAGCAACATACTTTGCGTGCTTGCGAGCCGAATAGGCGTGGATAATCTGCGGGAAATACTCCTTACCCACACCACTCTCTCCTGTCACCAACACCGATAAATCAGTGGGAGCGACACGCAGAGCGACGCCCAAGGCACGATTCATCGCATCGGAGTTACCGATGATGCCAAATCGTTGTTTTACCGTGGTAATATCAATATCCGCCATACTCCTTAATTCTCTTTGGGCGTAATGTAATCTAAATCGGGGTTACGAACCTCCTTCGCGGCACTATCGGGAACATCCTCGTAAATCTCCGAGTTGTCGATAAATGGCGCATCGTACTTCGACGCTCTCATATCCATAATAAAGCCATAAACCAATGCTCCGATAGCCAGCAACGCAGCAACAATTGCCACCTTCATAATCAAGTCGCTCTTATTACTTTTACGCGATGTTGCGCCCTCGCGGCCTGTAACAATCTTGCGGCCTTTGCCATATCGTAAGCCCTCGGTATAGTTATTCTGCGAACGGGGACGACGCTCCTCGCGCTGCTGGGGACGCTTTACCTCTTCCACGCGACGTGGCGCAGGCTTCTGGCGAGGTACTACATCAATCTCTACATCCTCATTATCGGGCAAACTCTCAACAATCTTCTCCGTAGGCTTCTCCTCAACCTTTGCCTTTGGCTGCGCAACACTCTGCACCTCGCGGGGAGCTACATTGCCATCAAGCACCTCACCCTTCGCTGCAGGCTTGTAGGCGAACGATACCGTACCATTCACGCCTGACTTCAATACGCCAAAACCATCGAGCAGACACTCGCCTGTGCTCTCGAGGCGGAAGTTAACCTCAAAAACGAAACGGTCCAGTGCTGCCGCAGTCTCCATCTCCGACACGCCAGCCTCAACAAGCAACGAACGCAACACACCATCGTCGCCCTTGATAAGATTCGAGAACAAAACCACACGTCCAGCCTCCTTGACAATAAATGCACCCAAGTTAGGCACAACCAAACGCTTGTTATTCTCTAAATATTTTGAAATAAGTTCTACAATCATTGTTCAAATAAGTATATATCCGTGCAAAGTTACGAACTTTTTTCGTAATGGCGAAATCTAATGAAATATCATAGATTTTTTATTCGACAAACACACCACATTATACAACAAAAAAACAGGGTGCCAATCTAAATTAGCACCCTGTCTTCTCATCTATATTGGATTACTTTGTAGCGCTCTCCAAACGCTTCATCATAACGAACATAAACAATGCTGAAATCAAGCACAATGCTATGAATACTGACCATACAACGGTGAGATTGAGACCGCCCCAAAGGAAGCCACCCACAGCTACGAGCATATTACCCAAAGCAGTTGCAACGAACCAGCAACCCATCATCATACCCTTATACTTGGGAGGAGCTACCTTAGATACGAATGAGATACCCATAGGTGAAAGCAACAACTCAGCGAAAGTCAACACGAGGTAAGTTGAAATCAACCAGTTTGCTGATACAAAAGTACCAGCCTCGCCAGCTGCAGCCTGCGCATCGGGAGTAAGCAAGCCCATAGAGCCGAATGCCATAACAGCGAAACCTGCTGCTGCAACCAACATACCGTAAGCAATCTTACGGGGTGCAGAAGGCTCCTTGCCACGCTTTGCCAACGCGCCGAAGATAGCCATTGATACGGGAGTCAAAGCTACAACATAGAAGGGGTTAAACTGCTGGAAGATAGGTGCGCTAACAGCTACTGTACCGCTGATGTTAGCGTACTGATATGCAAGGTAAGCTATAACCAATGCAACAACTGCCGCAGATACAATCTTACCCTTAGCAGACTCGCTCTGGAAGATAGAGAAACCAGCATAAACAGCAACGATGATAGCAACCAAATTCCATACGTTGAATGCCATACTCTGCAAGCCCTCAGAGGTCTTAGCTGTAAACTCGTCAGCGAAGTAAGTAAGAGTCAAACCGTTCTGGTGGAATGCCATCCAGAAGAAGATTACAACGGCAAATACCAAGAACAACGCAGTCATACGAGCCTTAGTCTCGGCGGGAGTGAGGTTATCCTCAATCTGAGCTGCCTCGCCCTTCTTGCCCTTACCACCCTCTACGTGACGGAATGTAGAGCGGAAGATGTAGTAGATAGCAATTGAAGCGATGAGCGATGCGCAAGCCACTGCGAATGAGAAGTGGTATGCATCGTTACCAGAGAAACCGAGTGAAGTTTCTGCCCACTCCTTAATCTTTACGGCTGCAGTGGGTGCAAACAAAGCACCGATGTTGATAGCCATATAGAAAATAGAGAAGCCAGAGTCGCGCTTGTCAGCGTACTTGGGATCGTCGTAGAGGTTACCAACCATAACCTGCAGGTTACCCTTGAACAAACCTGTACCCACAGAGATGAAGAGCAATGCAGCCAACATAGCAATCATAGCCACGGTGTCACCGCCCAAGGGGAACGAGAGCAACAAGTAACCCAAGAACATAATGCTGATACCGATGGTTACCATCTTACCGAAACCGAACTTATCGGCTGCAATACCACCGAAGAGGGGCATAAAATATACCAAGCCGAGGAAAGTTGAGTAGATAGCGCCTGCTACACCAGCGTCCAAACCGAAGTTGGCACGCAAGAACACAGCAAAGACTGCCAACATTGTGTAGTAGCCGAAACGCTCACCTGTGTTAGCAAGGGCAAGGGCGTATAGACCCTTAGGATGTCCTTTGAACATAGAAAAAGTGTTTTAAGTTATTAAATATTAAAAATTACATATACAAAATTACTTAATTCTGGCGAATATGTGCTCAGAATAATTTAATTTGGGCAAATATACAGAAAAAATCGTTATATTTGTGTAAATAACAATCAAATTATTGCTATGGAAAACGCGAAAACTATTTTGCCGATGGTCGAGCGCGACGAATGGTTACACCCCGTTGCCGAGCAAGTGGCCGACCGTCACAATCGTTATATGCGCCGTATGGAGGCTATCGAGCAGCAGTCGGGCTCGATTGTGGATTACGCCAATGGCTACCGTTATTTCGGCTGGCAGTGGGATGACACGTTGGACGGCTGGTGGTTCCGCGAGTGGTTACCCGAGGCGTACGACGTATTTATCTTTGGTGATTTCAATTCGTGGCAACGCACGCAGTTGCGCCTGCACAAGAGCACAGATGGAGTGTGGAGTATATTCCTGCCCGCAGCTATGTATGGCCATCTGCTGACGCACGGCTCGCTCTACAAGTTGCACATTCACGGTAAGAATGGTTGGCACGACCGTATTCCCGCCTATGCTACACGCGTGGTGCAGGACGAGGAGTCGAAGAACTATACTGCACAATTCTGGAATCCTGCCGAGGCTTATGAGTGGCAGCACAACGACTTTGAAGGTGCACCCGCCAAAGACCTTCTTATATATGAGGCGCACGTTGGTATGGCGCAAGAGGAGGCTAAGGTTGGAACATACGATGAGTTTACCGAATTGATTCTGCCCCGCATCAAGAAAGCGGGATATAACGCCGTTCAGTTGATGGCTATTGCCGAGCACCCATACTACGGCTCGTTCGGTTATCACGTGTCTAACTTCTTTGCCCCATCATCACGTTTCGGTACGCCCGAGGAGCTCAAACGATTGATTGATACGGCTCACGGTATGGGCATTGCCGTTATTATGGACCTTGTACACGCCCACTACGTAAAGAATTGGAATGAAGGTCTGCGTGACCTCGACGGCTCCGACCATCACTACTCTAAACCGGGCAATGCTGGCTATCAGCAGTATTGGGACTCTATGATTTTCGATTACGGCAAGGGTGGCGTAGAGCACTTCCTTTTGTCGAATGTTAAGTATTGGCTTGATGAGTACCATTTCGATGGTTTCCGTTTCGATGGTGTGACCTCGATGTTGTACTACCATCGCGGATATATCGATTTCGACTCGCGCGAGAAATTCTTCGACGAGGGCGTTGACCTCGATGCTGTAACATATCTTACATTGGCAAATCGCCTTGTGCACGATTTCTGCCCGCAGGCTGTAACCATTGCCGAGGATGTGAGTGGTATGCCGGGTATGTGTTGTACAATTGAGGATGGCGGTGTCGGCTTTGACTATCGTTTGGGTATGGCTATTCCCGACTTCTGGATTCGTATGCTAAAGGATACGCCCGACGAGGATTGGAACATTTGGGAGATGTGGAGCATTATGACCAACCGCCTGCCATCGGTCAAGACCGTAGCCTATGCCGAGTCGCACGACCAGGCATTGGTAGGAGATAAGACTATCGCATTCCGCCTACTCGATAAGTTGATGTATGATTCAATGGACCGCAAAACGGAGAGTATGATGGTGGATAGAGGTATGGCCCTGCATAAGATGATACGCCTGTTCACAATCTCTACGGGAGGTGATGCATACCTCAATTTTATGGGTAACGAGTTCGGCCATCCCGAGTGGATTGACTTCCCGCGCGAAGGTAACGGCTGGTCGTGCTCTCACGCACGCCGTCAGTGGTCATTACGAGATAGCGAAGAGTTGAGATATGGCTACTTGGCAGACTTCGACGAGGCTATGATTGAGCTTATCAAGCAGCGCGAGATATTGTCGGACGGCTATCCCTACAACCTGCTTATGGACGAGGAGAATAAGACTATGGTCTATTCGCACCGCGACCTTATCTTCGTTATGAATTGGCACACCGAGGCGGCTATTCCCGACTACGAGTTGCCCGTACACGAGGCAGGCAAATACGAAGTTCTTCTCTCGACAGACGAGGAGCGCTTCGGTGGCTTCGGCCGTCACACGCAGGGCGAGGAGCACTTCTCAT
>JAZRLD010000055.1:0-12583 GCA_045646685.1 Alistipes sp. | reverse complement strand
AGCACCGCTCTTGTCCTCAACTGACTCTACGTAAACCTCTACCTTGTCACCTACAGTCAACTCAGGGTTGTAACGGAACTCAGTTGCCTGAATCATACCCTCGCTCTTGTAGCCGATGTTTACGGTTACCTCGCGCTTGTTGATCTCGCTAACTGTACCCTCAACAACCTCGCCTACAGCGATGTTAGAAAGAGTCTGGCCATAAGCCTCAGCTACCTGCTCCTTAGACTGACCGCCATAAAGATCCAAATCATTCTCAAACGCGTTCCAATCGAAACTCTCGTTTGCTACATTGTTCAATACTTCCATCGTGGAAAATGTTTTGCGATACAATCGCTCGTTAAATTGTTAATAATTAGTAAGTTATCTTAAAATCAGCGTTTTCCCAATTTCAAGCCCACAAATATAGGGCAAAAATGTTAAAAATGAGCAAATTATGACGTTTTTTTTACGTTTATATTATTAAAAGGTGTTGCTCGTCCCTTTTTCTTCGGAAAAAGAAATAAAAAACCGCTAACCCAAGAGTTAGCGGCTTTTCTATTTTGAACCTGAAGTGATTACTCCTCGCAGCAAACTGCACCGATAGACTTCAAGTACTCCATACTTGTTGCAGCGCACTCGATAGGAGACTTACCCATTGAGGGCTGATCCTGCTCAACAACCAACCACTTGCTACCAGCCTCCTTAGCAGCTGCGATGATAGCGGGGATGTCCTGAACACCGTTACCCAAGGGGCGGAACTCGAAAGCAGATGTCTTCTTTGTCTCGTTCTCGTTCAAGCCGATCAAAGCGTAGGGGTCACCCTCCTGCTTACCCTCGATGTGGAAATCCTTGAGGTGAACAACGGGTGCACGACCTGTGTACTTCTTCAAGTACTCAACGGGCTCCAAGCCTGAGTACTTAACCCAGCACTGATCCAACTCAGTCTGCAAGAGGTCAGAAGCAACGTTAGCGTAGAGGTAATCCAAACCGTACTCGCCGCTCTCCAACTTCTTGAACTCGAAGTCGTGGTTGTGGTAGAGCAATGTAAGACCAGCAGCCTTGCACTTCTCACCGATAGCACGAATCTCGTCAACCATCTGGTAGAACTTCTCACCACCGGGACGACGCTCCTCAGTTACGTAGGGAACTACGATGTACTCGCAACCTACAGCCTTGTAGTCAGCAACTACCTTGTCAACGTCAGCCAACATATCTGCCAAGGGCACGTGAGCTGAGATGGGTACCAAGCCGATCTCCTTACACATAGCGTTAACCTCTGCGGGTGTGTTGTTGAACAAACCTGCGAACTCAACGCCGTCATAACCCAAAGCCTTAACCTTCTGGAGAGTACCCTTGAAATCCTGCTCCATATCGCCACGTACTGTGTAGAGCTGAAGTGCGATAGGCAACTTGCCGTTGCAACCCTCGCAGCACTGGCCATCCTTCTTCTGTGCATTACCACCGCAAGCAACCATAAACATAGCTGCTACGGCAAGCAAAAGTGTAGAAAACTTCTTCATAATTGTTTAAAATTTAGTTATTTGTTTGAAATTTGGATACACATTATCAAAATACATTTGCAAAGATATATGTTTTTGGCTTTTTTTCAAAAAACTTTTCGCGAATGTTACTCAAACAGCACTACTTATCGTTATATCGCGGCCACTGTATAAGTATGGCAAAGGCTGCACACGCACCCATAATCATAGGGTAGTAGAGGTGAGGTATAATCTCAACGGGCGAAATCGCAGCCAAACCTGCAGCCATCAGCAGCTGCGCACCGTAGGGAAGGAGTCCCTGAATAAAGCACGAGAAGGTATCCAGCAGGCTTGCCGTGCGGCGTGCAGAGATGCCGAATCGCTCGGCAATCTGGCGCGCGATGGAGCCTACCGATATGATGGCTACGGTGTTGTTTGCGGTGCATATATCGGCAAAGATTACCAGCGATGCTATTGACGCCTCGGCACCTCGGCGTGAGCGTACACGCGCTGTAAGGCGCGAGATAATGTACTCAATACCGCCATTTATGCGTATCATCTCAAGCATACCGCCCGCCATCATTGTGATGATGATTAGCTGTCCCATAGAGTCTATGCCCTGTCCCATTGTCGAGAACCAATTCAATACGGATAACTTGCCGCACGCTATGCCGATTATGCCCGAAGATACTATGCCTAAAGTCAGCACCTTCAAAACATTCATACCTGCAATGGCCGAAATAAGCACCAGCAGGTAGGGTAATATGGTGTACCACGGAGCTACAGCCTCGGTAGGGATGTAGTTGAGTGAATGTTGATTCGAGAAGGTATATACACATAGTGTGATGAGTGCTGCGGGGGCGACTATGAGTATGTTTGTGCGGAACTTGTCGCGCATCGAACAACCCTGCGTACGTGTTGCGGCAATGGTGGTGTCGGAGATAAACGAAAGGTTATCGCCAAACAAAGCTCCACCTACCACGATGGCTACCAGCCACGCCGTGTCACAACCTGTCTGCTCGGCAATGGCCGAGGCGATGGGGGTGAGGGCTACGATTGTACCTACCGATGTACCGACCGAAATGGACGTAAAGCAGGCTGCAAGGAATATTCCTACGGGGAGAAATGCCTCGGGGACAATCTTCAAAGTGAGGGCAACGGTCGCATCAACAGCACCCATCGCCTTGGTCGAGGCGGCAAAGGCTCCCGCGAGAACAAAAATCCATATCATCAGCATAATATTCACATCGGTGGCTCCGCGCGAATAGTCGCCTATGCTCTCCGATATTGGGCGGCGAGTCATCGTTATGGCCACAATCGAGGCGGTCATACCTGCTATGGTGATAGGTATCTTATAGAAGTCGCCTGCGATGATTGAGCCGATGAGATATATTCCCAGAAATACGACCAATGGGAGCAGCGCCGTGATGTTTGCTTTTGTGGGGTTTTGCATTTGTTTTATAATATGTGTGTTCTTGGTGACAAAAATAGGTTTAATTCTGGTAATTACCATAAAAACATTTGTTTGATTCTGAAAAAGTCGCGATATTTGGATAGCAACAGGGAAATTTTTCAACTATGAGAATCGAAAAAATCATTGCTCGCGAGATTCTTGACTCGCGCGGAAATCCCACCGTTGAGGTGGATGTTATACTTGAATCGGGCATTAGAGGTCGTGCAGCCGTTCCTTCGGGAGCCTCTACGGGTGAACACGAGGCGCTGGAGTTGCGTGACGGCGACAAGTCGCGCTATGGCGGTAAGGGTACGCTGCAAGCAGTGCAGAATGTGAACAATATCATCGCCCCTGCGCTGAAGGGTTACTCCTCGCTGGAGCAACGTCGTGTGGATAGTCGTATGCTCGAGCTTGACGGAACAAAGACCAAGGCCAACTTGGGTGCAAATGCCATTCTCGGAGTGTCGCTGGCCGTAGCGAAGGCTGCCGCAGCGTATCTGAATATTCCTTTGTATCGTTATATAGGTGGTGTGAATACTTACGTTATGCCTGTGCCGATGATGAATATTATCAATGGTGGCTCGCATAGCGACGCTCCTATCGCTTTTCAGGAGTTTATGATTCGCCCTATGGGTGCAGGTACTTTCAGCCGCGCTCTGCGTATGGGTGCCGAGGTGTTTCACGCACTGAAGAGCGTACTGCATAAGCGAGGTTTGAGTACGGCGGTAGGTGATGAGGGTGGTTTTGCTCCGGTTTTAGATGGTGCGGAGGAGGCCCTCGAATTGATTCTGATTGCTATCACAGCGGCAGGATATACGCCCGGCGAGGATGTTACCATTGCGTTGGATTGTGCCGCGTCGGAGTATTATAAGGATGGTGTTTACGACTACTCGAAATTTGAGGGACATCGAGGTAAGCAACGTTCAAGCGACGAGCAGGTGGCCTACCTTGAGGGGTTGGTTACAAAGTATCCTATCGATTCTATCGAGGACGGTATGGCCGAGAACGATTGGGATGGCTGGCGAAAGCTAACGGAGTGCATCGGCGACCGTTGCCAATTGGTTGGAGATGACCTGTTTGTAACCAATGTAGAATTCTTGGAGCGAGGCATCAGAGAGAAGTGTGGTAATGCTATCTTGGTGAAGGTGAATCAGATAGGAACGCTCTCCGAAACACTTGATGCTATCGATATGGCTCATCGTAATGGCTACGCCAGCGTGACGTCGCACCGCTCGGGCGAAACGGAGGATTCGACCATTGCCGATATTGCCGTTGCGACAAATAGCGGCCAGATAAAGACAGGCTCATTGAGCCGTTCGGACCGTATGGCCAAGTATAACCAGCTGCTACGCATCGAGGAGGAGCTGGGCAAGCAGGCCGTTTATGGTTGGCGCAATGCAAGGTGATTTATGGTGGCTACGATAGCCTGCGAGTGAGTTTCGGGAGTATAAGACAAAGTGTCGATTGAAATAATTTTTGACCAAGATGCAAAAATAGGCCATATTTTTTGGTTGATTCAATTTTGTTTTCTACTTTTGCACCGCTCAAAGAATTAAAGGCTGTTGTAGCTCAGTGGTAGAGCACTTCCTTGGTAAGGAAGAGGTCACGAGTTCAAGCCTCGTCAACAGCTCAAAAGAAGGAAGAGATTTTTCTCTTCCTTCTTTGTTTTATAATGCTTTGAAAATCATATCTATATGCACGCGTTGCGAGTGTGCGAAATCTTCTAAATACACCTCAATCGAGTAAATGTATTTCACTACAAAAATCCTACTATTCCTCCACTTGGCGAGTAAAACAGAGTAAAAATAGAGTAAATGTGTGTGATGTTTTAGCCTATTTGTGTATTTTTGTGATATAAGTTGCTTTTTGGTGCAATAATGCACAGATTGTGCCGTTATGAATCAAGGTGACTCAACATCATCTGCATTGTTCGTAGATGTCAATGTAAATGCTAATAGGGACTATGAAAATTCGCTGGAGTCAAAAGCGTAACAAAAAACGATACTACTCCAAGCCGAAATTGCCACAATAACCTAATTATTATATATTTACAGAAAAGCTCGCTTGCAAAATTTTGTAAGCGAGCTTTAGTTTTTAATATTTAAACTCCTTGCCATTTATAAGTAAGTTATCTCCAAGAATATTTAATAAGAGTATTATTTAGATGGCTATTGAAAGTCTATAAATATTCGCAAATCTCATATGTATATTCAGTATAATTCAATATTTATTGAGATTTCGCGCTATAATCACTATATTTGCATATAAATAGTGTATATGATGAAGGTAACAATCCTACAACGCAATATCGAATGGGCAAATCCTGTGCTGAATGTGCAGCGGGCCGAGGAGGCTATCGACCGCAATGCGGGGGCTGATTTGTACGTCTTGCCCGAGATGTTTTCTACGGGTTTCTGCACCCAGCCCGAAGGTATTGCCGAGAGCTGCGACAGCGATACACTGAAGTGGATGAAGCGTAAGGCTGCGGAGATTGATGCAGCCATAGCTGGTAGCATAGCCGTTGAGCAGGAGGGTAAATATTACAATCGTTTCTATTTCGTGAAGCCCGACGGCAGTGTGACGTATTACGACAAAAAGCACCTCTTTACGTATGGCGGCGAGCATTTACGATTCACGGCAGGTGAGGAGCGCGTAGTGGTAGAGTGGCGCGGCGTGAGAATATTATTGGAGGTGTGTTACGACCTGCGTTTTCCCATCTGGGCGCGTAATAGGGGCGATTATGATATGATTTTGTATGTTGCGAGTTGGCCCACACCGCGCGTAGCGGCGTGGAGTTCGTTGCTTGTGGCGCGTGCTATCGAGAATCAGTGCTATGTGGCGGGTGTAAACCGCGTGGGTACAGACCCTGCGTGCGAGTATTGCGGTGGTAGTGTGATTATTGATCCTTATGGCCGCACTATTGCAACCTGCGCGGACAACACAGAGTGTGAGGCTACGGCCGAGGTAGATATGGTGGCATTGGAGGCTTTCCGCGAGAAGTTCCCCGTGCTGAAAGATGCAGATATATAGTTAGGTAAGAGATATGATTTCAAAGAGATTGCTTTTGGGCGATGAGGCTATAGCCTTGGGTGCCATACACGCAGGAATTAGCGGCGTGTATGCCTACCCCGGTACGCCCTCGACAGAGATAACAGAGTTTATTCAGGCTTCTGCCCCCGAGGTGCGTAGCCGCTGGTGTACCAACGAGAAGACGGCTATGGAGGCTGCGCTCGGTATGTCGTACGCGGGTAAGCGTTCGATAGTGTGTATGAAGCACGTAGGTATGAACGTGGCTGCCGATGCGTTTGTCAATTCGGCTATTACGGGCGTGAATGGCGGCTTGGTAGTTTTGGCGGCTGATGATCCTTCGATGCACTCGTCGCAAAATGAGCAGGATTCGCGTTTCTACGGTAAGTTTGCTATGATTCCCATCCTTGAGCCATCGTCACAGCAGGAGGCATACGATATGATGCCTTACGCCTTCTCGCTCTCGGAGGAGTTGCGATTACCCGTATTGATGCGTGTTGTAACACGTCTTGCACACTCGCGTGCTGGCGTGGAGATTACTACTCCATTGCCACAAAACGAACTTAATCCCGATAGCGAGCGCACACATTGGGTGCTGCTGCCGGGCAATGCACGTCGTCAGTACGCATCGCTTGTGGCGAAGCAGCCGCAGTTGCTCACCTCGTCGGAGGAGTCGCCATATAATCGTGTCCTTGCAACCGAGGACGCAAAGATTGGCGTTGTGGCGTGTGGAATTGCATATAACTATGTGATGGAGAACGAGCCTGCGAAGCGTGGTATATCTGTTTTGAAAGTTTCGCAATATCCTCTCCCCGAGCAGGCTATAAAGGCTCTGGCTGCGGAGTGCGACACGATAATCGTAGCTGAAGATGGTCAGCCCGTTGTGGAGGAGCAGATAAAGGCAATGCTGGGAGCAGATTATGCCGTTAAGGGACGTCTTACGGGCGATTTGCCACGTATGGGCGAGCTTACGCCCGACAACGTAGGTGCGGTGCTTGGCATTACAACCGAGCAGTCGTATGCGACGGCCGAGAATGTCGTTCCACGTCCGCCTGCATTGTGTCAGGGCTGTGGCCACCGCGATGTATATGATGCGCTGAATAAGGTTGCGGCCGAGTATGCCGATGCACGTATCTTTGGCGATATTGGTTGTTATACATTGGGCGCATTGCCGCCGTTCCGTGCTATCGATTCGTGCGTGGATATGGGAGCTTCGATTACTATGGCGAAGGGTGCTGCCGATGCTGGTGTACATCCTGCTATCGCAGTTATCGGTGACTCGACATTCACTCACTCTGGTATGACGGGTTTGTTGGACGCTATAAACGACAAGTCAAATATCACGGTTATCATCTCCGATAACCTTACAACCGCTATGACGGGAGGTCAGGACTCTGCTGGCACGAATAAGTTTGAGACTATATGTTTAGGTTTGGGTGTTGAGCCCGAGCACCTGCATGTAGTGGTGCCTCTACCAAAGAATATGGAGGAGATTACTCGCATCATACGTGAGGAGATTGAGTACAAAGGCGTATCGGTAATCATTCCGCGCCGCGAGTGCATACAGACCTTGAATCGTAAACTACGTCAAAAAAGAGCTGAGAAGTAATGAAGAAAGATATAATTTTAGCAGGCGTGGGTGGACAAGGTATCCTCACCATTGCCACCATTATAGGCGATGCGGCAGCTGCGGCGGGTGTAAACCTCAAGCAGGCCGAGGTGCACGGTATGAGCCAGCGCGGCGGCGATGTGCAGTCAAATCTGCGCCTCTCGACCGAAGAGATTCACTCCGACCTCATCAAGCAGGGTGCAGCTGATATGATTATCTCGATGGAGCCGATGGAGGCTTTGCGCTACCTGCCTTATTTGAATAAGGAGGGCGTTGTGGTTACATCGTCAAACGCATTTAAGAATATCCCCAACTATCCCGACGAGGAGGCTCTGATGAGCGAGTTGCAGGCTCTGCCGCGCGTATCATCTCTTCCGATTGAGGATCTGGCCAAGCAGAACAGTATGCCCAAGAGTGCAAACGTTGTGTTGCTGGGTATGGCGGCCAAGCATATTGAGATTCTCTCGCCCGAGCAGCTTAGAGAGAGTATCAAGCGTGTATTTGCGTCGAAGGGAGAGAAGATTGTAGAGATGAACTGTCAGGCGTTCGACCTCGGTTTGAATGCAGTAAAATAGTAGCTTATGAAGATTTTTTCAGAGGAGCTTGTGGCTAAGGCCGTCGAGGAGTTGCATATTGCAGACCTAAAGCGTGCAACCATCGGCGAGGTGCTGCTCGTAGCGCAATATTTGGAGCAGAAGACGGGTATTCCCTTTATCCGTATGGACCAAGGCTCTCCCGGTTTGCCTGTAAATCACTATGGCGTGGAGGCTGAGAAGGCGGCACTCGATAGAGGTGTGGGTTCGCAGTATCCCGCAGCGGCAGGCGTTCCCGAATTGAAAACGGAGGCTTCGCGCTTTGTGAAGGCATTTTTGAATGTGGATATCTCGGCTCGTGCCTGCGTTCCAACGGTTGGTAGCGTGGCGGGCTCGTATGGTTCGTTCATTGCTTGTACGCAGCGTACACCCGGCAAGAATAAGGTGTTGTTTATCGACCCGGGATTCCCTATTCAGAAGTCGCAGTTGCGCGTGATAGGCGCCGAGTGGGCAGAGTTTGACATCTATAATTATCGCGGTGAGGCTCTTCGCGAGAAGTTGGAGCAGATGCTCTCGGCGGGCGATATTGCCGCCATCGTATATTCAAATCCCAACAACCCTGCGTGGATATGTCTGGAGGAGCAGGAGTTGAAGATTATCGGCGAGCTGGCAACGAAGTACGACGTGATTGTGATGGAGGATTTGGCATACTTCTGTATGGATTTCCGCCACGACCTCGGTCACCCATTCGAGCCACCTTATCCGCCTACGGTTGCGCACTACACAGATAATTATATACTGATGCTCTCGTCATCGAAGATTTTCAGCTATGCGGGCCAGCGTATGGCGCTCACTTGCATCAGCGATAAACTCTTCGACCGCCACTTCCCCGCCTTGGCCGAGCGTTATAAGGATGCGGGAGTGTTTGGTCAGACGCTCATAGCATCTATCCTCTATATGATTACATCGGGCTGTACCGCATCGACACAGTATGCCTATGCCGAGATGTTGCGCCTCTCGACCGAGGGCAAGATTAACTTTGTGGAGGATACACGTGAGTATGCCGTGCGTGCCGAAAAGATGAAGAAGATTTTTACCGACAACGGTTTCCATATTGTCTATGATAACGATGTTACGCAGAAGGTGGGCGATGGATTCTTCTTTACAATTGGCTACGGCAATATGAGTGGGGGTGAGCTGCTTACCGAGTTGTTATACTATGGCGTAAGTAGCATCTCGCTCTCTACAACGGGTAGCGAGCAGCAGGGTGTGCGTGCCTGCACATCGCGTATGAGAGATGATTTGTATGAGGTGATGCAGGAGCGTATGCAGGCCTTTGCCACAGATCACCCGCTGAATTAGAATAGAAAAGTTAGGAAATGAGAAAACGATAAAACTATGATTTGGAACCCAAACAAGGAGTGTATGAGTCGTGACGAGATGCGCGCATTGCAGGGCAAACGACTCCAAAAACTTGTAACATATGTCTATCACAACGTACCCTTCTACCGCAATAAGATGCAGGCGATGGATATCGCCCCCGAGGATATCACGAGCATAGACGACATTGTAAAACTCCCCTTTACCACCAAGCAGGACTTGCGCGACAACTACCCCTACGGCTTGCAGGCGGCACCTCCCTCGGAGATTGTGCGCGTACACGCATCGTCGGGTACAACGGGAAATCCCACCATCGTGGGCTATACACGCAAGGATTTGGCTGTGTGGTCGGAGGTTATGGCACGCGCACTCACATCATACGGTGTGACACGCGATGATACTTTCTCGGTAAGCTATGGCTATGGGCTCTTTACGGGCGGTCTTGGCGCGCACTATGGCGTGGAGAATCTTGGTGCTACGGTAATCCCTGCATCGACGGGTAACACCGAGAAGCATATCCGCCTTATCCGTGATTTGAAGATTTCAGGTATAGCTTGCACCCCTTCGTATGCGCTCTACTTGGCAGAAACGCTTGAGAAAATGGGACTTACAAAGGATGATATAAGTCTTCGAATTGGCGCATTTGGTGCCGAGCCGTGGACCGAGAATATGCGCAAGGAGATTGAGGAGCGTCTCGGCTTGAAGGGCTACAACATCTATGGTTTGAGCGAGATTATGGGCCCGGGCGTGTCGTATGAGTGTTCGGAGCAGAATGGCTCACACATCAACGAGGACCACTTCTATCCCGAGATTATCAACCCTGAGACATTGGAGCAGTTGCCATATGGCGAGCAGGGTGAGCTGGCCTTCACAACACTCACCAAGGAGGGTATGCCCCTGCTTCGCTACCGCACAAAGGACCTCTGCACATTGATGGATGGCGAGTGTGCTTGTGGCCGCACATCGGTACGTATGGGACGCATTGTAGGTCGTAGTGACGATATGCTCATTATTCGCGGTATCAATGTATTCCCGTCGCAGGTGGAGAGTGTTATTCTTGAGATGCCCGAGTTTGAGCCGCAGTATATGCTCATCGTGGACCGTGAGAAGAACCTCGACACATTGCAGGTACAGGTGGAGGTACGCCGCGACTTCTTCAGCGACGATATCGGCCGTATGTTGAATATGAAGAAACGTCTTGCCGACCGCCTGAAGAGCGTACTCTCGATTGGTGTGGATGTACGACTTATGGAGCCAGGTAGCATCGAGCGCAGTCAGGGCAAGGGTAAGCACGTTATAGACAAACGAATTTTGAAATAATAAAACTCAACAGATATGACTATCAAGCAACTATCGGTCTTTCTGGAGAATAAGACAGGCCGAATCAACGATGTAACCCGCATTTTGGGTAAGCACGGCATCAATATGCACGCCTTCAGTATGGCTGAGACCACCGATTTTGGTATTTTGCGACTCATCGTGTCGGAGGTGGATAAAGCTGTGGAGATTCTGCGCGAGGCTAACTTCGCCGTTATGCTCACCGAGGTGATATGCATCAAGTGCAGCAATAACGCAGGTGCGCTCTCGACCATCCTCGAACAGCTCTCCGAGAAGGAGATTTTCATCGAGTATATGTACGCCTTCGCCGACGGAGAGCAGGCCAACGTCGTAATACGTCCCAACGACATCGACAAATGCGTCACAACCCTCCAAGAGTGCCACTGCAACGTCCGTCAGGGATTTTAAGATGCTCTAAAAAGGAATATAATACAAAAAAAAGCGACCAACTTTCCGATTGGTCGCTTTTTTTTACAACATACTCAGCAATTTTGCCATTAGTACGCCAATATGATTTCCTACGGCGTAGCCGACGATTCCTGCGCCGAGGCCTGTCACGAGGGCGCGTTTGTTGCCCATTGCGGCCGAGGCCATAGGCACGAACGGAGGTGAATTGATGAATGCCACAGATGAAATCATCATCGAGTCGGCATCTACGCGCATCACGCGGCATAATATGGCGTGTAGCATAAGCGATAGGAACACCGCCACTGTCATAAAGGCGAGTTGATTTACACCACCCGCGAGGTCGAGGCTCGAGAAGTCGGCCATTGAGGCGATGGTTATGCTGAAGATGTATATCAGATACATACCCACGTCGTAGCTCATATCCAGCGCACGGATTGGCTTAACAAACGAGCATAACACGCCGAGCGTAGTAAGCAGAAGGATAAACACCACCATAAACCATCCCTCGGGCATAAGCAGTGCCACACCAGCCGACGCGCCAACCACGACAATTGTAACGGCCAACATCTTGCCAATCTGTTTCAACCCCTCGCGTGTAAATATCTTGCTATAAGGATTCTGCTGCGAGAGCTCTATCTGCTGTTGAATCTCGGCCTTGTCGCTCTGCGAAAGCTCGCCTAAAGAGCCTTTCTGACCATACATACGGCGGAAGAGCTTGATGCCGACGCTGAACAGGAATACAAAATAGAGGAACGAGATAATGATGTCGTATGAGTTTATCAAGATATATGTTTCGCTATTGATGCGGAAGATAGCCTGCAGAGCCGCAGCGTTGAGCGTACCGCCCGTGTACATACCCGTAATAATACCACCCACCTCGGCACCCTGCGCGAGGTGCTTTCCAAAGAAAACGTATCCCAAAGCGATAGCCAAGCAGACAGACAGGAAACCGCTCACAACAACCTTCAGCTGCAGGCGCGCCTCGCTACGCGAGAAGTTGCAACAATACAACATCATCGGGATAGCAAGCGGAATCATAATGTTGGGCAGAAGGTCCTGCACGGCGGTAATCTCCTCGGAGATAAAGGGCAAGTTACCGACAACCATACCGATAGCATACAGCACCATAATAGGGCCTATTTTGCCCAGCAACGAATATCTGCGGCAGAGCCATATCACACCCGCAGGCGTGATGCAGAAGAGAGCTACAAGTAATATGTAGTTTATTATGCTCATAATATTTTGATTAGTAGTTAGACTCTTGGTCAGAGGCAACGCCGCATCTACCCCGCCGCATTGCACAATAGTATAAAACAAAAAAACCTTGCAATCTCTTGCAAGGTTCGATTTCTTGTAGTGGATAGGGGATTCGAAC
>JAZRLD010000054.1:0-13501 GCA_045646685.1 Alistipes sp. | reverse complement strand
ACCCCAAATTCCGCAAGAAGGAGGTTAAGGGCGTATCGGCAAAGGTTATCACCGTAGCTATGCTCGGTGGCGACTGCTACCCAGCAACTCCCATTGGTATCAACCTGCCCAATGCCGACTGGATTCGCAAGGAGTATGGTTCAAAGTCAGTTACAATCGACAATATCACCTACGCCTACGACAAGGCGGCACAGGGCAACGGTTTCAACGAGGAGTTTATGCTCCGCGAGGAGGACCGCGAGCGCATCAAGCAGTATGGCAAGCTGGCTGATGACCTCCACACCGACCTGCACGAGTGCTTGGGCCACGGCTCAGGTCAGCTGGCAGAGGGTGTAAAGGGTGGCGAGCTTAAGAGCTACACCTCAACATTGGAGGAGGCGCGTGCCGACCTCTTTGGTCTTTACTATTTGGGCGACCCCAAGATGGTTGAGATTGGTCTTATCCCCTCGCTCGACTTGGCAAAAGCGCAGTATGCCGACTATATTATGAATGGTATGATGACTCAGTTCTCACGCATTGAGCTTGGCAAGAATGTGGAGGAGTCGCATATGCGTAACCGCAAGCTCATCGCCGAGTGGTGCTACGAAAAGGGTAAGAAAGATAACGTTATCGAGTGGGTTAAGCAGGACGGCAAGTCATACATCGTCGTAAACGACTTCGACGCACTGCGCAAGCTCTTTGGCGAGCTTCTGAAGGAGGTGCAGCGCATCAAATCAACAGGCGACTATGAAGCTGGCCGCAAGCTCGTAGAGGATTATGCCGTGAAGATTGACTACGACCTGCACAAGGAGGTTTTGGAGCGCTACGGCAAATTGGGTATTGAGCCTTACAGCGGCTTTGTGAACCCCGACTATGAGTTGGTAGAGAAAGATGGCGAGATTGTAGATGTAAAACTCGTTTACAAGACCGACTATGTTGAGCAGATGCTCCACTACTCGAAAGAGTGGTCGTTCCTGCCTTCGATTAACTAAATATTGTTAATTTTTACACAATAAAAGTCTCCTTTCGAGGGGACTTTTATTATTATAGGGTATTTTTATAGCAATATTGAATTTTTAATTCCAATATAATTATATAACTTTGCCGCAGTTTTATAGACTAAGGAATGAAAACTTTCAGTAAAGTAAGCGACCTCAAGCAGGAGCTCTCGAAGCTCAACCCCGCAGGCATCGGTTTCGTGCCTACGATGGGAGCGTTGCACGCTGGCCACCGTTCGCTGGTGGAGATGGCACGCCGCGAGTGCGAGACAGTAGTGGTGAGCGTATTCGTAAACCCTACGCAGTTTAATGACAAGAATGATTTGCGCAACTACCCTCGTACCCCCGAGGCTGATGCGGCTCTATTGGAGGCGGCAGGTGCGGACTACGTGCTAATGCCCTCGGTAGAGGAGATATATCCCGAGCCCGATACACGTCAGTTTGATTTTGGTCAGATTGACAAGGTTATGGAGGGTGCAACACGCCCCGGCCACTTCAACGGCGTGGCGCAGGTTGTTAGCCGACTGTTCAATATGGTACAGCCCGCCAAGGCGTACTTCGGCGAGAAGGACTTCCAGCAGATTGCCGTAATCAAGGCTATGGTAAAGCAGCTCAATATGAGCGTGGAGATTGTCGAGTGCCCCATCATCCGCGATGTGGACGGTTTGGCGCTCTCGTCACGCAACACACTGCTCACTCCCGCACACCGCGCAGCAGCACCTCACATTTACGAGGTTATCTCGCAGTGCGCCGCAAAGTCTGCAGAGATGTCACCCGCCGAGCTTACCGCTTGGGTTACAGAGCAGGTGGAGGCTAACGAGTTGCTCAAGGTTATTTATTTTCAGGCTGTAGATGCCCTCTCGATGCAGCAGGTGGCATCGTGGGAGGAGAGCGAGCGCGTGCAGGGTTGCATCGCCGTACAGGCTGGAGAGATTAGATTGATTGATAACGTAAAAATCAAATAACGCCATATGATGATCGAAGTATTAAAGTCGAAGATTCACCGCGTAAGAGTTACGCAGGCCAATTTGAACTACGTGGGTAGCATCACCATCGACGAGGATTTGATGGATGCAGCCAATATGATTGAGGGTGAGAAGGTGCAGATTCTCGACATTAACAATGGCGAGCGTTTTGAGACCTACATCATCAAAGGTGAGCGCGGCAGCGGAGCTATCTGTCTGAATGGCGCGGCAGCACGCAAGGTAGCCATCGACGATTTGGTTATCATCGTGTCGTATGCGCTTATGGATTTCGAGGAGGCGAAGACATTCAAGCCCTCGGTAATCTTCCCCGACTCTGCGACAAATCACCTTGTGAAGTAGTTTTCGCAACGCAAAGAGATGAATACACTCTTAATCATAGCCGCCATATTGTGCGGTATTATAGGCCTCATTGGCTCCGTATTACCCATTTTACCCGGCCCTGCGCTCTCGCTCGTAGGAATGATATGCGCATATATGACCGAGGGCTCTACAATCACGCAGGCGATGCTTTGGGTGTGGGGAATTATTACACTCGTTGTAAGTATTCTCGACTACATTCTGCCGGGATACTTTAGCAAGATGTTCGGCGGCTCAAAGGCTGGTATTACGGGTGCTACGATTGGCGTATTCGTTGGTATGTTTATGGGACCAATGGGTATTATTCTCGGCCCATTCTTTGGCGCTGTGGCTGGAGAGATGTTCAATCAGCGCCGCACGCTGGGCGAGGCCATAAAGGTAGGATTTGGCTCACTTATATCGTTTATAGTCGGCTCGGGTATGAAGCTCGTCGTAACGGGAATGATGATGTACTACATCTGGAAAGATTTATTTCATCTGATTAAAGATATGTTTTAAAAAAATAGGGTGCTAACTTAATACGTTAGACACCCTATTTTTTTGATATATCGTATAACAAGACCTATTTTTAGACTATTTCTTTATTAAAACACAAGGCCATAAACCTCTTTTAACTCCTGCTCCAACTGCGCGGCATTCTTGAACTGAATGGCGTGCATACCGACATTACGCGCACCAACCACATTATCGGCATTGTCATCAACAAACACGCACTCCGCAGCCTCTAACGAGTAACGCTCCATCAAGCAGTGATAAATCTCAGGCTCGGGCTTAATCAGAAACTCCTCACCCGACACTACTCTACCCTCCAACTCCTTAAAGATAGGGTACTGATCGCGCACCAGCGGGAAGGTCTCCATCGACCAATTCGAGAGGCCGTAAACCTTATATCCCGCAGCCTTCAGACGTAGCAGAACATCGCCCGTGCCTTCAACCTCGCCACCCATCATCTCAATCCAGCGCGAGTGATAGATTTCAATCGCCTCCGCCCACTCAGGGTGCTGTGCCTGCAACTCGGCAATACCCTCAGCGAAGGGCTTACCTTTATCCATCTGCAAGTTCCACGAATAGAGGCAGATATTCTCCAAAAACCAAGTAGCCTTCTCCTCGCTACCGAAATATTTATCATAGAGGTGGTGCGGATTCCAATCAACCAACACACCGCCAAAATCGAATACTACATTCTTTATATTCTTCATATATTAAAGTTTTAATGTGATATCTTAACCAACGCCTCGCGGTAGGCATTTAGTATGCGCGACTTCGAGATAAAGCCGAGATACTTATTATTCCTATCCACCACGGGCAACATCCACGTATGATTCTCCTCGAAATGCGGCAGGATACTCTGCACCATCTCGTGCTCGAGAATTTTGTACGGAGGCTGAATCATATAATAGGTAATCGAACGGCCCCACTTCTCCTGCTTGAACATATCCTCGCGCAAATCGTCCAACTGCACAACACCCAGCAGATGACCGAAGTTATCAATTACGGGGAAGATATTTCGGCGTGCCGATGAGATAATGTGAACAATATCGCCCAGCGTCATATTCTCCTTGATACGAATAAAATCGGTCTCCATCAACTCGTCCAAACGCATAAATACAAAGGCCGACTGGTCCTTATCGTGCGTAAGCAACTCGCCACGCATACGCAACTGCTTGGTATAGATAGAGTCGCGGTCGAGAGCGTAATCCACAGCAAACGAGATACCAGCAACAATCATCAGCGGAATGAATAGTCCATAGCCATTCGAGAGCTCGGCAATAAGGAAGATAGCCGTAAGCGGGGCCTTCATCACGCCCGACATAACGCCCGCCATACCTACCAGCGAGAATGCCACAATCGACACATTCCAGTCAAAAAACGTATTACAAATAAGTGCCACGATAGCACCCATATATGCTCCTACGAACAACGACGGTGCGAATGTTCCACCCACACCACCCGATGCGTTGGTTGTAGCCATAGCCACCACCTTAAAAAACATAATAGATATTGCATACACGATTGCCACCCACTCTATTGTTCTGAACTTAAAGAACATAGAGTTAGAGAATAGCGCCTGCACATTGCCGTGCATAAAGGCCGTAAGGCTACGATAACCCTCACCATACAGCGGCGGGAAGATGAAAATCAGCACACCCAGCAATATGCCCGCAAAGGCCCAACGCTTATACTGCGAATCAATGCTTTTAACGAATTTTCCGACCTTGGAGTTTACCGAGGTGAAATAATACGACATCAATCCACAACATACGCCAAGCAAGATGTATAATGGAATCTGTTTGATAACAAATACATCCATCTCGCTCAAGGTAATTGCGAAAATCGGATCAAAGCCTCGGAAGATAAGAGCCGTAGTGGTAGCCGTAGCAGATGCCAAAATCAGCGGGAAGACTGATGCCGAGGTGATATCGAGCATCAAAATCTCCAGCACGAAGACCACGCCCGTAATCGGGGCTTTGAAGATAGCCGCCACGGCAGCACCCGCACCACAACACAGGAGCAGAGTTAACTCCTTGTAATTCAGGCGCGCCAACTTACCCACATTCGAGCCAATAGCGGCACCTGTCAATACAATAGGTGCCTCGGGACCGACAGAGCCACCAAATCCGATGGTGGTAGCACCTCCGACGATTGACGACCAGCAGTTATGTCCTGCAATACGCGAATCCTTACGCGCCATAGCGTAAAGCACTCGCGTCACACCCTCCGAAATCTCATCTCGGACGATATATTTCACGAAAAGCGTAGCTAAAATGATACCTATGGCTGGATATACCAACAGAAGAGCCTGCGCCTCGTCTGACGGGAACCAAGAGACCAAAGCGGCCTTGAGCCAGTGCAGCAACATCTCGAAGACGCAAGTGCCAAAACCAGCTAACAAGCCCACAATGACGGCCAAAACGGCCATCATCTGACGCTCACTCAAGCGGTTACTAAGGCGTCTTAAAATACCGATAAACCACTCCAAGGCATTTCTACGGAAATTCCTAAACATAGTCGCTCTCGCAAATTACAACTCTCTCTAAAACTATTTTGCAGCTTTATACATCTCCGACTGCTTGCGAATAAGCTCCGCATCGTCGAAGTAGTTAATCTTCATAGAACGGCGTACCATATCCAAAGTCTCGGCAGCCTCGGCACGTGCTACATCGCAACCCTTCTTCAAAATCTCATATACGCCCTCAATGTCCTGCTCGTACTCCTTACGACGTGCGCGGATAGGCTCCAACATCTGCTCCAACACAGCATAGAGGAACTTCTTAACCTTCACATCGCCCAAGCCACCACGCTGATAGTGAGCCTTCAACTCGTCCAAACAAGCGTAGTCGGGCAAGAACTCTGCGAAGTGGTCGGTGCAAGAGAATGCATCGAGGTATGTGAATACGCAGTTACCCTCAATCTGGCCGGGATCCTCGATACGGATATGGTTGGGATCGGTGTACATACTCATCACCTTCTTGCGCAAATCGGCCGAGTTATCCGAGAGGTAGATGCAGTTACCCAGCGACTTTGACATCTTCGCCTTACCATCAGTTCCGGGCAGACGCAAGCAAGCGGCATTTGACGGGAGCAAAATCTCGGGCTCAACCAATGTCGGACCATATACAGAGTTGAACTTATGTACAATCTCGCGAGTCTGCTCAATCATAGGCTCCTGATCCACACCTGCGGGAACAGTCGTTGCGCGGAAAGCTGTAATATCCGATGCCTGCGAGATAGGATATGTGTAGAAACCTACGGGAATAGACTTACCAAACTCGCGCATAACGATCTCGGTCTTCACAGTCGGATTACGCTCCAGACGAGCCACAGTTACGAGGTTCATATAGTAGAATGCAAGCTCGGTGAGCTCGGGAACCATACTCTGAATGAAGATTGTTGACTTTGTAGGATCAATGCCACAAGAGAGGTAATCCAAAGCCACCTCAATGATATTCTGGCGCACCTTTTCGGGATTGTCGGCGTTATCGGTCAGAGCCTGCGCATCGGCAATCATAATAAATATCTTCTCGAAAAGGCCTGAATTCTGCAACTCAACACGCTGGCGCAGAGAGCCTACATAGTGTCCCAAATGAAGTTTTCCGGTGGGGCGGTCGCCCGTAAGAATAATTTTTCCCATTGTTTTATGTTTTTTCTTTGTTATTCGTTTGGTTTGGCGGGCAAAAGACTTTCCCGCGTATATATCGTACAAAAATAACAATTTATCGTCGCTCTACCAAAAAAGTTTGTTGCTATAATTTTTTTTTATACTTTTGTATAACACAATTACCCAACCCCGTTGCAAAGCAGCACGACATCAACGACTAACCAAGACCAAAACAACGATATGACAATCATTCAATTACAATACCTTATCGAGGTAGCCAACTGCGGAAGTTTCTCGGCCGCATCGGAGCACTGTTTCGTAACGCAGCCATCGCTTTCGATGCAGATTAAATCTCTGGAGGAGGAGTTGGGCGTAATACTTCTCGACCGCTCGAAAAAGCCCGTTATCCCCACCGAGGCGGGTACCGTAGTTATCGCGCAGGCGCAGGAGACTCTGAAGGCATATAACACTATACGTGAGTCGGTTGCAGAGCTAAAGGGCGAAACGGCAGGCAAGTTGCGCTTGGGTGTAATTCCCACCATCGCACCATATATTTTGCATAAGTTTATCCCCGACTTTGTAAAGCGCTACCCGCGCGTGGAACTCGAAATTCGAGAGATGGTTACGGGCGATATTGTCGAGGCTCTGCGCCGCGATAAGATTGATGCTGCGCTGGTGGCCAGCGGAACGTGCGGCGAGGGAATCATCGAACGCGACCTCTTCAGCGACCGTTTCTTTGCATATGTTTCGCCCGCAAATCCGCTATATGAGCGTTCAAACATTCGCATCGAAGATATTGATATGAAGGACCTTATCCTGCTTAGCCCGGGCAACTGTATGCGTGACCAGATTCTCGAGTTGTGTCAGGCGCGCCGCAATGCGCCGTCGCACTACCATTTTGAGTCGGGCTCGCTCGATACGCTGATGCGCATTGTAAACTGCACGGCCTGTATGACCATCATTCCCGAGATGGCGCTGGAGTATATCCCCGCCAGCCGCAAAAACCAAGTCAAGACATTGGCCAAGAGCGCCACATCGCGCCGTATAGCCATCGCCATACGCCGCACGTATGTAAAGAACTCGATCATCAACGCCTTGGAGTCAACAATTCTTGAGAAGATGCAGATGGAGTTGGCTGCGAAATAGAGAAAATGTTCCAAAAGTAGAAAAATGCGGTCCGAAATAAAACATCGGGCCGCATTTTTGCGTTTAATTACAAAGATGTGGCGTGCGAGCATAAAATCATTTCGCAATCTCATAAAAATTATGTATATTTGCAAAGTTATATGTATATGTAAAACCGAATTAAAATTTAACCCGTTTCAAACGGAAATAAACAGAGTATGGAAAAACTTATTGAGACCATAGTAAACGCTATTCAAGACAAGAAAGGTAAGGATATTGTATCTTTAGATTTGAGCGGCTTCGACGGAGCCATCTGCTCACACTTTGTGGTGTGTAACGCAGACTCTACATCGCAAGTTGCAGCCATCGCCGACGGCATCGAGAAGGATGTATATGAGAAGCTCGGACAGAAGTTGTGGCGCATCGAGGGCCAGCAGAATGCCTTTTGGATTGCTATGGACTACGTGGATGTTGTGGTACACATCTTCCAGAGCGAGTTGCGCGATTTCTACCGCTTGGAGGAGTTGTGGGCTGATGCACCAATTAAGAAATATGAATACGAATTATAAAAAATGGCAAAGAAGCAGAATCCGAAAATAATAAATATCAGATTCAACTTTATGTGGATCTGGGGCGCAATAATCGCCATCATCCTTGCTTATTCGTTCTTTGGCGAGGGCCAAGCCGAGCCCGTAGCGTGTGACTGGAACACCGTAGAGCAGATGGTTGTAAATGGCGAGGTAGAGCGCATAAAGGTTGTAAACAAAAACACGGCACTTGTATATCTCACCGACGAGGCTATCGAGAGTTATCGCAATGGTGATGAGCAGAGCCGTTTCAAAAATATACCCGAGCACGGCGAGCAGTTGAATTTTACCATCGGTTCGGTAGATATTCTCGACCGCGACGTAAAGCAGGCTATCGCAGATTCGCAGGTAGAGAACAACCCCGTAGCTATAGAATATCTCAACGAGAAGAACAGTTGGAGCGATATGCTCATCAACTTCCTTCCGTGGGTGTTTCTGATTGGCATCTGGTTCCTCTTCATCCGTATGATGTCACGCGGTGGCGGCGGTGCTGGAGGTAACATAATGAACGTGGGCAAGGCTCGCGCACAGGAGTTTGATAAGGATAATCCCAACAAGCGCGTTACGTTTAAAGACGTAGCAGGTTTGGCCGAGGCGAAGGTGGAGATTATGGAGATTGTGGATTTCTTGCGCAAGGCTGACAAGTATCGCGAGTTGGGTGCCAAGATTCCCAAGGGTGCGCTTTTGGTAGGTCCTCCGGGAACGGGAAAGACTCTATTGGCGAAGGCAGTGGCTGGCGAGGCAAATGTACCCTTCCTCTCGATTTCAGGCTCTGATTTTGTGGAGATGTTCGTCGGCGTTGGTGCTTCGCGCGTGCGTGACCTCTTTGAGCAGGCAAAGCGCAAGGCTCCTTGCATCGTCTTCATTGACGAGATTGACGCTATCGGCCGTGCACGTGGCAAGAATGCCGGTTTCTCGGGCAACGACGAGCGTGAGAATACTCTCAACCAGCTACTTACCGAGATGGACGGTTTCCAAACAAATGCTGGTGTTATTGTCTTGGCGGCAACAAACCGTGCCGACATTTTGGATAAGGCGTTGATGCGTGCAGGTCGTTTCGACCGCCAAATTGACGTAGGTCTGCCTGATGTTAAGGAGCGTGAGGAGATTTTCAATGTTCACCTGCGCAACATTAAGCTCGGAGGCAATATCGACCGTACGTTCTTGGCAAAGCAGACTCCGGGATTCTCGGGCGCAGATATTGCCAACGTATGTAACGAGGCGGCGTTGATTGCTGCTCGTAAGGATAAGAACTGCGTTGAGCGTGATGACTTTATGGCCGCTATCGACCGTATCGTAGGAGGTTTGGAGAAGCGCAATAAGACAATGTCCGAGGCGGAGCGTCGTGCTACGGCTATCCACGAGGCAGGGCACGCAACGGTTATGTGGATGTTGGAGGAGTGCGACCCCGTATTGAAGGTTACAGTTATTCCTCGCGGAAATAGCCTCGGTGCTACGTGGTCGGTACCCGACGAGGAGCGCGTACACGTTACCGATGCCACAATGGCGGAGCGTTTGGCAGGTATGCTCGGTGGTCGAATTGCCGAGGAGGTAAACTACGGAACATTGGGCGCAGGCGCATTGAGCGACTTGGAGCGTTCTACAAAGATGGCCTATGCGATGGTTACGTGGTATGGTATGAGTAAGAAGATTGGCCCTATAAGCTACTACGACTCAACGGGCACACGTGATACATTCACCAAGCCCTTCAGCGAGCAGACCGCAATGGCTATCGACGACGAGGTACGCCGCATCTTGGAGGAGTCGTACACACGTGCTCGCGAGATTATCGAGGCCAACAATGATAAGATTAACGCTATGGCTGACCTCTTGCTGGAGAAGGAGACAATCTACGCAGAGGATATTGAGACAATTCTCGGTCCATCAGCACAGTCAAAGAAGGCGGCTGAGAAGAAAACTGACAAGAAGGGTGACACTGCGGTAGAGATTACCGACGAGCCTTCAGTAGCAGAGCCTATCGTGGCTCCCGCAAAAGAGAATAACACTGACTCAAAAAACTAATTTGACAATGGGTAGTAAAATGAAGAATTTCCTCGTTCGTACCGCCAGCGGTGCTGTGATGTTGATAGTGGTGTTGGGTGCAATGCTGCTGTCGAAGTGGAGCTTTGCGGCTCTGATGGCACTCATCGCCGTAGGAGGTATGTGGGAGTTTTATCGCTTTGCCGAGAAGGCTGGATATGAGCCGATGAAGTGGCTTGGCCTTATGACGGGTGCGATGTTCTTATGTTTGGGGGTTGCCGCAACTCTGTTCTTCGATAAGAACAACGAGCATTTCGGCTTGATATTGGCCGTAGCCTCTATCAGCGCATTGATTCTCATTATGCCACTGATGTTTATCTGCGAGCTCTACCGCAAGAGCCAAACACCAATAGCTAACGTCGCAACATCCGTTTTGGGCGCATTGTACGTTGCACTGCCTATGTCGTTGTTACTCGTTGTGCCTATGTTGCTCGGTATGGGCGAATGGAACCCGTGGATAATGATTTTCTACATATTCATTATCTGGACAAACGATGTCTTCGCATACCTGTTTGGCGTAACTTTGGGCCGTCACCGTCTTTTTGAGCGTATCTCACCCAAGAAGTCTTGGGAGGGATTCTTCGGCGGATTGCTCGGCGCAATGGCTATGGGCTGGGTAGCCGCATTGGTACTCGGCGCAAGTGTACCTATGTGGATTGGCTTGGCATTGGTAGCTGCCATTTCAGGTGTATTTGGCGACTTGGTGGAGTCGCTGATGAAACGCTCGGTGGATGTTAAGGATTCGGGCAACATTATCCCCGGCCACGGAGGTTGGCTGGATCGCTTCGACGCCCTGATTCTCTCGGCGCCATTTGTGTTTGTGTATGCCTGCATCTGCGCATTTATATTTTAACTGAAAACCTTAAAACTAAACAATATGAAGATTAACAAAGAGGGTTATCGCATTATCGCCGTATCAGGCCTTATCTGCTTGGTATTGTGGGGATTGCTCTACTATTTCCAGAGTCATAATTGGGAGACTGGTCTGCTCGTAATCTGCGGAGCTATACTCGTTACATTTTGGCTCTTCATCGTTGCCTTTTTCCGCGAGCCTCGCCGTGTGAAGATTCACGACCCAGAGTTGGTATTCTCACCTTGCGATGGTCGCGTGGTGGTGACGGAGGTTGTGTATGAGGACGAGTACATCAAGGAGGAGATGTTACAAATCTCTATCTTTATGTCTGTAACCAACATTCATATGAACTGGTCGCCCGTGGCTGGAGAGGTGGAGTATCACAAGTATCACCCCGGCCGCTTCCTTATCGCTTGGCATCCCAAGTCATCAACCGAGAATGAGCGTACAACAACAGTTGTAAAACTCGAGGATGGCAAAAAGGTGCTGTTCCGTCAGGTGGCAGGTCTTATCGCGCGACGTATCGTGTCGTACATTAAGAGTGGTGACAAGGTAGGTCAGAACGATGTATTCGGCTTCATCAAGTTCGGCTCTCGTATCGACGTACTCGTTCCGAAGGATAGCGAGTTGGTTGTGGAGATTGGTGACTCTGTAATAGGTTCGCAGACTCCGCTTGTGAGATTGAAAAAGTAGGCATATGACCATTACTCCACAAAATATACTCCGCGTAACGGTGGGTTTGATTATCACGGCGGCCATACTCTTCTTGGTGTGGTACTTCTCGTCGGTGGTGATTTATATCCTCGTCTCTGCCGTGCTGGCCATTATGGGACGCCCCGTAGTGAACTGGCTTGCGCGACAGCATATCGGCAACCATAAGTTGCCTCGCTGGGCTGCGGCCTCGCTGACGCTGCTGGTTATATTTGTGGTTTTTGCATCTATTTTTTCGCTATTTATTCCACTTGTATTCGGCAAGATAAACGAGTTTGCACACCTCGATTTTTCGTCTGTATTAGCATCCGTGGAGCAGCCCATATCACGCGCACAAGAGTACTTGCAACGCACCTTTGCTCTGCCTGCAACGCACTTCTCGTTGACGGATACGTTAGTGGAAAACCTCAAACAGTTGGTGAATTACAACACGTTGAATAGCACCTTCACATCAATTGCAAGCACTGCCCTGTCGGCATTGGTTGCGGTATTCTCCATTGCATTTATCACCTTCTTCTTCCTCAAAGAGGACGGATTGTTCTACGCTATGGTGAAGGCTATGTTTCCCGAACGTTTGCAGATGAATGTTGAGCGCGCATTGGACTCTATCACCCTACTGCTGTCGCGTTACTTTGCGGGTATCCTCACCGAGAGTCTTGTGCTGATGGTTATCATCTCTACGGCGATGATTCTCTTCGGTATGAAGACCGACAACGCCCTGCTTATAGGTTTGATTATGGGTGTGATGAATGTCATCCCCTACGCAGGCCCGCTGATGGGCGGTATTATCTCGATGTTTATCGGCATAGTCACTCCTATCGAGGGTATGACCGTTACAAATACCGTGATTACTATCTGCTGCACGTTGTTCTGCATCAAGGGCTTTGATGATTTCGTGTTGCAGCCCACCATCTACTCCGAGCGAGTGAAGGCGCACCCGCTGGAAGTGTTCTTGGTGATTCTTGTGGCGGGATATATGGCAGGTATTTTGGGGATGTTGCTTGCTATCCCCTCATATACGGTGTTGCGCGTGCTGGCTAAGGAGTTCTTCTCGGAGTTCTCGTTGGTGCAGAAACTCACCCAAAATATATAATATTAAGGTATGATTATTAAGGGCGAGGTTATACACGGAGCGCAGTTAGGCCGCAAGATGGGATTCCCCACAGCCAATATAGATGCACGCGATATAAAGGTCGATAATGGCGTATATTACTCGCAGGTGCGACTCGCAGGCAAGCTCTATAACGCAATGTCAAACATCGGTCTACGTCCCTCGGTGGATGGACAGACACGCCTTTTGGAGACACATATCTTCGGTTTTGCGGGTGACTTGTACGGGCAAGAGATAGAGGTCGATTTGAAACTGAAGATACGCGACGAGCGGCGCTTCGCATCAATCGACGAACTGCAACGCCAATTAGAACGCGACGCCGCGTTATGCAATCCCGAGCTATAAAAAAATAAGGACTGGTTTTCCAGTCCTTTTCTTTTGGCATCATTACCTTTTCTTTTTAAACAAAAAACGGTGCCTGCCATAGCAGACACCGCGTATATAACTACACCTCGTATTACTCCAACTTGTAGGGCTCACGATACTCGTAGTGAAGCTTTGAGTTAGCCTCTGCATCACCCATAAACTTCTGCACGATAGGATTCCACTCCAAAGGACGATTAAGCTCGTAAGCGATGTTACCGATAGTACATACTACGCAAGAGCTGTGACCAACCTCAACGGGAACGCTCGGATCGCGACGTGAACGGATGCT
>JAZRLD010000053.1:0-5447 GCA_045646685.1 Alistipes sp. | reverse complement strand
TGAAGGGTACAACCTTTTCGAAATATAAGCAGTTTATCGAAAATTGCTTCTCGCTCCTGCCTCGTCAGGCTCTGCACGCACGCTCGCTCGGTTTTGTGCACCCCACAACGGGCAAGGATATGTACTTCGAGAGCGAGTTGCCAGCAGACCTGGAGGCTGTAATCGCCAAGTGGGACGGCTATGTTGCCGCCCGCAAGTTAGAGGAGTAGGGAAGTTAAAATGTAAAATAGGGTTAACCCTTTATCTGTATAAAAATATATTGACGTGCGTTAGCCTCTCCGCACTGCGAAATTTGAGGAAATAGGGAGATGTGCAGTCGGAGGGTTAAGAAACGGAGACCTTTTCACGAAGTAAAAGTGCGTCTGCATCCGTTTTACCGACGACAAGTAGCGACCCCACAAATTTCGCCTTGCGGCACATTTGGGCTCCACCTTTTGGGTGACAAAAGGTGGAACAGACTAAAGTCTGTATTAAGAGATTATAATATGACACTCTGAGATACCAACTCGAGAGATAATTAAATAACAAAAAATGGCATTTTTACCAACAACCATAAAAGAGGTACGAGCCTTGGGCTGGGATTATATCGATGTAATCCTCTTTACGGGCGACGCCTATATCGACCACCCCGCATTTGGTGCGGCCGTTATCGGTCGCCTGCTCGAGGCCGAGGGTTATCGTGTAGCCATCGTGCCGCAACCCAACTGGCGTGATGATTTGCGCGACTTCACAAAGCTCGGCGCACCACGCCTATTCTTCGGTGTCTCGGCGGGTGCTATGGATTCGATGGTAAACCACTATACAGCCAACATACGCCTGCGCAGTAACGACGCCTATACGGCAGGTGGTAAGGCGGGTTTCCGCCCCGACCACGCCGCTACGGTATATACGCAGATTCTCAAACGCCTCTATCCCCACGTGCCTGTTGTGGTGGGAGGCATTGAGGCTTCACTGCGCCGACTTACGCACTACGACTATTGGAGCGACAGCCTAAAGCCCTCGATGATTGTGGAGAGCGGTGCCGACCTGCTCATCTACGGTATGGGCGAGAGGGTAGTGCAGCAGGTGGCTAAGGCTATGCGTAACGGATATAATGCCAAGTTGTTGCGTAAGATAAATCAGGTGGCTTTCGTGGCTGATAAGAGCTACGTGGAGCGACTGAATCCCGATACGACCAAGATTCTGCACTCGTACGAGGAGTGTTGCCGCGATAAGCGAGCCTTTGCCGAGAATTTTGTTGAGGAGGAGACGTTGAGCAACGTTATGGAGCCTACGACAACGCTTGTTGAGCAGGTGGGCGAGAAGTATGTTGTTGTAACTCCGCCCAATACAACGCTTTCGACAGAGGAGCTGGATCACTCGTTCGATTTGCCCTATGAGCGCGCTCCGCACCCACGTTATAACGGCAAGGGCGATATCCCTGCGTGGGAGATGATTAAGCACTCGATAAATATCCATCGTGGCTGCTTCGGTGGTTGCGCTTTCTGTACTATTTCGGCACACCAGGGCAAGTTTATCAACTCGCGTAGCGAGCGCTCTATCCTCGCCGAGGTGGAGAAGGTAACGAAAATGCCCGACTTCCGCGGTTATCTCTCGGATGTGGGAGCCCCCTCGGCCAATATGTACCGTATGGGTGGCAAGAATCGCGATGCCTGCCGCAAGTGCCATCGCCCCTCGTGCCTGCATCCGAAGATTTGCCCCAATCTGGATAACGACCACCGTCCATTGTTGGCTCTCTATGAGAATATTCGCGCGGTGAAGGGCATAAAGAAGGCCTTTATCGGTAGCGGTATCCGTTACGATTTGTTCGATGATTCGCAATACCTCGAAACCGTTGTCAAGCACCACACATCTGGCCGCCTGAAGGTTGCGCCCGAGCATACCGAGGAGCACGTACTGAATATTATGCGCAAGCCACCGTTTGCGATGTTCGAGCAGTTGAATCGCGATTTCCGCGAAATCTGCGCCCACAACGATTTGCGCTACCAGCTTATTCCCTACTTTATCTCCTCGCACCCGGGTTGCCGCGAGCAGGATATGAAGGCGCTGGCCGACAAGGTGTTGGGTCGCCTGCATTTCGATTTGGAGCAGGTGCAGGACCTCACGCCCACGCCGATGACTTTGTCGTCGGTGATGTTCTACACGGGCGAGAATCCTTATACGGGTGAGAAGGTATATGTGGCTCGTTCGCAGGACGATAAGCGTAGGCAGAAATCTTACTTCTTTCGCGATAGTGGCCGTAAGGAGTCGCAGCGAGGGGGTGCACAGCGTGGTCGTGATTCGCAACGCGGTCGTGCGCCACAACGTAGAGAGATGAAAAATGTAAAACCTAATAAAAACTACAAACGATGAAGAAGATTCAGATTTTGTTTAAATCTATGCTGATGGTGGCCCTGCTGTTGGCTGTGGCTTGCGGTGATAACCAGACGGCTACTATCGACTATGACAAACTTACATATCCCCAGCTTATGGAGCAGGCTGGCGCGGAGCAGGTGCAGGCGTGGTACGACTGCGACTCTCGACTTGACGAGGATGAGGTGGCTGCACGTGGCGCGGAGCTGAAGGCGCAGAAGAAACTTATCTGCTTCGACCTCGACGGTACTGTTACCAACCATCGCACTCCTATTATTCCCGAGAATAAGGCCGTGCTGGATAAGTTGATGGCTAACCCCGAGTATAAGGTTATTATGGTGGGCGCGGGTAACGCACGCCGCATCTTCGACCAGATGAACGGCTACGCTATCGACATCGTGGCAAACTACGGTATGCAGGAGGCTACGGTCATCAATGGTGAGTTTGTGGAGGTGCGCAACGACAAGTGCCAGCCCGACCGCGACTTCTTCCTCAAGACAGCGCAGATTATCCGTGAGCGTTATGGCTATACAGAGTATGTTGGCGAGTCTGTTGAGTTCCACCCTGCGGGTATGGTAACGCTCGGACTTCTCGGCTCGAAGGCCAAGACAGAGGATAAGCTCGTCTTCGACCCCGACAAGTCAAAGCGTCGCGCTATTTATAAGGATGTGTGCGAGATGTTTAAGGGTTATTCGGTATTTATTGGAGGTACAACATCGTTCGATATCACTCAGATTCAGTATAATAAGTACGATGCCGTTATGAACTACGCCCACAAGCACGGCTACACTCGCGATCAGGTGTTGTTCGTGGGTGACGACTTCGGCGATGGCGGTGGTGACAGCCATATTCGCCTTGCAGGTATGGATTATATCCACATTACCGACTTTACAAAGCTTCCTGAGCGTATGTCATTCCTTTATTAGAATATTGTCTGATTGGCTATTTTGGCATCTGCCTTGACCTGATTAAAATATTAAAAATGAAAAAGATACTATTTGCTGCCATTGCATTTTTGTCATTATCGTCTTGCGCCCCTGCCGATGGTTATAAATTGGTGTGGGCCGATGAGTTCGATGTTGACGGTGCGCCCAACCCCAAGAATTGGACTTATGAGTTGATGCGCAAAGGTCAGGTCAACAACGAGGAGCAGGAGTATGTCAACAGCCTCGACAATGCGTGGGTGGAAGATGGCGCGCTTCACATCAAGGCTATCAAGGAGGGAGAGCGCATCACCTCGGCGCGTATGATTACGCGTGGCAAGCAGTCGTGGCTCTACGGCAAGGTGGAGGCGAGTATTAAGCTCCCCAAGGGCAAGGGCGTGTGGCCCGCATTTTGGATGATGCCCGAGAATAGTTCGTATGGCGGCTGGCCCAATAGCGGCGAGATTGATATCTTGGAGTTTGTTGGTTATATGCCGGGCGTGGTGCACGGTACGGTGCATACGGGCAAGTACAACCATATGATTGGTACACAGAAGGGTACGAAGACCGACCTCGCATCGTGCAGCGACGAGTTTCATACCTACTCGCTGGAGTGGACCCCCGAGCGCATTGATATTGCCGTAGATGGAAATGTCTATTTCAGCTTCGAGAACGATGGTGCAGGCGACACGGGCACGTGGCCCTTTAATCACCCATTCTACATCATTATGAATGTCGCCTTTGGTGGCAACTGGGGTGGTGCCGAGGGTGTTGATTACTCGGTTTTGCCCTGCACGATGGAAGTAGATTGGGTACGTGTCTATCAGAAATAGAAATCGTCTAATAAGGTATTTTCTGCGTTACGCTCGCTCTCAAAATCCTCATTTACGCCAAAGTAAACTGCGGTTTCTCGAGCTTCGCAAGCCTTGAAAATCCTCTTATTATACAATTTCTTGAATAGTTGTATTTATGCAAAAAAAGCTGTCCGAGTGGACAGCTTTTTTTATATCTCCAACAACCCGTCGGGGAGTATCATCTTAATCTTTCCGCGTTCGAAGTCTATGCGCACGATAAACTCCTCGGCGGCGGGTATCAATCGCTCGCCATCGCCGAAGTCGATACCAAAGAGCGGATTCATCTCGCTATCGTAGTAGTCGGTAATCTCGCCACGCAGTTTACCTACCTCTACCTTGAAACCAATCAAGTCCTCCATATAGAACTCATCCTCATCGCCCTCCTCGTCAGCAAGCTCCATATACAACTCCTTGCCTACCAGCTCCTCGGCGCGGCGTTGCGTGTCGAAATCGGCGAAGCATACGTTTGCACCCGACACACCTCGACGCTCGAACTTATCGCAGTAGAGAGGCACGGGCAACGAGTCAATCTCCACGAAAAGCGCATCTGTCGCGGGATCGAAATCTTCGGGTAGGGTGGTGTAGAGCGAGAGTGACACACCTCCAGAGCTTATATCTCCGAAAAGACGCCCTACGCGGGCCACGGCAGTAAATCTGTTATCCATAATGCGGAGTGAAAATCTAATTTATAACGATAGGGTAAAATTAGCAAAAAATGCTAAACAAACAAAAAAGGCTGTCAACTTATTGACAGCCCCGTGTGTTTCAAAGAAGCACATTTTTCTATGAGTGGGTCGGTTGCTCGACATCGTGCAGATATTCTCTGCTATCTCGCCCCTCCCTCTCGAAGAATTACTCTGCAGCCTCCTCAGTTGCCTCAGCACCCTCGGTCTCGGCAGCAGCAGCCTCAGCAGCGGCAGCAGCCTTAGCAGCAGCGATTGCAGCAGCACGCTCCTCCTTAACCTTAGTCTCAGCAGCCAATGCAGCCTTCTCAGCAGCCTTAGCGTCAGTAGCGAGCTTGTTCACCTTAGCAGCGTTCTTGCTCTCCTTCTCACCAAGCCACTTGTTGAACTTAGCCACAGCGTCGCTCACAGAGAATGCGCCCTTAGCTACACCGCCCAACAGGTGCTTCTTGTACATAACACCCTTGTACGAGAGAATAGCTCGACAAGTATCTGTAGGTTGTGCGCCCTTGAGTAACCAATCCAAAGCACGATCGAACTTCAGATCAATTGTAGCAGGATTCGTGTTGGGGTTGTATACACCCAATTTCTCGATAAACTTACCATCACGTGGCGCTCTGCTATCTGCGGCAACG
>JAZRLD010000052.1:0-33906 GCA_045646685.1 Alistipes sp. | reverse complement strand
TCCACCACACCAGCGAGCGACTTATGTCCTTCGTGGACACATTCCGTCAGGTTACACGCATACCGCAACCGCAACGTAGCCCGATGTACCTGCACGAGTTGATTGAGAATGCCAAGAGGATGATTTCGATTGATAATGTAGCCTTCGATGTGGATATTCAGCCCGCCGACACAATGGTTTACGTAGATAGGGAGTTGATGACGCAGGTGCTTGTCAACCTTCTGAAAAACGCCCGCGAGGCTATTGGCGAGCAGGAGGGACATATCTGGATTACGGCACACATAGACTCTGCCGAGCGTATCATAATCGACGTATGCAACGACTGCGGACCTATACCCAACGAGATTGCTGAAAATATCTTCACCCCATTCTTCACCACCAAGCAAGATGGCTCGGGCATCGGCCTCGCCGTATCTCGCCAAATTGTTCGCCTGCACGGCGGCACCCTGCGCCTAACGAGCAACCGCCACAACAAAATAGCATTTACACTTGTGTTGGATTAACACGTCAACAAAAGGATATTTTTATTACATTTGTAGTAACTAAAAACTATTCATTATGAAAAGACGTGAATTTTTGCAACTTTGTGGTGGACTATTCATTGCTATGCAACTGCCCGGGCGTTCTTATGCCCGCCTGTTAGAGCCTATATTGGGAGACAACACTCTAAAGGAGATAAAGAAATTAACTATAAATGTGGGTGCTACAACTCCATTCAAGGTGTTGCACATCTCCGATACGCATCTCACGCGTGTGGACGCGCGCGACAATGAGCGCAAGCACACTGTGGCAGCTAAGCGCAGCAAGGCTTTCCCCGATGCGGAGAAATATTTCGATGCGGCTATCCGATATGCTCGTGAGAATGACCTTTTGCTGATGCACACGGGCGATTTGCAGGATTTTGTTAGCGAGGCCAACCTCGACTATATCGCTGCACATCTAAATGCCGAGCAGTGGTACGTCGCCGCGGGTAATCACGAGTTTTCGCAGTACGTAGGCGAGGCCCGCGAGAATGCCGAGTACAAGGCGCAGAGCTACGACAAGGTGCAGGCAGTATTCCCCAACGACCTGACCGTAGCCTCGCGCATAATAAACGGGGTAAACTTCGTGGCCATAGACAATGTATATTACTATGTGACAGCCGAGCAGCACCAAGCCGTCAAGCGCGAGTTTGAGAAGGGCCTGCCCGTGGTCTTGATGTGCCATATTCCTTTCTACACACCCGAGCATTGCTTGGATACACTGAAGCGACAGAAGGGCCGTATAAGTTATATGGTTGCCACGCCTGCGCAGGTCATTACCGATTACCGAAGCAATCCCGATAATCCCGTGTCAGAGGCATATCGCAATAAACCGGTATCACCGACAAGCGTGAGCCCTGCCACGCAGGAGTTTTATGATTGGCTAAAAGAGCAGCCGCAGCTTAAAGCCATCATCTGCGGACATATGCACGAATTCTTTGAGGAGCAATTCTCGCCCACGGCCGTACAATATACCGTTGGTGCAAATTATTTCGGTTTCGCTCAGGAGATAGAGTTTATATAAATGATTGTTATGAAGCGATTACTACCACTCATCATTATATGCACTACGCTACTTGTTGCCTGTTCCTCAGTCTCTATTGCTCACGGCGAGATAGAACAGGAGACCTCGTCGCAGACTATAGCAGCCATTGACCGCAAAGCTGATAAGATGCGCAACAAGATATTAAACTCCAAGAGCGAGGTTAAGCCTACAGGAACTATATACTACGTTTCGGCAGATGGCGATGATGCAAATAATGGACTGTCGCCACGCACACCGATTCGCACTTTGGATAGGATGAACTCGCTGGATCTGAAACCCTCTGATGGCGTTATGTTCCGCCGAGGAGATATGTGGCGCGGTAGAATATTTACCAAAGCGGGCGTTACATACTCGGCTTATGGTCGTGGCGATAAACCCAAGATTTGGGGCTCGCCCTATGATGCAGCCGTAGAGGGTGAGTGGGTAACAACATCGACACCCAATGTATATATGTATAGCAAAGAGCTTCCCCGAGATGTGGGTACACTTGTATTTAATCACGGCGAAGAGGTGGCGCGCAAAATAACACAACGCATACAACCCGACGGCTCAACAACAAATCTATATACGGGTAAGCCCTTTAATAGCGGTCTTGATTTGAATGAGGATTTGGATTTCTTCCACGACTATCAGGGCGAGCAGCGTCTATATCTCTGCTCGACAAAGGGTAACCCTGCGGAGCGTTTTTCGTCTATTGAATTGCTGGTGAATGGTACGATTGTGAAGGCTACAGATAATGTGCATATTGACAACCTGTGCGTGATGTATGGAGGCTCGCACGGTATCGGCAGTAGCACGACACAGGGCCTGACGGTAACTAACTGCGTTATAGGTTGGATTGGTGGCTCTATTCTCTCGCCTGCGCCCAAGACAGGTGGTCGTCCCTCACGATTTGGTAATGGCGTGGAGATTTATGGTGGTTGCGGCAAGTATATTGTTGATAATTGCTATATCTACCAGGTTTATGATGCGGGTATTACCAACCAAAATCAGGAGAATATTACCGACGATTCACGCTCGATGCACAATGTATCGTTCACAAATAACCTTATCGAGCGATGTGAGATGTCGATAGAGTTCTACCTCGGACCTCAAAACAAACCCACAGATGGCTATATGGAAAATGTTCTATACGAGGGTAATATCCTTCGTCTTTCGGGTTTTGGCTGGGGCAGCCAACGTGGTGCAAGCTGGGCCGCACACCTAAAATCGTGGTGGATGCACTATAATCAGGCTTACAACTTTGTTATTCGTAACAATATTTTCGACCGTAGCAAGGCTAATCTAATCAATATCGTAGCGGGCAAGGCCGAATGGTTACCACATATGGAGGGTAATACCTATGTCCATTATTTGGATGCTGCTGGTGCACGTATAGGCCAACCGTGGAGTGACAATCCTTTTAATAAGGATTTTCCCGCTGCCATTGAGAAAGTCCTCGGCGAGAAGGATATACCGATTACTTATATTCAAAAATAGAATATTATAAGGAATGAAAAACATCTATAAAATAGTATTAGTTATTGCCCTAACATATATCCCGTGCCACTCATCAGCACAAACATATATCAAATTAAATGCGGCATACGCATTTGCTGGCATTCTCAACCCGCAGGCAGAGTTTGTAATCTCTCCACACTCTTCATTGGCTCTTGACGCCGTGTTGTCACCGTGGAAAAGTTTTAAGGGTAAACATCTACTATTCGGCATTATGATGGGCGAATATAGATATTACTTCAAGCAAGCAACATCAGGCTTTTACCTTAGTGCAAATACGGGTATGACGATATTCAATATGCATCGTCCGCAATATTTCGTTAATGGCAAGCTTTTTAGCCGTCAAAATCAGTATGGTAAAGGTTTCGGAATGATGGCAGGATTGGGTGTAGGCTGGGAACATCATCTCTCCGATAGATGGATAATGGACATATTTATCTCGTTTGATAGAATATGGTCTTGGTACAACCGCTATGATAATGATGGAACAATAAATATGCACCCCCAAGGTCACGAACACTATCTTAAACCCGATCCGTTTAATGGCTCCGTAGAGGATATGCCCGTCAAGGGTGGAATATCATTTGGATATAGAATATTCAATCCGCATAAGAGGTAATATTTATTGCGACATAATAGAGTAATATATTTGGCATCATTGCCAATAAAAAAGAGTGCTCCGAAAAGTAGCACTCTTTTTTATTATTTGAACATCACCTCCAAACCATCATACGCCGCACGCAGTGGCTGTGGCAGGCCAGAATCCAGCTCGGCTTGTGTGCCGTGTAGTGTGCGTGCCATATGGGTAAGATATACGGGTTGTCCCGCTGGTGGTGTGTATCGTTTGGTCTTCTCCAAAACACGTACTATGCGCGCTACGCCCTCTACGCTTGTGTGGGTAAATGATCTGAAATCGTCATCATAACCCATACCCATCGTAGCCTCGAAGATAATGGCCGTTATCGGCTTGCCATCTCTGTCGTGGGCGTCAATGCCTGCTATGCGTGCCGCAACGGCGGGAATACCGCCTGTGTCGGTGGCGTAAAGGAGTCGAACACCCGCTTTCTCGATTAGGTACATCAGCGTCTGCTCGAATTTATATCCCGTAGCGTGGCTTGCGGGCAGGGGTGTTACAGTCAGCCCATTTATCTCTACTGCCTGACCAGCATATAAAGGTGTTATCTGCGGCATCGGCAAACCCAACTTCTGGGCAGCAGCCTTGAAGTCAGCAACGGCTATGTCATACCACGTTTGGCTCAAATAAACACGCTTTACGCCCACCTTCAGCGCCGCCTCGGGATTATAGTGGTCACCGTGCGAGTGGGTGTAGATGATGGTATCGGGCTGCACTCCTGCGGGAATCATATCGAGGCAGGAGGGCGTGAGGTCAACGAGGGTGCGACTATCAAGCAGAACGCTTGATAGTCTTCGATGTTCACCTCGTGAATCTATACCATTCCAATCTGCTGCTCCCGTGCCAAGAAAACGTACCAATAAGCCATCGCTTGCTTGTGCTGCGGTGTCAAATATCTTTGCCTGTACGCCATCGGTGTGCATCGCCACAATCGAGGCGGCAGATAGTTTAAGGAATGATTTTCTGTCCATAGTGTTATGGTATTATTTCTCGTCTTTTGAGAAAGAGTAGGGACGGTCCTCTGCGCCCACGCCGCGTGATGTGTTGGGTTCGGCGCTCATCTTCACACTCAACTTACCTCCCGACATAATATCGCCGTGAGTGATGTAGTTGCGGGTAAAGTTCTTGCCATTGAGCTTTGCTGCGTCGATGTAGAAGTTCTCTGCGCTATTCTCGGGAGCCTCAATTACGAAGTCCTCGCCATTCTCAAGGTGGATTGTAGCCTTCTTGAACAAGGGCGCACCCATAATATACTGGTCTGTACCGGGGCATACGGGATAGAATCCCAACGCTGAGAATACATACCAAGCCGAAGTCTGTCCGTTGTCCTCGTCACCGCAGTAACCGTCAGCCTGAGCCGAGTAGAAGCGGTCGATGACCTGACGTACCCAATACTGAGCCTTCCAGGGCTGACCGGCATAGTCGTAGAGGTAAATCATATGCTGTACGGGCTGGTTGCCGTGTGCATAGTTACCTGCATTCATTACCGTCATCTCGGTAATCTCGTGGATGGGGAAGCCGTAGTAGCTGTCGTCGTAGATGGGAGGTACGGTAAATACCGAGTCGAGCATCTCAACAAATACATCATCGCCACCCATAAGGTCAATCAATCCCTGCGGGTCGTGGAATACAGACCAGCTGTAGTGCCAGCTGTTACCCTCGGTGAAGGCGTCGCCCCACTTAAGCGGTGAGAATGGTGTCTGGAAAGTGCCATCGGCATTGCGGCCACGCATCAACTTGGTCTCCTTATCGAAGAGGTTGCGATAGTTCATCGCGCGCTTAGCGTAACGGTCGATAACCTCCTGAGGCTGGCCCAGCTCCTTAGCCATCTTGTAGATACACCAGTCATCGTAGGCGTACTCCAACGTGCGGGCTGCATTCTCGTTAATATTTACGTCGTAAGGAACGTAGCCGAGGGTGTTGTAATACTCGTGGCCACGACGACCTGTAGAAGATACTGTGGGGTGGACATTCTCCGAGCCGTGTACCATACCCTCGAACATAGCCTTTGTATCCTCAACCTTCACGCCCTTGAGGTATGCGTCAGCCAAAACAGATGCAGAGTTATTACCCACCATACAACCACGGTGACCGGGGCTTGACCACTCGGGGAAGAAACCGCTCTCCTTATATACGTTGATGAATCCCTCCTGCATCTTCAGATTCTCCGAAGGATAGAGCATATTCAACAACGGGAACAAGCAACGGAATGTATCCCAGAAACCTGTGCCTGTGTAGAAGTAACCCTTCTCAACCATGCCGTTGTGGGGACTGTAGTGTACAGGCTCGCCGTTGGCGTCAATCTCATAGTGCTTCTGCGGGAAGAGTGTAGCGCGATAGAGACAAGAGTAGAATGTGCGGTACTGATCCAAGTTACCACCCTCTACCTCGATGCGGCCCAATACCTCGTTCCACGCCTTGCGGCCCTTCTCCTTAAGCTCCTCAAGAGTGTCGTTGCCCAACTCCTTGAGGTTAAGAGCAGCCTGCTCGTGGCTGATGAATGACGATGCTACGCGTGCGTGAACAGCCTCGCCCTTCTTGGTCTTGAAGCCGATAACGGCACCTACGTGGTTCTCCTGCTGCTCTGTTGCGTCAGAAAGCTCGCCATTTACGAATGTGTGGATATACTCGAAAGGCTTGTCGAACTCTACAACAAAGTAGTTCTTGAAATTCTCGCCTACGCCGCCACTGTTGCGTGTTGTGTAACCAGTGATACGGTTGTTCTCCTTGTCGATGTTGATATATGAGCCACGGTCGAAGGCATCAACTACCACATACGACTGATCCGACTGCGGGAATGTGAAGCGGAACAAAGCTGCGCGGTCGGTGGGAGAGAACTCTGTCACAACATCGTGCTCGGCCAAATATACCTTGTAGTAGTACGCCTTAGCCTCCTCACCCTTGTGCGAGAACCAGCTGGCGCGCTTGTGCTGGTCGAACTCGGGAGCACCAACAACGGGCATAAGCGAGAACTGACCATAGTCGTTAATCCACGGGCTGGGCTGGTGTGTCTGCTTGAAACCGCGAATCTTATGGGCGGTGTAGGTATACATCCAGCCATCGCCCATTCGTCCTGTCTGGGGTGACCAGAAATTCATACCCCAAGGACGTGCAATGGCGGGGTAGGTGTTACCTGTTGAGAGGGCAAACTCCGAGAGTGTTCCCACCAAAGGATTTACGTAATCAGCGGGCGAGAACTCCTCCTGCTGCTCGGCTGTGCAGCAATTACAAGAGGAATTCAACGCCGTAGCGGCTATCGCAACGATAGCCATCAGCATAAGTAAACTCTTTTTAATCATAATAAGTCAGGTTAATATTTTGTTTAGTTAATTTTTTAATCTTGCGATAAAGATAGTGAAAATATCTGAATATTAACGCACAATCGTGCCTTTCCATTCGGCCTTGTTTCCGCAGTTGTCTTTTACGACAATCTCCACATCGTGGCTCTTGCTGCCCGTGATACCCTCAGTTTTGAGGTTTACCCACGCACGTGAGCGAGCGTAGTCGATGGCTACCCACTCTCCGTCGATGTATATGTCATACGACGCAACTCCCGAAAAATTATCACCCAAGCGGAAGGCTATGCGGTCGCGGCTACGGCAATCGGCGCCATCCTCAAACTGCGGACGAATGGTTGGCGGCGTGGTGTCGGCCACGAGGCAGTAGGTGCCGAAATTGCTTGTGCGAGCCGTCAGGCGGTTGTGGCGGTAGTCTCCTCCTGCATATGACAGATGGCCACTGGCGCTGACCGAAGCCATCGTAGTAAATGGTTGCAACTGCTTCTCTACGGGGTGCGAGAATACCAAACCGATAGATTTTTGCAGCGGCGTGTTGTCATCGTGTATGCGGTAAGCGGGCGAGAGAACCTTTACGGTGGAGTCAGCTTTTATCTCTATCTCCGAACGGCCATAATCCAGCGCAATCGTCTCATAGAGTGAGCCTTTATAGATTATGATGCTGAGCGTGTCATCGACCTTATGGGCAAAATCTTTGTTGTGCTGTACGATGGTTGCATCCTCGGCAATCTCACCGTGAAAGCACTCCTCGTCACTCTTGCCTACAATCGAAAATGCGAGCGTAGATGTGTTGCCACAGTCGTCGGTGATGATGAATTTCATCTCTCGCTCCTCGCCAGCCGAGGTTGTTACAATGCCATTATTTACAAGCGTGGGGTAGAAGTGTTTTGTGCCACCCTGCAACATCGCGGCACGCATCGCCTCGTTGCGCGAACGGCGCTGAATGGGGTAGTACGACACGGCGTTGCAATAACGCGATAAATCGAATGGGAAACCATCGTTGCGGTACTCGAAGATAGCCTTGCCGTCCAACTTCGCCACCATATTATATACTCCATATGTGTTTGCCACATCGTTCTTGCGGTCGGAGGTCTCTACAATAAAGTAACCCTTTCGGCCAACTTTAATTGGGCTTTTCTGTGCTGTGCGATATGTGTTTGCATCGGCCTTGTTTACGGTGTATGTAGCCAATTTGCTATGGCAGGGAACACCTCGCACGCTGTCCACCTCCACGTAATGCACCTTCATTATGTAGGGCGAAATATCGTCTTTGGGGGTGTAAATCCTCTGCGCAATTGTATTCAGCGTCTTCTGTGTCTTCGCGTCGCGTATCTCAAAATGGAGGTGTGGGCCTTGTGATGAACCTGTATTTCCTGATTTTGCTATCTCCTCGCCACGCTTTACGGGGAATTGGTCGGGTTTGCAGTACAGATCCACGCGGCTCTGCTTGAGGCGGTGGCGCTCGGCAAAGACAAAGTCGGCTATATCCTTGCGGAAGCGCGATAGGTGGCCATATACCGATGTTGTGCCATTGGGGTGGGTTACGTATAGTGCCAAGCCATATCCCGTAGGCGACTGCGATACGCGCGATACGTAGCCATCGGCAACAGCTACGACAGATTTGCCCTCCACGCCATCGGTCTTGAAGTCAATACCCGAGTGGAAGTGGTTGGGGCGCATCTCGCCGAAGTTGGCCGAGTAATAGCCTGCTACATTGCGTAGCGGATAGTCGTAATATGCGGGGTCTAATGCCTGCGCCGAGGCATTGATGGCGCAGCATAGCGATATGATTAGAATAAAAAGTCGTCGCATTCCTCCTCTGTGTTTATATCTCGCATCACCTCCTCTACGCATTTCAGCACATCGTCCATCGAGAAGCCGAGCGAGAGAGCGTGACGTATAAGTTTGGTCTTTAGTTGGTATGTAGTATCGTATTTTATGGTGCGCATCTTGCGCTTGAGGCGCTCAGTGAGCCGCTCAATATTCTGCTCTGTGGGCATCTGTAGAAGAGCGCTGTTTATTATCTCGTCTGCTATGCCTTTGCGGCGTAGGGCTGTGCGAATCTTATATTCACCCCACGCGCTGAGGTTGCTCTTCTCGCGTACGAAGGCCTCGGCATAACGGCTGTCGTCAATGAATCTATCCTTTATGAGTCGCTGCAACACCCCTTGTCGGTCGCCTTCGGGGACCATCCACGTTGCCATCAAACGCATAGCGTCACCCGACGAACGCTCGGCGCGTGCGCACAATCGCATAAGCGAGGCGAGAGCCTGCTCGGCTGTCTTGGGGCGTTTTACTTTTGGTTTGGTTGGCAACATATCATTCTCGGTTTTTGGCGGAAATCGTGGCGAATCTCTACGTTATGGAATCCCTCGTGGCTCAACATATCGGCAGTCTCGGTGGCCAATGTTTCGTGAATTTCAAATAGCAGATAACCCTGCTCGGAGAGTAGTTTTTTTGCCGCGCGTGCTATCTCGCGGTAGAAGATAAGCGGGTCGTTATCATCAACAAAGAGAGCCATATGCGGCTCGTGTTCCGTAACGTTGATGTGCATAGCCGCCATCTCAGATTGGGGTATATAAGGTGGATTAGATACGATAATATCAAATGTTTGCCCTTGTACCGAAGGCAAACCCTTCAGTGCATCGTCCTTGATGATTCTCACGTCGGCGTTCAGGCGTTGCGTATTCTCTGTGGCGATTTCTAAAGCCTTGTCTGATAGGTCGATAGCTGTAACCGTAGCCTCGCGTAGGCGTTTTTTTAGCGCTATGGCTATGCAACCGCTACCCGTGCAGACATCCAATATATTTGGTCTGGCAAAGCTCTCTGCGCACTCCATTGCCAACATAACCAACTCCTCGGTTTCAGGCCGCGGAATCAGTACACCCTCGCGAACGAAAAGCTCCTCGCCGCAAAACTCGGCACGGCCAATGACATACTGTACAGGTCGTCCCGCCGCCAACTCCTCGGCGCACTTCTCGACTCCCTCTATCTCTATTATCTCGTTTGGCTCGATTAGATATTTCGACTCCGCTTCGTTGCTCAGTGATGCGGCCACCATACGTGCTATGAGCTTACATTCGCTCTCGGAATATAAGGTGTGAATCTTGTTGAAAATATAGGAGATAATCTCCGCACGCGAAGCCTTCATATTATGCGCGCAGTTTAAGGTCGGCCAAAGCTATGGCAATGGCTGATTCGATTACAACTGCAGCACGAAGAGCAATGCATACATCGTGGCGGCCCTTGATAATTAGAGGCTCTACGTCGCCATTCTCAAAGTTATAGGTCTGCTGCTCGCGCGATATTGAGGGTGTGGGTTTTACAGCCGCACGAACAACTATCTCATTGCCGTTTGTAATGCCTCCGACGATGCCTCCTGCGTGGTTTGTTGCGGTCTTTCCCTTGGCATCGCAGATGCAATCATTATTCTGCGAGCCACGCTTGCGAGCCACCTCAAAACCATCACCAAACTCTACGCCCTTAACAGCAGGAACAGAGAACAAAAGATGCGCAATAAGGCTCTCTGCCGAGTCAAAGAATGGCTCTCCAAGTCCAATCTCAACGCCATTTACGCGGCACTCCACAACACCGCCTACCGAGTCCTGCGCCATACGCGCCTGCTCGATAATCTCTGCAAACTTATCTCTGTTGCGCTCGCCGCCAATCTCTGTAATCTCGGTTGAGAACTCAACGCTCTCGCCCAAAATCTTCTTTGCCACCACGCCTGCGGCCACCATTCCGAGTGTTATGCGTCCCGAAAAATGTCCTCCGCCACGCGGGTCGTTATATCCGCTCCACTTCTTCTGCGCCACCCAGTCGGCGTGAGACGGGCGGGGGTGGGTGATAAGATTCTTATAGTCGCCCGAACGTGTATTTTCGTTTAAGAACTCAATGGTAAGAGGTGAGCCTGTCGTATAACCATTATATAGGCCCGAAACGATGTGTGGCACATCGCCCTCCTTGCGAGGTGTGGTGCCCGCAGCACCTGCACGACGAAGGTCTAAATCGGCCACGAAATCCTCCTCACAGAGCGCAATACCCGCAGGAACACCGTCAATGCTCACTCCAACCTGTGCTCCGTGCGACTCGCCCCAAATGGTTACTCTGAATATATCTCCCCAAGAGTTCATTATCGTACAATTATAGATTCCAAATCCTCAAAGAATGTGGGGTAGCTCTTCTCTACGCACTCCGCATTCTCGATTCTAACTTCGTCCTTGCAACGCAACGCCGACACAGCCAAAGACATAGCTATGCGGTGGTCGTTGTGGCTGAAAACCGTTGCGGGGTTAATCTCTCCGCCGCGTATCTTCATTATATTCTCCTCGCTGATATCTACCTCGATACCCAATTTCTCGTACTCGCTGCGAATAGTCTCGGCGCGGTCGCCCTCCTTATGATGCAGACGCTCCGTTCCGATGATTACACTCTCGCCCTCGGCCGCAGCAGCCAATGCCGCAAGTGCGGGGAATAGGTCGGGCGAATTTGTCGCGTCAAACTCAAAAGCGCGCAAATCACGCTTCGATACGGTGATGCTATCCTGCTCGATGATAAGTCCTGCACCAGCGCGCTCCAAGGCGCGGCAGATAGCCGTGTCGGCCTGCTTCGAGAGAGTAGAGATATTCTTTACTGTTACCTCACCTGCGATAGCACCTGCAACGAGCATAGTAGATGCTCCACTCCAGTCGCCCTCAATGGCAAGGTCGGTGGGTGTGTATTTTTGATTGCCTTCGATGAAGAACTGCGTATAATCGCCCTCATTTTGCATAATCTCAATGCCGAAGCGGCGTGCCGTGTCAATTGTCATATCAATATATGGCGTAGAGACGGGCGATGTAACGTGCAGAGTTGTATCCTCCTCGGCCAAAGGCAGTGCCAATAGTAATCCTGTGATGAACTGCGACGATACGCTGCCGTCAACAGTTATCTCACCTCCGTGAATGGGACCCTGCACCTCAATGGGCAGATAACCTCCGCCATCGCGCACCGTAACACCAAGCTGACGCAACGGGTCAACCATCATAGTCATCGGGCGATAGAGCAGAGTACCCTCACCCTGAATGGTTATTGGCGAGCGGTTAAGCGATGCAATGGGGGTGAAAAGACGTGTGGCGAGTCCCGACTCGCCTACATATAATGTGTTAGATTTGGGGTTTAATCCTCCCTCAATAGCTATCGTACTCTCGTCAATGAACTCCACTTTGGCGCCCAATGCCTCGATGCACTTTAGGGCTGAACGTGTATCCTTGCAGAATTCAATGTTGCGCAATACGGTGCGTCCCTCGGCCAAGAGTGCGAGAGCGATAGCACGCTGTGCATAGCTTTTTGAGCTGGGAGGAGTGATTATGCCATTGATACTCCCCAAACTGACATATTTGTCCATATATAGATTATTGTTGGTTTTCTGTTCGTTCGTCGCGAGCCTCCTTCTGAGCCTTCTGAGCCTTCTGAGCCTCCTGTGCGGCGAGGGCGGCCTCCTGTGCAGCCTTCTGCTCGGCCTCAATACGCTCCATTGTGGCGCTCTTGCGGCCACGCAACTGGAAGTTCTTACCAAGATATACCTTACGCACCATCTCGTCGTTGGCCAAATCCTCGGCAGTACCTGTCTTAAGAATCTTACCCTCGTAGAGCAGATATGTGCGGTCGGTGATTTCGAGTGTCTCGTCAACGTTGTGGTCGGTGATAATCACACCGATGTTTTTCTGCTTCAAGGTTGCTACAATGCTCTGAATATCCTCCACAGCGATGGGGTCCACACCCGCAAAGGGCTCATCCAAGAGGATAAACGAGGGGTTGATGGCCACGGCGCGAGCAATCTCCGTACGACGACGCTCTCCACCCGAGAGCTGAATACCCAAACTCTTGCGCACCTTCTGTAAGCGGAACTCCTCGATGAGAGCCTCCACGCGCTCGCGCTGATACTCCTTGCTGTAATTGGTCATCTCAAGTACGGCCTTGATGTTATCCTCAACGCTCAAGCGTCGGAATACAGAAGCCTCCTGCGCCAAATAACCCACACCCATCTGTGCGCGGCGATATACGGGCATATTGGTGAGCTCGCTAATCTCGCCCTCGTCGTTCTCGAGGAAGATTTGTCCCTCGTTGGGCTTGATAAGACCTACTATCATATAAAAGGTAGTGGTCTTACCTGCACCGTTGGGGCCCAACAGACCTACAATCTCTCCCTGCTTTACGTCGATGGTTACGTGGTTTACCACCGTGCGTGACTTATATTTTTTTACCAGCTCGCTTGTGAATAGACGCATATTCGTTGAAATTTTTCACAAAGTTATTATTTTTTCCAAAAAAAGTTTTATCTTTGAATGAGAATTTAATTTTTAGGGCCTTTAATAGGACAAACATCGCCCATTTATTTCAAACGATGGAACAGGAACAGAGTTTATTGCACGACAAATTGAAAGAGTACTTCGGTTTTACCTCTTTCAAAGGGAATCAGGAGGCTGTAATTCGTAACTTGCTTTCGGGACGCGACACCTTTGTGTTGATGCCCACGGGAGGAGGTAAGTCTTTGTGTTATCAGTTGCCTGCGCTTATTATGGATGGTGTGGCAATCATCATCTCGCCACTTATCGCCTTGATGAAGAATCAGGTCGATGCTATGCGCACGTTCTCTACCGAGTCGGGAATTGCTCACTTCCTCAACTCATCGCTCAACAAGACCGCCATCAATCAGGTGCGTAGCGATGTACTCGCGGGCAAGACCAAACTTCTGTACTTCGCTCCCGAGTCGCTTACAAAGGAGGATAACGTAGCCTTCCTGCGTAAGATTAAGATTTCGTTCTACGCCATCGACGAGGCGCACTGTATCTCGGAGTGGGGACACGATTTCCGCCCTGAGTATCGTCGTATCCGTCCTATTATAAATGATATTGGTCAGGCGCCTTTGATTGCATTGACGGCAACGGCTACACCCAAGGTGCAGATGGATATTCAGAAGAACTTGGGTATGTCGGACGCGGCGGTGTTTAAGTCATCGTTCAACCGCTCAAACCTCTTCTACGAGTTGCGCCCGAAGCATAACGCCGAGCACGATATTATCCGTTTTATCAAGCAGAAGCCGGGTAAGAGTGGTATTATCTACTGCTTGAGCCGTAAGAAGGTGGAGGAGTTGGCCGAGTTGCTGATGGCTAATGGTATTAAGGCTTTGGCCTACCACGCGGGTATGGATGCGCAGACGCGCGCCAATAATCAGGACGACTTCCTGATGGAGAGGGTAGATGTAATTGTTGCAACCATCGCCTTTGGTATGGGTATCGATAAGCCCGATGTACGATATGTTATCCATTATGATATTCCCAAGTCGTTGGAAGGCTACTATCAGGAGACGGGACGCGCTGGTCGTGATGGCGGCGAGGGCCATTGCTTGACATTCTATAGTTATAAGGATATTCAGAAACTCGAGAAGTTTATGCAGGGCAAGCCCGTTGCCGAGCAGGAGATTGGTAAGTTGCTGTTGCTCGAAACGGTGTCGTATGCCGAGAGTTCGATGTGCCGCCGTAAGACGCTGCTGCACTATTTCGGTGAGGAGTACGAGGAGCCAAACTGCGGCTGCTGCGATAATTGCGTGAATCCTAAGCCTAAGGTTGACGCAAAGGCGGAGATGAAGCTCGCGTTGCAGACTCTGGAGGCTATTGGCGATAAGTTTAAGATTGACCACCTCTGCGCTGTGCTTACGGGTAAGGTTACTGCTCAGGTTAAGAGCTATGCGCATAATAAACTTAAGTTCTTTGGCGAGGGCGAGGAGCACGATGCAAAGTTCTGGGGCGCTGTGGTGCGTCAGGGCTTGATTATGGGCCTGATAGATAAGAGTATCGAGAATTATGGCCTTATCTCTATAAATGATAAGGGCCGCGAATATATCAAGTCGCCCAAGGCGGTGACAATCACTCTCGACCACAACTATGACGAGGAGGAGAAGGACGAGGAGGTAACATCTGCACAGATGGGTAAGGGTGGTGCTGCCGACGAGGAGCTCTTCTCTATGCTGAAGGATTTGCGCAAGAAGGTAGCCAAGAAGCACGACTTGCCGCCGTTCGTAATCTTCCAGGACCCCTCGTTGGAGGATATGGCTATACAGTATCCCATCACTATCGAGGAGATGCAGAATATCTCGGGTGTGGGTGCCGGTAAGGCGAAGAAGTTTGGCGAGGAGTTCGTGAAGCTCATCAAGGCATATGTTGAGGATAAGGATATTATCCGTCCGCAGGATATGGTCGTGAAGGGCGTGGCCAACAAGTCGGGAAATAAGATTTTCATCATTCAGTCTATCGACCGCAAGATGGATTTCGAGGATATTGCGCGTGCGAAGAATCTCGAGTTTGAGGATTTGTTGTCGGATATTGAGGGTATCGTAAATTCGGGTACGAAGCTCGATATTTCGTACTACCTCGATAAACATATGGACGAGGATAAGGTGGAGGATATCTATCTCTACTTCAAGGAGGATGCCGAGAGCGACTCACTCGACGCAGCTATCGAGGAGCTGGGCTCAGATTATAGCGAGGAGGAGATTCGTCTTGTGCGTATCAAGTTCTTGTGCGAGGTGGGCAATTAAAATTGTCAAACAAGGCTCTTTTGGCATCTGGCTCGTGCGAAAATTCCTCATTTGCCATTGTAAACTGCGGATTTTCTTACTTCGGCCAGCTTCAAAATAGCTCTTGTTACACAATTTTATAAAGTAATTTAAGACTGCTAACAAAAAAGTTGGCAGTCTTTTTTTGTGGAGAGAAAACACTGGATAAAAAAATTTTCATTACCTTTGCCCCGACATATCGAAGGGGTGCCTTACTATCAGGCTGAGATTATACCCATTGAACCGGATACGGGTAATGCCGAGACCGGGAAAAGCGTAATCGACACATATACCCCTTTTCTGTATTTTTAATTTTTAATATTAAAAACGATGAAAAGGATTTTTTTCACACTCGCCGCAGTGTGTTTTTCGCTCGGCGTAGGGGCGCAGCAATTATCGCCCGACTCAATCTCGATGTATGACGAGATTCAAAAAATCGAAGTAGTGGCCACTCGCGCCACAAAATCAACCCCCGTAGCATATACCAATATTGACAAGGAGGAGATTTCGCGCCACAACTATGGTTTGGATATCCCCTCACTGCTTGCTCTCACCCCGTCGATGATAGCAACAAATGAAACGGGTATAGGTATCGGTGGAACGTCGATTCGTATGCGTGGAACGGACGCCACGCGACTTAATGTAACCATCAATGGTATGCCGCTCAACAATCCCGACTCGCACTCTACCTATTGGTACGACACGCCCGATGTTATCTCGGCCGTAGGCGATGTGCAGGTGCAGCGCGGTGCCGGAGTATCGACAAATGGTACGGGAGCCTTTGGTGGTGCGGTGAATATGACTACCTCATCACCGCAAACCGAGTGTGGTGGCGATGTATCGCTCTCGTATGGCTCTTACAACACCAATAAGCAGGCTGTACATATCGGCTCGGGACTTATCAATGGACGTTGGATAGTGGATGCGCGCCTTACGCACATCGGCTCTGACGGATATGTGGATAGAGGAGCTACCGACCTGAAGTCCTATATGTTGCAGGGTGCTTACTATGGCAATCGCACATCTGTGAAGTTGCTCTCGTTTGGCGGTAAGGCCAAGACATACCTCACATATACAGGTGTAACAAAGGAGGAGATGGAGCTCTATGGCCCGCGCTACCACACCGAGGGACAGTATGAAACATCGTCAGGCCCGTATGTTCTGGCTGATGGTACGCACGTAGATTACTACGATGACCACACGGATAACTATCTGCAAATTAATAATCAATTGATTGTAAATCACCAGATTTCGGATAATTGGAATCTCTCGGCTATGGGATTCTACACCTATGGCTACGGATATTATAATCAGTATAAGGCTGAGCGTACACTTGTGGAGTATATGAATTTAGGCATCTCCGACTATAACGTAGAGGCCGATATGGTGCGTAGCAAGATTATGCGTAACCACACTGCGGGAGTAAGCGCATCGGTGGGGTATAGTGCCGAGCGTTTGTCGCTTTTGATGGGTGGTTTCTATTCGTTCTACACCTGCCCGCATTGGGGTGAGTTGAATTGGGTTGATGGCTTTGATGATAAGCAGATTGCAGGCCGCTGGTACGATAACGATGTGGATAAGCAGGATGCAAATCTCTTTGTGAAGGCTATGTGGAAACCCGCCAAAGGCTTGAGTATCTCGGCCGATGTGCAGTATCGCTATGTGGATTATAAGGCGTGGGGTGTGAACGATAATTTCGATTGGGAGACTATGCAGATGCAGCCCATCGATGTGGATAAGCAGTACCATTTCCTTAATCCGCAGGTGGGTGTAACTTATTCATTTAATGATAAAAACAAACTCTTTGCCTCGGTGGCCGTTGCGCATAAGGAGCCTACGCGTTCGGATTTTACCGACCGCTATATGTTTGCTGACGACCAGACACAGCCCTCGGCAGAGCGATTGCTCGATTATGAGTTGGGTTATGAGTATGCGTCGAAGCGCTTGGCTTTGGGGGTGAATCTATATTATATGCGATATAAGAATCAGCTTATCCCTACGGGTATGGTCAACGATAGCTCCGATGCGTTGAATGTAAACGTTTCCGATTCGTATCGCTTTGGCGCAGAGTTTACCGCTGCGTGGAATATCACTAATTGGCTTACGTTGGGTGGAAATGCTACATTGAGCCGTAATAAGATTCTGGATTATGTCGATTTGCTGGCTGACAGCCCAACCTATGGCGAGAATTTGGGCACGATGACTATCGCCTATTCGCCCGATGTGGTGGCTTCGGCATATCTCGATTTTCATCTTGGTGGCGTTGAGGCTGTTTTGCGAACTCAGCACGTAGGCAAGCAGTACTTTACAAACAACGAGGTTGAGGCTCTGTCGTTGGATGCCTACACGGTAACAAATCTCGACTTGGCATATACGCTGAAGACGCGCTCGGCGAAGAGTGTACGCTTTGGTGTTACGATATATAACTTGCTGAATGCCAGCTATTGCAGCAATGGCTACGGCTATTCGTATATGTGGGACGGAGTGCGTTACGACGAGGCTTACTACTTCCCGCAGGCTCCGTTGCACGCGCTGGCGAACATAACTGTGAAATTTTAATCTTCAAAGGCTGCGGCTCGGTGTATGGGTGCCGGGTTGTAGCCTTAAAAAAAGTATAAATGATGGATTTCAAACTATTGCTTCAAATCGTAGGTGTTGCGCTTGGACTGCTATACCTCTATCTCGAATATCGCGCCAATATATGGCTGTGGGTTGTTGGACTTATTATGCCCGTAGTACACGGTGTGTTGTATTATAAGTCGGGTTTGTATGCCGATTTTTCGATGCAGATGTACTATATTTTGGCGGGATTGTATGGTTTGATGCGGTGGAGTCATAAACCAAAAGGGCAAGAATCTGTGCTGAAAATAGATTTTACCCCCAAGAGATTATGGCCATCGATTGTGGCGGTGTATGGCGCGTTGCACGTTGCTATATATTGGTTCTTGACAACCTTTACCGATAGTACCGTTCCCTTTTGGGATTCGTTTACAACGGCACTGTGTGTTGTAGCCTATTGGTTGTTGTCGCGTAAGTATGTGGAGCAGTGGCTGGTATGGCTGGTGGTGGATGTTACAACTGTTGCACTCTACATTTATAAAGATATACCTCTCACTGCAGCATTGTACGCTCTCTACTCTGTGTTGGCCGTTGTGGGTTATAGGCGATGGCTTACGGAGATTGCCACAAAGTAGCAAATATTCGGTGTTCGGCGACAGAACACCGAATTTATTTTGTGCAGATATGGTAGTTTGTAAATTTTTAACTATTTTTGCACCCGAAAAAATTGATGTGGAAGGATTTGGACTGCTTGCAACCACGAAAAAAATGCTAAACCAGCACATTCAGCATACAACAGTCAATCTTCCATACGTTTAATTGTTTGAAACATAAAAACTATTAAAGTATGGCTTTTTTATTTACATCGGAGTCTGTTTCAGAGGGACATCCCGATAAGGTTTCGGATCAGATTTCAGATGCTATTTTGGACGAGTTTCTTCGTCACGATTCAAATTCAAAGGTAGCTTGCGAGACACTTTGTACTACGGGTTTGGTAGTAGTGTCGGGCGAGGTTAAGTCATCGGCTTATGTCGATGTGCAGGGTGTTGCACGTCGTGTTATCGACCGCATTGGCTACAACAAGAGCGAGTATCAGTTTGATGCAGCTTCGTGCGGTATTCTCTCGGCTATCCACGAGCAGTCGTCAGATATCAATCAGGGCGTTGAGCGCGATGCCGAGGAGGAGCAGGGCGCTGGTGACCAGGGTATTATGTTTGGTTACGCCTGCAACGAGACTCGCGAGTATATGCCCGCAACACTCATTCTCTCGCACGTGATTTTGAAGGAGTTGGCTGTAATCCGTCGCGAGGGCGAGACTATGACCTATCTCCGTCCCGATGCCAAGAGTCAGGTTACAATGGAGTACGACGAGGCTACAGGTAAGCCCACACGTGTACATACTATCGTCGTTTCGACACAGCACGACGAGTTCGTTCGTCCTACCGAGGAGCGTTCGGAGAAGGAGGCTGAGATTATGATGCAGCGCTTGATTCGCGAGGATGTTAAGAATATCCTTATCCCCCGAGTTAAGGCTCGTTTGGAGCGTGCAGGTGACTGCTTGGCGGAGTTGATTGGCGATGATTATATCTTGCACGTAAACCCCACAGGTAAGTTCGTAATCGGTGGCCCTCACGGAGTTACAGGTTTGACCGGCCGTAAGATTATTGTTGATACCTACGGTGGTCGCGGTGCTCACGGTGGTGGTGCATTCTCTGGTAAGGATTCATCTAAGGTTGACCGTTCTGCGGCTTACGCAGCGCGTCACATTGCAAAGAATATGGTTGCAGCGGGTGTTGCTGACCAGGTTTTGGTGCAGCTCAGCTATGCTATCGGTATCGCCGAGCCTTTGTCAATCTATGTTGATACCTACGGCTCGAAGCGTCCCGCAGCGTTGGAGGGTATGACCGATGGTCAGATTGCCGAGCACGTAGGTAAGCTCTTCGACTTGCGTCCTGCATCTATCGTGCGCCGCTATGGTTTGAAGAATCCTATCTTCGAGGCAACAGCTTCGTATGGTCACTTCGGTAACCGCCCCTACAAGAAGACTGTTAAGGTTTGGGAGAATGGCGTAGAGGTTGAGCACGAGATTGAGTTCTTCGGCTGGGAGCGTTTGGATGCCGTTGAGCAGATTAAGAAGGAGTTCGGGTTGTAAGAAATTGCCTAACAAGGCTGCTTTGTCGTTACGCTCACCCTTAAAATCCTCATTTACGCCAAGTAAACTGCGGTTTTTCGGGTTTCGCAGGCCTAAAATCAGATCTTGTTATACAATTTCTAAATAATAAAATACGCTGATAAAAGGAGGTTGCTTTTGTGGCAACCTCTTTTTTATTTCGCCCGATTTTTGTATATTTGTATATGTTTGGCGGAGAAAACGAGTGAATATTATAGAAAAATCTCCGAATATGTATAATAATTCATATCGGTGGGCCGTTATAGTTGCAAATATGAAAACAGGATTGCCTATGCAGAAACTTGCCTAATTTGAATTATAAACATTTTTTTATTCGTGTTATTATGAAAAAGACGGCATTAGTGATTTTGGGAGCAGCCGTGATTTCGGTTGTTGCTGGCGGTGCGACCGCATTGTATGTAAATAATTATCTTTCTAATAAAGGTGGTGTACTTTCGTCAAGCGACATAACCACACAGTGGAGCGATGAGGCACCCAAGGCGGGTAACCATTTTACGGCGTATCAGGCCGAGCAGTATCCCGACCTTACCTACGCTGCCGAGAATGCAGTGAAGGCGGTTGTAAATATCGAGTCTATCCGCGAGGTACAGTATGGTGGCCGTTCGCGCGGCTACGACCCCTTCTATGAGTTTTTCGGTATCCCCTATGGTGGTGGTTATGGTGAGCCTCAGACCCGCGAGCAGCGAGCAGGTGGTTCGGGCGTAATCATCTCGGAGGATGGCTATATCGTTACAAATAACCACGTTATCGAGGATGCAACCAAGCTGAAGGTAAAGCTCAACGATGGCCGCACATTCGATGCAAAGCTCATAGGCACAGACCCCACAACCGATGTTGCGTTGATTAAGATTGAGGAGAAGAATCTGCCTACTATACCCTTCGGAAATTCGGATAACCTTCGTCTTGGCGAGTGGGTGTTGGCTATTGGTTCGCCCTTTGACTTGCAGTCAACTATTACGGCTGGTATCGTCAGCGCCAAAGCGCGCCAGCTGGGCGTTATTCCCAATGAGTTGCGCGTGGAGTCATTTATCCAGACCGATGCGGCTGTAAACCCTGGTAACTCGGGCGGTGCGTTGGTGAATACACGCGGCGAGTTGGTCGGTATCAATACCGTAATCAAATCATCTACGGGTAGTTATATCGGTTATTCATTTGCCGTTCCCGAGACTATCGTGCGTAAGGTTGTTGTCGATTTGAAGGAGTATGGCGTTGTGCAGCGTGCGTTGCTCGGTATCCGTTACCGGGCTATCGATGACCAGTTTATCGAGCAGCTGGGCGAGGAGCTTGGCATCACGAAGACAGGCGGTCTGTATGTTGACGAGGTTGTTGAGGGTGGCGCTGCCGAGGAGGCTGGCTTGCGTAAGGGCGATATTATCACTGCTATCGATGGTACAAAGACCAACGATGCCTCTACTATGACCGAGAAGATGGCGCAGCGTCGTCCTAACGATAAGGTTACTATCTCGTACAACCGCAACGGCATAGATAAGAAGGTTGAGGTAACGCTCAAGAATAAGGTAGGTAAGGCCGAGCCCGTGACTGCCGATACAAAGGATGTTGCCGAGGCTTTGGGTGGTAAGTTTGCGGAGGTTAGCCGTGCAACGCGCGAAAAGTTGGAGATTCGCGGCGGTGTGCAGGTAACGAGCGTTGACCGAGATGGCATTTTGGGCCGTTCGGGCGTTAAGGAGGGATTCGTTATTACCTATATCAACGACCGTCCCGTGACATCGCTTAGCGACTTGCAGCGCTTGAGCGACAAGATTGAGACTATCGACGGCGTATATCCCAACGGTCGCGCCCTACGATATGTGATTGTGCAGTAACAAAGAAGATTCATTAGGAATAAAGATAAGAGGATGTCCATTTGCAGGGCATCCTCTTATTTTTGTCCGATGTAGACGAAAAAATAGGCGGGAATCTCACGATTGCCGCCTACCTTCGGAGCATTAGAAGCTCCTTAAACTACTAACCCAAACTTAAATAAATGAAGAAACCTCGCTACGGCAGTGCTTATGTGCCGCAGTTGTTTTATATAATTACAAACGCTGTGCCATTGTAAATGTTGTGTGCGTTTTGTGGCCGCGATTGGTATTCATTGACCTAAAACAATATCGAATATCTCGTTTCGGTCGAACGCCTGCCAATACTCTATGGCCAAGTGACGCACGTACGCCCAATACTTGGGCGATAGCGGGCCGTAGGTATCTATGCCGAGACGTATGTCGTTGGCGATTCTTTCGGCGTATTTATCCTTTAGTTTTAGTTCTATCTTCTTGCTCTCGGCAAGAAATATCGCTCCGGGGTATGCTGCAGCAGTAGGTTCTATCGTTATCAAGCCGTGACCTATGGTTGCCCCCGTGCTAACCTGCAGACCGTCGTTCATACAGCTTATGGGTGGCGTATTACCCGCAAACGATATTACCTTTATGTGGTGCGGCTTGCCCAACTTCTCGCGGGCATAGATTCCCATCTTTACACCGATGGTTGCATATATTCCCAAGTGTCCGTGCAACTCGTTTGTCAGCACGGCAGCGCGCCACTCATCGCCCCCATAACGGGAAATAACATAATCAACGATGGGTGCAACATCGGCCGAATAGGAGTCGATGTTGGTGGGAAAGGGGCTAAGGATACTCTCGTGCATCATAATTTTCTATTTTAAAGTGAAAGTTTTATTCCAGTATTAAATGTGGCGCGCGGCATAGGATAACCGGCATTTATCTCATATCGCTCGGCCAAGAGGTTCTCGCCGTGTAGGTATAGTTGTATGCGTTTTGCCGCCTGATACTCTGCGCTGAGATTCCACAGTGTGTAATTCTCCTTTGTGAGAGGCTCGCGCTGCGTGATGAGGCCGTTTATATGCTGAAGTGTAGAGCTTACGCTCCAGCGGTTGTGAGAATATCTGACGGCAAAGAGTAGTTTATGTTCGGGTGATGCTACGATGGGATTTTTCATATGCAGATAACTGTAGTTGGCCATCAGTCGCCAGCGCTTATGTGCCTGCCAAGCGACCTCAGCCTCTATGCCGCGATTATCTACCTTGCCCGTATTTACATTCTTCGGACGACCATCTACAAACTGCGTCTGAATCATATCTTTTCCGTCAATGTAATATACGTTCACGCCATAATTTATAGTGCGCAGCTGCTGGTGCAGTGACACCTCGTAGTTTATAATCTGCTCGGGCTGAAGGTCGGGATTTTGCGGCGGGAACATATACATCTCGCGAATGGTGGGGTAGCGAAAACCCTTGGCCACGACCGCCTTGACCTGCATATTGTGTGGCAAAAGAATGGTCATACCTCCCTGTGGTACCCACGCCTTGCCGATGCGCGAGTTGTGGTCGTAGCGAATACCCGCGTCTATCATAAGCCAGTGTCTGATGCTCTGCTGCGTGCTGATGTATCCCGCAATGTTGTGCATATACTTGTCGGCTATGGTCTTATCCTCCCTGCCGTCGAGATAGCGATTGTCGGCCTTGCCGCCCGTAAACTGATAATCTACGCCTACCGTTGTGCGGTTGCCGTTGAAGGGCGAGAAGTTCTGATACCACGATGCGCCCGCCATCTTATCCTTCGAATGGAAGCGGTAGTCGGGTGGCGTGTCACCCTCGGAGTAGCCGTCGTTGATGTTGTGTATGCCCCAATTATAGAATAGGCTCAACGCACCTTGTCTCTTGGCGTTGTGGTTGCGTATTGAGAACGATGTTGCGTAGCGCGTAATGCGCGAGTCGTTATCGATGATGGGTGCCGAAACCGTTCCGGGATTAGAGGCGTTGAAGTGCGTAAAGTTTATGTTGGCTGCAATGTCCCACGTGGGCGATAGCTCCACGCCCAAACGTACCGAGCCGTTGTACTGCTCAAAACCCATATTGGCGCGGTGGCCGTCGCTACGGTTGTATCCGCCCGTGATGGCAGAGGTGAAGGCGCCCTTATGTGTGCGGTTGGTAATGTTTGTCTGCAATGTGTTGTATGAGCCGTAGCCTATGTGTGCATCGGTGCGAGAGCCATTTTCCTGCATATTGCGAGTAATGATATTTATCACGCCGCCCATTGCGTTGCTGCCGTACAGTACCGATGCCGGCCCGCGCAGAATCTCCACGCGCTCGGCCAACGACGATTGATAGGCATCGGCCATAGGGTGGCCCATAAGTCCCATATATTGCGGGTGTCCGTCGATGAGCACCATCATACCCGTCGTGGGGCTACCGCCAATGCCTCGCATAGTCATTCCTCCCGCTGCTCCTGTGCTTACGCCGTAGCCCATAACGCCGCGCGATGTGATAAATAGGCTGGGTATCTGCTCCGCGAGTGTGGGGAGCAATGACGAACGATGGTCGTTTTCGATTGTGTTACGTTCGATAATGGTTACGGTGGTCGATAGCAAGCGCTGGTCGGTCTTTACCTTTGCGCCCGTTACGATAACTTCGTCGATAGATTGTGAGAGTTGTAGCGAGTCTGCGCTCTGCGCAAAGATTGATAGAGGTAAAAGTAGGAAGATAATTAGAATTATAGCTTTCATATTTGCACAGCTTTTCTGCGCGTTCCTGCAATAATGATGCAAGAAAAAAATAGGCAGCTAAATTTACTATTTAACTGCCTAAAATATGAATTGTATTTGTTCTAAAATATCTCCTCACCAAAGAGTGTTGCCGAAGAACATCCCGTAATGCGACAGCGAACATAGTCGCCAACCTTGTGGTCACCCTTGTCGAATACGACAACCTTATTCTGCGATGTGCGGCCGAAGAGCTGGTCCTCACGGCGCTTCGAGGTGCCCTCAACCAATACCTCAAACTCCTTGCCTACGTCACGTTTGTTGCTTGCCTCCGAGAGCTTGTTTTGCAAGTTTATAATCTCTGTAAGGCGGGCTGTTTTCACATCTTCGGGAATATCATCACCCAAGTTGCGCTGTGCGAATGTGCCGGGGCGCTCCGAGTATTTGAACATAAAGGCGAACTCATAGTCTACCTCCTCCATAAGCGAGAGCGTTAGCTTGTGATCCTCCTCCGTTTCGCCCGTGAAGCCTGCGATAAGGTCTGTTGTGATGGCGCAGTCGGGCATATAACGACGAATGGCAGCCACGCGGTCGAGATACCATTCGCGAGTATATTTTCTGTTCATACGCTCCAACATTACTGTCGAACCCGACTGTGCGGGCAGATGTATGGCGCGGCAGATGTTAGGCATAGAGGCCATAACCTCCAACAACTCATCGCTCATATCCTTGGGGTGTGACGTAGCAAATCGAACACGCAACAGAGGCGAAATCTCGGCCACAGCCTTCAGCAGTGCGGGGAAATCGACGTCGCCCGTGCGGTATGAGTTTACGTTCTGTCCCAAGAGTGTCACCTCGCGGTATCCATTCTCGAATAGAGAACGAGCCTCGGCGATGATTGTCGAAGCCTCGCGGCTACGCTCACGACCGCGAGTGTAGGGCACTACGCAGTATGAGCAGAAGTTGTTACAGCCGCGCATAATGGCTATGTAGGCACTTACACCATTCTTATCCAAACGCACGGGAGCAATCTCCGCGTATGTCTCCTCCTGCGAGAGCAGTGTATTTACACCTTTAACACCAGCCTCGGCATCGCGTACAAGGCGTGGCAGGTCGCGGTATGTGTCGGGGCCTGCAACAATATCTACGGCCAACTCGCCCTCGGTGAGCTTCTCCTTCAATCGCTCGGCCATACAGCCGATGATACCGATAAGCAGGGTATGCTTGCGCTTGCGCAGACGCTTCATCTCCGTAAGGCGTCCCCAAATGCGCTGCTCGGCATTGTCGCGGATAGAGCAGGTGTTAATCAAAATCACATCAGCCTCCTCGATATTCTCGGTGTAGATGTAGCCGTGCTCCTGCATAATAGAGACCACAATCTCCGTATCGCCGACATTCATCTGGCAACCGTAGGTCTCAACGAAGAGCTTCTTTCCCTCACCCACGATGGGGCGTAAGTTATTTACGTTAATCATACTTATTAGTCATTAAGCATTGTGTCCTTGTCGGGCAGGGGCTTGAAGCCCTCGCCAAAGGTGTCATATGCGTCGGTAACAACAACGAACAACGTGGGGTCAATCTCGCGAATCTTACGTTGTACCTGTGCTACCTCGCGACGGCTGACAACCAAGAAAATCATCTCCTTGTCGTCGTTGCTGTACATACCCGATGATTTGATATAAGTACCGCCTCGCTCCAAATCCTTGATGATATACTCGCGCAGAGCCTCCGAGTGTGTATTGCCAATAATGAAAAGCAACTTATCGTACGACGCTCCGTCGATTACATAGTCGATAACGCGAGTTGAAACAAAGATGCAGATAAGTGAATACAGCGACAACAACCAGCCGCCAGCCTCGCCATTTTGTGTACCGATACCAAATCCGATAACAACCAAACCTGCCATTACAACGCAGGTATCGGCAATCAACACACCGCGTGAGAATGGCACGTGCAGATAACGGTTGAGAATCATAGCGATGATATCCGTACCGCCCGTAGTTGCATTACTGCGCACTACAAAACCCAATCCTGCTCCGATGATTGTACCTCCCAAGATACAAGCCAGCATCAAGTGGTCAGACAAATCTACTGCACCACCCATAAGTTGCGCAGGGTCGAGCGACTGAAGTGCCTCAGCATTAGGATATACCATCGCCGAGATAATGTTCATAAGACCGGGTGTGATAGCCGCAGCAAAGAGTGTGCGACCACCAAATGCCTTGCCGAAAAGAATGATGGCGATAGTCAAAAGCGGAATATCGAACATATATCCGAATGTACCTACCTGAATTGCAGGGAAGACGTTGTGCAACACGATACCCAAACCATACACTCCACCCGGTACGATGTTGTAGGGGTTGATGAAGAATACGAATCCTATTGCACACATTATGCAACCGATGACGATAGTTGTCATCTCCTTCCACCACTGAACGTCAGTGATATACTTCTTAAGAGTTATGTTTAATTTATTGCTCATACATTATATGTTTTTTGAGAGCCCAAAGATAAGAATATTTTGCGAGAAAATGATAAAACCTGGCCGCTTTGAAATATTTTTTGTTTATTGCCGCTTACAAACCTGTGCGAGTGTTTCACGTTAGCCCATAAACGCAACCTTTGATCGTTGTCGTTTGGCTGATTGCCGTGCCATTTTGTGATATTTTAGTGCTAAAACGTGCATTTTCGCCACAAAATAGGGGTTTTCGTCCCCTTCGATGAGGATTTATAACGCATAAAGGTGCTTAACCACATATTTTTTGCGAATCAAAAAAAATAATAGACATTTGCCGTTGGAAATGGGAATAATTATGCCGTAAATGCCGAGTTTTTCGAGGTATTTTTTGCATTACAGCGGAAAAAATGTATATTTGTAGGAAATTATACATTAACCAAAGGGGTGTTTTCGGCTGAAAAAATTGCATTTTCGGGCTATTTCCCTGCTAATATCAGAATAATTATGGCTTCTTGGGGGGTTATAACATACTATTGTGTCTTTTCGATGCTAATTCTCGCTTATGTGTTGGGTTCAATACCGAGTGCAGTGTGGATCGGAAAGAGATACTACGGAGTCGATATTCGTGAACACGGCAGTAAAAATGCCGGAACAACAAATATGCTGAGAGTGTTGGGTAAGCGCGCAGCTCTTCCCGTCTTTGTGTTGGATTTCTTCAAAGGCTTTGCTGCGGTGTCGTTGTTTAGTTTGATGCGCTACAACCCCGATATATCGTCAGCGTGGCTGATTAACCTTAAGATTTTGGGTGTATTTGCCGCTGTGGTAGGCCATATATTCCCGGTCTTTGCAGATTTCAAGGGCGGTAAGGGCGTTGCGACGTTGGTGGGTGCCGTGACAGGTATCTATCCGCAGATTATCCTGCTCTGTTTTGCAATTTGGGCGTTGGTGTTTATGTTTTCGAATTATGTGTCATTGGCATCGATATCGGCTGGTTGCAGCTTCCCGATGTTTGTGATTATATACTCGTCGAGCGAGTGGTCACGAAATAATGATGTTTCGTTTACCTTCATTCTCTTCTCGATGGCGGTTGCGGGATTGTTGCTATGGTCGCATCGTAAGAATATCGAACGACTGAAGGCGGGTACGGAATCGAAGATATATATTTGGGGAAAGCCAAGTGAGGTCTCCAAGGATAAAGAGAAAGATAAAAAATAGGATAAAACTAAAATACTCTATATGCTACAAGAGAACATTATTAAGATGTATGAGGAGAGTTTCCGTGAAAATCACTCCTTGCCAGTTTTAACAGATTATTTCAGCAAGCAGACGCTGACATATTTCGAGATGGCCGAGCAGATGGCTCGCCTGCATATCTTGTTCGACAAGGTGGGTATTAAGCCCGGTGAAAAGATTGCTTTGGTTGGCCGTAACAACATCAGTTGGTGTGTGACTTATATTGCGACAATCACCTATGGTGCAGTAATCGTGCCTATCCTTCAGGATTTCAATCCTGCCGATGTTGAGAATATCGTAACTCACTCTGAAAGCCGTATCCTCTTTGCTGGTGGCGCTCACTGGCCATCGTTGGATACCGATCGTATGCCTTTGTTGGAGGCTGCTATCGTTGTTGAGAAGTGCGAGGTTGTATATGAGAAGGAGGGTAGCCATATTGTTACCGATATTGTGGCCGGTTTGGATGCTGCTTTTGCTGAGAAATACCCCGAAGGCTTCAAGGTCGAGGATATTAAGTTCAACGCGGTTTCTAACGATGAAATGATTTTGTTGAACTATACCTCTGGTACAACAGGTTCATCGAAGGGTGTTATGTTGTCTATTAACAACCTTACGGGTAATATGGTCTTTGGTAAGAATGTTACCAATCCCGAGAATGGCGAGCACTATCTTCACAAGCACGGTCGTACACTCTCATTCTTGCCTTTGGCTCACGCCTATGGTTGTGCGTTCGACTTCTTGGCGCAGTTGGTTGTCGGTGGTCACGTGACACTGCTTGGTCGTATGCCATCGCCCACAATCTTGGTGGAGGCTATGAAGAGCGTTAAGCCGACGATGATTTGCTGTGTGCCTTTGGTTTTGGAGAAGGTATATCGCAAGATGATTATGCCTATGTTGGAGAAGGGCCCGATGAGCATTGCAATGAAGATTCCTTTCGTCAATACGGCGCTTTATGCTATCATCAAGGCAAAACTTATGGAGTCGTTCGGTGGCGAGGCTAAAATCTTTATCGTTGGTGGCGCTCCTATGAATCAGGAGACAGAGGCTTTCCTGCGTAAGATTAACTTCCCGCTTACAATCGGTTACGGTATGACCGAGTGTGCTCCGCTTATCAGCTTTGCTGCTCCTTGCGAGTTTAAGGCTGGCTCATGCGGTAAGTATTTGCCCGGTTTGATGGATGCGAAGATTGACTCAAAGGATCCCCAAAATATCGCAGGTGAGATTTTGGTTTACGGCGAGAACGTAATGATGGGTTACTATAAAAACGAGGAGGCTACAAACGCTGTTATTGATAAGGATGGCTGGTTGCATACGGGCGATATGGGTATTATGGATCCCGATGGTACAATCTATATCAAGGGCCGTTGCAAGACTATGATTTTGACAGGTACTGGCCAGAATATTTACCCCGAGGAGATTGAGGATAAACTCAACAACTTGCCTTTGGTGCTCGAGTCGCTTATCGTTGAGCGTAAGGGCCTGCTTACAGCGTTGATTGTACCTGATTACGATACTGCGGCGCAGGAGAATCTCAGTAAGGAGGATGTGCGCAAGATGATGGAGGAGAATATCAAGACTCTTAACACAATGGTTGCGTCGTACGAGCGCGTGGCTCACATTGAGATTCACGACAGCGAGTTCGAGAAGACTCCCAAGCGTTCAATCAAGCGATTCTTGTATCAGGATAAATAATTTCCGATTATCCTCAGCAGGTCTTTTAGGACTGATAGAAAAGTTATCACTACAAGTTGGTGATAACTTTTTTATTTATATATGTTTCTTGGCGGAAGGGATAAAATTATACGCCTGAGGGTATTTATAAATAACAAAATTCATTGTCATTATATTATATTCGTTATCTTTGTATAAACAATTTCGGAATGGATGGCAAGATTGACATATTTGCAAAGTTGGGCGAGCAATTGCGTCGCTTTGGTGAGGATGCGCATTCGAAACGTGTGCTTGCGGAGGCCATTGCAGAGAATGAGTGGTTCACGGCGGAGGATATTCATCGTGCCATAGTTGCTATCTGCGAGGAGTTTCTCGATAGAGAAAAACTCACTGCGTGGGTTGCTCGATATGCCATTTCGGCCGAGGTGCGTAGCGTGGCCATAATTATGGCTGGAAATATTCCGTTAGTGGGATTTTTCGATATGATGTGCGCGGTGATATGTGGCTGTGAAACATATGTAAAGCCCTCGAGTAAGGATACAGTTCTGACGAAATATGTGATTGACACTTTGCGGGATATATCCGATGATGTTCATATTTTCGACTACGATTCTAATGCGGAATACGATATGATTATCGCAACGGGAGGTGCCGAGGCCGCGAGATATTTTCGCACGCGTTATGCCTCCACTCCAGCATTGATACGCGGTAGTCGCCATTCGGTAGCGGTGCTTGCGGGAGATGAGAGCGAGCAGGAGTTGCGAGGGTTGCAAGATGATATATTTACATACAACGGATTGGGCTGTCGCAATGTGTCGCTGATATTTCTGCCGCGAGGAATGAGATTGGAAATCAATGCGCCGAAGATGAATCCGATGTATCGCGGCAATTATCTGCATTGTAAGGCTATGCGCTCGATGATGGGGCAGTCGTTTGTCGATTTTGGCGAGTGTATCGCAGTTGAGGAGAGAGATTTCTCGTCCAATATTAGCCAAATAAACTACTGTTACTACGATGATTTGGCAGAGGTGGATAGTTGGCTTGCGGAGCACGATGAAGAGCTGCAATGTATCGTCAGCCGAGCCTTGTCGCACCCTCGCGCTGTGGCGTTTGGCCGTGCGCAGTATCCTACGCTTTGTGATTATGCCGACGGAGTAGATGTAATGAAGTTTTTAACCGAATAAAACAAACCTAAAATAATATGAAGATTTACGACTTCAATGCCCCCATTGACCGACGTGGTACGCACTGCGTGAAGTTCGATGCGCTGAAGGAAATGTATGGCCGCGAGGACCTGCTGTCGTTGTGGGTTGCCGATATGGATTTTGCTACGCCCGACTTTATTATCGATGCGCTCAAGCAGCGCCTCGAGCACGCTGTGTTGGGTTACCCCGTGCAGTATGACGGCTATTGGCAGAGCGTGGTGGATTGGATTCGTAGCCATCACGGCTGGGAGGTCGAGCGCGAGTGGATGCGCTACATTCCTGGAATTGTGAAGGGTATTGGTATGGTTGTCAATGTATTCACGCAGCCGGGCGATAAAATTATCATACAGCCTCCCGTATATCACCCCTTCCGCCTTGTGCCCGAGCACAATGGCCGCGAGATTGTGATGAATCCTTTGCGAAGGATGGGAGATACCTATGAGATGGATTTCGAGCAATTGGAGCAGGTGATTGACGATAAGTGCAAGATTCTTATCCTCGCCAACCCCCATAACCCCGTAGGTATTACGTGGAGCCGTGATACGCTTGCGCGTTTGGCCGATATTGCCGTTAAGCACAACCTGATAGTTATCTCGGACGAGATTCACTGCGATATGGCTATCTACGGCCACAAACATATCCCCTTTGCTTCGGTGTCGGAGAATGCGGCGCGTTGCAGCATTACCTTTGGCGCACCGTCAAAGACCTTTAACATCGCGGGTATTGTAAGCTCATACGCCATTGTTCCCAATCCTGCGTTGCGCGAAAAGTTCTTCGGGTGGCTTACGGCCAATGAGTTCGATATGGCAACGATTTTTGCGATGGTGGCAACCGAGGCGGCCTTTACCGAGGGTGAGGAGTGGCGACAGCAGATGTTGGCGCACATAGAGAGCAATATAGACTTCGTAGATGAATATTTGAAGGCGAATATCCCCGAGGTGCACGCGATTAAACCGCAGGCGTCGTATCTTGTGTGGCTCGATTTTTCGGCATTGGGATTGCCGCACGATAAATTGATTGATATGCTGGTAAATGATGCCCGCCTTGCGATGAACGATGGCGCTATGTTCGGCATTGGTGGTGAGCAGCATACACGCCTGAACGTGGGTACGCAGCGTGCCGTTCTGGAGCAGGCGATGAAACAACTTAAGCAAGCAATAGATAAATTGAGATAGATATGATTTACCGATTTAGAATGCTCACGGACGAGAACGACCACTTCGTTCGTGATTTTGAGGTGGCAGCCGACTCTACGCTGCTCGATATGCACGAATTCTTGATTCAGATGCTCGACTACGATCCTTGTATGGCGTCGTTCTTCAAGGCTGATGACCGCTGGGAGCGCCTGCAGGAGTACACCTATATGGATATGGGTGGCGGTATGGGCGATGGTGGTAGCGGTATACCCCAGCCGATGGCTACGACACGTCTTTGCGACGTGCTGAACTATATCCACGACCGCCTGATATATGTCTTCGATCCCTTTACGCAGCGCGCGTATTATATAGAGGTAATCGAGGCCAAGGAGGAGGAAGAGGGTATGAGCTATCCTCGCTTGCAGTTTGAGCACTCGCCAGCCCCCGACCAGTACGATCCCGAGGCGAGCGAGCAGAGCGGCTCAATCTTCGAGGAGATGATGGGCGAGTACAGCGACTTTGACGGCGACGACTCATACGACGATGAATACTAAAAACCTTATCGTCATCGTAGGTCCTACGGGGTCGGGCAAAACCGACCTCTCTATTCGTGTAGCCGAACATTACCGTTGTCCAATCATTTCGACCGACTCGCGCCAATTCTATCGTGGTATTCCCATCGGTACGGCGCAGCCCGAGCGTGAGCAGTTGGAGCGCGTGGAGCATCACTTTATCGCTTCGCACGAGCTGACTGATGATTTTAATTGTGGAGCTTACGAGGTGGCAGCCTTGGAGCGTTTGGAGGAGTTGTTTGCCCAGCACGATTATGTTGTGGCCGTAGGTGGATCGGGGCTATATGTGAAGGCTCTGACAGAGGGTATGGACGATTTGCCAGAGGTGGAGCCTGCTTTAAGAGAAGAACTGTCGCAGAGGTTAAAAGATGAGGGTTTGGAGGCTCTTACGGAGCAGTTGCGCGAGCTTGATCCCGCATTTTATGAGGTTGTGGATAGAAAGAATCCCGCGCGTGTGTTGCGTGCGTTGGAGGTCTGCATCTCTACGGGCAAGCCATATTCATCACTGCGTACGGGCGTGAAGCGTCAGCGACCGTTTAATATAATAAAGGTGGGCGTGAATATGGATCGCGCCGTGTTGTATGAGCGCATCGACCGCCGTGTGGATATAATGGTCGAGGCGGGCTTGGAGCAGGAGGCACGCGATGTATATCCGTTGCGCCACTTAAACTCGTTGCAGACGGTGGGGTATAGGGAGATGTTCGACTACTTTGACGGTACTGTTTCGCGCGAGGAGGCTATCGAGCTCATTAAGCGCAATTCGCGCCGATATGCCAAACGACAGCTTACGTGGTT
>JAZRLD010000051.1:0-23898 GCA_045646685.1 Alistipes sp. | reverse complement strand
AGAGCCACCTCGTCGTAATACTCCATAGCGAACGTTGCCACCATCACCTTGTGCTCGGCGTCGTCCAAAAGTATCAGATAGAAACGCAGATTATTACCGTCGGGTGTAGCGAAGTAGTGCGCCACGTGGTAGTTATCCTGCTTCAGACGCTCCTTCAAATCGTTGTAGAGCGCAGCATACTCCACCTCGGGAATATCTTTCAGCGAGATGGCACCGACAAGATTATCTGTTATATAGTAGTTCATATCCTTAGAATGTTACGATTTGGTTTATAATCTGCTTGAGCGGCTCGGGCTGCCAAAGACCGAGAGCGATGGCTGCAATGAGCAACGACAAGGCGCTATATGACAGGCGGCGGTTGATATTGCTCAAGTGTAACTCGTCCTGATTGGGCTGGTAGCAGAGCTTGATTATGCGCTGGCAGATAGAGTAGATAACGATGCAGAGCAGCAGAACAATAGCTGCCAACATCACCCAATCTCCAGAGGCGATTGTCTGTGAGAGAATCATCAACTCCGACACAAACAGCGGCGAGGGCGGGAAGGCCAACACTACAACCATACCTCCCAAAAGACCTATTGCACCTACCTTATTGATATTTATATAGTCGCCAATTCGGTTGATACGATAACCGTTGTATATCTGTCTAACGACTGCAATCTGCAAGAACAAACTGCTCTTGATAAGTGTATGGCAAACAACGTGGAACACGGCAGCCCATACGCTTATGCCGCCGACACCCAAGCCAATAGCTACGATACCCATATTCTCTACGGTAGAGTATGAGAGGAATCGCTTATAGTTATTCGTGCGGCGCAGGAACAAAGCTCCCACGACAAGACTCATCAAACCGATGATAATCATCACGTGCTGCACCCACTCGAATACTGCCGTGTGAACGAAGAGTCGGTAGATGCGGAAGATAGCCAGAAAACCTGCATTCACCAATCCCGTAGAAATCAATGCCGAGGCGGGGGCGGGGGCTGCGAAGTTGGCATCCACGCCGATGGTGTACAGCGGGAAAATCTCCATCTTACAGCTATATCCTGTAAGGATAAGCAGGAATGCCGCCTTGAGGTAGAGCGGGTTGCCGTTGATGATAAGCTGCTGTAGTTCGTTATAGCCAAGTGCCGAGTTTGATGCAGCGGCACACAAGAGCAGGATACCCAAGTATGCGATAGCGATACCCGTAGAACATACGAACAGATACTTCCACGTAGCCTCGAGCGTCTGCTGTGAGTGGCGGTGGTAGATGATACCAGCTCCGCACAGAGTAGTTGTCTCGAGCAGAATCCACGTTACGGCAATGTTGTTGGCAAAATATACACCCGTAATAGAGGTGATGAGCAACATCAGCAGAGCGAAATATTTGCGATAGTTGCCGATAGTATCATCTTTGAGGTACTCCTCCGAGTGAATAATCACAAATGTAGCTACGATAATCAGTAGAACATAAAACAGCGTTCCAAGCTCGTCGAATGTGAAGAATTGGCCCGATGTTGTGAGGTATGCTCCTCCGAAAAGCAGATTTGCAGTAAATACGGCGTGTGCTGCGATGTACAATCCGCACAACGCGTGTACAACCTTTCTGCTCTTGGCAAAGAATGTAGCTGCGGCAATTACAAGCCAAATTACTAAATAAATGTATATCATAATAGCTTTAATCCTTTACGTGAGTTAATGAATCGCTGTCGTCGGTGTGAATCTGGTCATCAACCTTGGTCATAAACATACCTAACATAAGTACCGACATCAAGATATCAAGCATAATGGCGGCGTTAATCAACATAGGCATCTCCACACCGATAGCCATTGAGAAGAGGAATACACCATTCTCAATAACCAAGAATCCAACCATATGGGTAAAGATTCGTGAACGCAAGACGATAAGAATCAATCCGCTCAACAGAGCATACAGCGCTACACCGAAGAATATCATATGCACCGAAGAGTCGGCTACATAGTATGTAGTAATGGCGCTTATGACAAGAGCCGCGAAAGAGAGCATCAGCGAGTTGAACTGCGATGTGCCCGAGCTCTTTATGCGGTTGATTTTTGTCTTGTTGATAACACGCATCAAAATAGCAGGAACGATTATCGCCTTGAAGATAAGCGTTTCGAGTATGATGAACGATAACTCTGCCCAATTCAGCGTATGCAGTCGTAGCAGGGCGATACCCAACAGCAACCAACCTTGCATAGCAATTATTGAGGCGTAGTTGCGGAAACGCTCGACCATAGCAATATATACGAGCGTTATGACGTATAATATAATGAGTGATAGAAGCATTGCCTTAAATATTTATATCTAATTGCAGCAGGTAACCCACGAAGAATATCAGAGCTGCCAATGCCGAGATTGTTACTATGTAAGTTGTGTTGCGAACCAGCTTGTTGCGCGCCTGTGTTGACTCCACGATACCCACCGAGATGCCTGTCAGCAGAATTGCCAACGGCACGGCAAACCACCAGTGGAAGCAGCAGGTAGCGGCGATGGCATTTGCTGCAATCATCGAGAAGCAGGCGGTCTTCAACCAGCCAGCAATATGAATCATACCCATATCGATACCGCTGTAGTCCAGACACATTACCTCGTGAATCATCGTAAGCTCGAGGTGCGTGCGGGGGTCGTCCACAGGCACACGTCCCGACTCCACGAAGGTAATCTTCACGAAGAGGTATGCGATGAGGAACATCACGATAGTAAGGTGCAGGTTGAACGACTGCTCGTGTGCGAAGATATCGGCAAACGATGTGTAGCCGCAGAACATAGCCAACGTTGCAAAGCCAATCATCAGCGCAGGCTCGATAAGTGCGCCATACAACGCCTCACGTGCGGCACCCATACCCTCGAATGAGCTACCCGTATCCATCGCGGCAAGGATAATTGCCACGCGAGCCAAGGCCAATGTGTAGGCAAAGCATATCACATCACCCTCGAACGAGATAAGGGGATAGAGGTCTGCTACGGGGATAAAGAGCAGAGCTACGATAGCGGCGCCGAGATATACGGCGGGAGCTATGCGGAACAGAGCCGTTGTAGTTGTAGAATATACTGCGCCCTTGCGAAGCAACAGATTTACATTGCGCAGGTGCTGCACAAAGGGCAAGCCCTGACGGCCTGCGAGCACGGCGCGTGTGCGGTTAATCACTCCGGGGATAGCGATAGCCACAATAATCATCAGTAGTGTGTTAAGTAAAATTCCCATACGCTAAATGATATTAAGGAGTGAAAGAACAAATATCGCAACGAGGAATATCAACGCAAAGAGAATGTAGTGGTTGATTTTTCCTGTACGGAGCTTCATAATACGCTTGTTGATGATGCGCAACAACTCCACCCACCACTCGGCCAACAGACGGTCAATCTTATCCTTGTGGCGAACGTTGTAGTTATGCGACGAGGGGAAAATCTCGCTCTTGCCTACGGTACGGCCCTCGACTGTATTCTGAGTGAGCGATGTAGCGATAGACTCCAAGCCCTCGGCAAACGACTCGCCCGTATATTGCATACGGATATTGGGCGATGTGAAACCGCAACCCCAAGTGGGACCCTTTGCTACGGTGCGTGTGCTCTGTGCGCGGCTCTTAATGACGTAGAGCAGCGTGATGATGATAATCAAGAGCACCGCAGTGAGCGATATAAGCGAAAGGTTGGGCGAAATATAGTCGCCTATGAGGTTGATATTTACACCCGTCAGTGAGCCAACTACGCGTTCTGTTATGCGTACTGCGTACTGCGGGAAGAGTCCGATTGCGATAATTCCTGCTGCAGGGATAGCCATAGCGGCGATGCGCAGGTTATCAACCTCCGTAGACTCTGCCACGTGGTGATGACGAGGTGAGCCGAGAAATACGGTGCTATAAAGTTTTGTGAATGCCAAAACGACAATACCACCAATGAGCGACAAAGCCAGCAAACCACCAGCTGCGTAGAGCGTATTCACGCCGTCACGTACGCTGTTGAGCATACCGAGGTAAATCATAAACTCGCCTACAAAACCATTCAATGGCGGCAATGCGCAGATAGCAATGGTTGCCACCAAGAACAGAATAGCCGTAACGGGCATATACTTGGCTACACCTCCGAAGCGGTCGAGGTGTGTTGTGTGCATCTGCGAGTAGATATTTCCTGCGCCAAAGAACAACAATGACTTAAATAACGAGTGGTTGATAATGTGCATCAATGCTCCGCACATAGCCAAAGTCATTACAACCGAGTTGCCGGCAGCCTGTGCGAGTGTAGCGATACCCAAGCCAATGAAAATCACGCCAATATTCTCGATACTTGAGTATGCGAGCAGACGCTTAACATCATTCTGCACGGCAGCCAGAATAACACCCCAAAGACCTGTTACAGCACCTACGGCCAAAAGAATGATACCTGCGGTGTGAATCTGCTCCGTTACGCTCATATAGCTCATAACGCGCATCACACCATATACACCCGTCTTAATCATCACGCCCGACATAATAGCCGACACGTGCGACGGTGCTGCGGGGTGCGCCTCGGGGAGCCATACGTGCATAGGGAACAGACCTGCCTTCATACCGAATCCGAGCAGGAAGAGTATGAAGATATTGAGGTTTTTACCCTCGGCAAAGCAAACTGAGAGCCACTCGAACGACGAGTTGCCACATATACTGTCAATGCCTACGAATCCCGCCACAAGGAATATGAAGCCTATGTGCATCATCACCAAGTAGGCCAATGCGGCACGCAATACCTCGGCGCGCTCGGCATCGAACAGAATAAGCAGGAATGAGGCTATTGTCATCAGCTCCCACGCAAATAGGAACAAGAAACTGCCATCGGCTATAACGACCAACATCATAGACAATACCAACACGGCCAAAGCTGTGTAGTGTAGAGAGATGTGTGCCGACGATTTTTTTGTTAAGTAATGGGCCAAGTAGCCGCGAGAGTAGAGTACGGTAGCCATTCCTGCCACACCGATAATGAGCAGAAACATAGCCGACAGCGAGTCAATCGACAGTGAACCCTTACCTAACGGGGAGCTTATCGACGACATCAACTCAATCTCACCTGCGCCAGCCAATACTCCAATCGAGGGTATGGCCACAGCTACAGCAGCCGTTGCAACGGCCGTAAATGCCACCCACACTTTGCTTCGTAGCGGAGCCGAAAATACGGTAGCCACCAGCAGTGCGAGTGCCAGAAGTAGATAGAGGTAAAACATTGCTAAAAATTTATTTAACTAACCTTGCCCTCGGCGGTTATGGAAATTATGTTTGGGACTAATCCGCAGGGGCTGTAACGCAGATTATAGACCATTTACGGTGGCAACCATTACGGTAGCCACTACGGCTGCCGTCTCGGTACGAAGACGCTGCGTGCCTAACGATATAGGTTTAAATCCGTTTTCGAGCGCAAATTTAATCTCTTCGGGCGAAAAATCACCCTCGGGACCAATTAAAATTAAAATATTTTCATTTTTTTTAATAATTGCCGGCAAAAAGAGTCTCTCTTCGCTGTTCGGATCGCAATGAGCGATAAATTTTTGTCCCTCGAAGGGTTCGGCAATCAGTTTGCGCAGAGGTGTCAACTCATCCAACTGCGGATGGTAAGCCTTGAGCGACTGCTTTACGGCTGAGGTGATGACGCGCAACTCGCGGTCGTACTTTATGGTACGTCGCTCACTGTGGTCACACTCAATGGGTACTACTCGGCTGATACCCACCTCGGTAGCCTTCTCCAAAAACCACTCGAAGCGGTCGATATTCTTCGTGGGAGCTACGGCCATCGTGAGCGAGTAGGGGAGTTTTTCGTATTCTGATTTAGTCTCGATAACCTCCACGGTGCAGTGGTGCTGGTGAGGCTCCACGATGCGGCAACGGTGCATATTTCCGCGGCCATCGGTGATGTGAAGTTCATCTCCAGCCTTGAGGCGTAGGACTCTGACACAATGTTTCGACTCCTCTTCGCAGAGCGTATAATAGGGAGGAGTTACATCTGGTGCATAAAATAGTTGCATAACTTTACGTTAAATATTACCTTTGCAAAGGTATTAAATATAAATTTAAGGATGAAACGCTTTTTAAGTTTATTCGCATTAGCGACTCTGATAATGGCTTTTATTTCGTGTAATAAAGAGAAAACGGTGGGTGATAACCCATTTTTCGAGGAGGTTTGGCAAACTCCTTATGGTGTGCCACCCTTCGACAAAATCGAGTTTGAGCACTACAAACCCGCCTTTGAGCGCGGTATGTCGCTTCATAACGAGGAGATTGTTGCTATCGTAGAGAACAAGCAGGAACCCAATTTTGAGAATACAATTCTTGCTTTCGACCATTCGGGCCAGATGCTTACGCGCGTAAGCACCGTATTCGAGTTGTTGGCTGCGGCCGATACTGACGAGCAGATGCAGGCTCTATCGTCGGAGATTATGCCTCAGTTGGCGGCACATAGCGATGCTATTCTGATGAACGATGCGCTATTCGAGAAGATTAAGTCGGTTTACGACCGTCGTTTCTCTCTCGACCTCGATGACGATCAGCGCCGCCTTACAGAGAAGATTTATAGCCGTTTCGAGCGTTCGGGCGCACTGCTCTCGGAGCAGGATAAGAGTCGCCTGAAGCAGATAAATGAGCAGCTTACATCGCTCGGCGTGAAGTTTGGTCAGAATGTATTGGCCGAGACAAATGCCTTTGAGTTGGAGCTCCCTCAAGACGACTTGCTGGGTGTACCGTCGCAGGTGCGCGAAGCGGCGCAGGAGTATGCCAAGAGTATTGATAAGAAGGGAAAATATATCTTCACTCTGCAGAAGCCGAGTATGTTGCCCCTGCTCACCTATGCGCAGAATCGCGAGGTGCGCGAGAATATTTACAAGGCATATATTGCGCGAGCTAACAATGGTGGTGAGAATGATAATAACGATGTCATTGCCGAGATGGTCAGCCTACGTTATGAGAAGGCCAAGTTGTTGGGCTATGACTCTTATGCTCATTATGTTATCTCTGATGAGATGGCCTCTACTCCCGATGCAGTTTATGAGTTGCTTGAGCAGATTTGGGCACCCGCTTTGGAGTGCGCCAAGCAGGAGTTGAGTAGGATGAAGTCTATCTATCGTCGCGACAGAAAGAACGAGGGTGAATTTCAGTCGTGGGATTGGTGGTACTTTACTGAGAAGGTGCGTAATCAGGATTATAACCTCAAGGAGGAGGATGTGCGCGAGTACTTGTCGTTGGATAATGTGAAGAGTGGTATTTTCTTCCTCTGCAATCGCTTGTATGGTATAACTTTCCGCCCTCTGAAGGCTCCCGTATATCACCCCGAGTGTGAGGTGTATGAGGTTATTGATAGCGACGATACTCCGTTGGGTGCTTTATATATGGATTTCTATCCTCGTGCCAGCAAGTCGGGGGGTGCGTGGTGTGGCGCATATGTCGAACAGAGTTATAAGGATGGCAAACGTGTCTTGCCCGTAGTATCTATCGTATGCAACTTCACGCGTCCTGTGGGTAGTGCGCCCGCGCTGTTGTCGATTGACGAAACCGAGACCTTCTTCCACGAGTTCGGCCACGCGTTGCATAGCCTTTTTGCCGATGTCAAGTATCGCGGATTGAGTGGCGTGGAGGGCGATTTTGTGGAGCTCCCGTCACAGATTATGGAGAATTGGGCCTTTGCGACGCCTATGCTTAAGCAGTATGCTGTGCACTATCGCAAGGGTGATGTTATGCCCGACGATATGATTCAAAAGATTCAGCAGAGCGCAAAGTTCAACGAGGGTTTCAATACTACCGAGCTGGTTGCTGCCGCGTTGTCGGATTTGGATATTCACTCATTGCAGAGTGCCGAGAAGATAATAGATGTTGCCGACTTTGAGCGTGAGGCTCTCGTAGAGAAGCGAGGTCTTATCCCGCAGATTGAGCCACGTTACCACTATACATATTTCAGCCATATCTTCGATGGTGGTTATTCGGCAGGTTACTACTTCTATATCTGGGCCGAGGTGCTGGATAAGGATGCTTATCAGGCCTTTGTGGAGAGTGGCGATATATTTGATAAGGCTACAGCCGAGCGATTCCGCCGTGAGGTACTTTCAAAGGGTGGTACACGCCCAGGAATGGATATGTATCGCGCGTTCCGTGGTGCGGAGCCTGATAAGTCGGCTATGCTGGTAGCGCGCGGTCTGATAGAGCCAGAGGAGGAGATTGGGGAAGAGGCACGCCCCGATGAGATGATAGTGCGCGTCGATACCCGAGAAATGGCGCGTCAGCGAGCCGAGCGTTCGCGCCGTGAGCGTGAGGCTGCACGTCTGCAGGCTGAGGCTGATTCGTTGGCTACGGCCGACTCATTACAGAGAGTTGGAGCTAATCCTATTGAGATTGTTACCCCCATAGGTGTAGATTCGATTAAGAAATAGATGAAAAACCAATAAAATATAACGATGAAAAAACTATTTTTAATGATGACACTAAGTGCACTTGTGGCAGGATGTGCAGGCGATAAGATGCCTGTTGTTGAGCTGCCCGAAATTGATGAGTCGAATCCTCTGCTTGCGGAGTGGGATACTCCCCACGCAACACCCCCGTTCGATCTTATTAAGATAGAGCATTATGAGCCCGCTATTGAGACTGCTATCGCTGTTTCGCGTGCTGAGATTGATGCTATTGTAAACAACCCCGCAAAACCTACATTCAAGAATACAATCGTAGCGATGGAGCGTCAGGGTGCGTTGTTGAATCGTATCTTGGGATTGTTCTATAACCTTAACGAGGCCGATACTTCGGCGGAGATGGAGGCTATCGCTCTGCGCATACAGCCCAAACTTACGGAGCTTAGCAACGATGTAGCGTTGAATCCCGAGCTCTTTGCTCGCGTGAAGGCCGTATATGAGGGCTCACGTCGCGGCTTGTCAGATGTGGATATAAAGCTATTGGAGGATAGCTATAAGAGCTTCTCTCGTTCGGGTGCAGCGTTGGCTGACGACAAGAAGGTGGAGTATCGTAAATATACCGCTGAGTTGTCGGAGGCAACACTTATCTTCGGTCAGAACGCTTTGGCTGCGACAAATGCCTTTGCAATCAACATCACCAACCCGGCACAGGTGGCAGAGTTGCCCGACTTCGTAAAGGAGGGTTTGGCTGCCGAGGCTAAGGCACGTGGTGAGAAGGGTTGGACCGTGACGCTGAAGGCTCCGAGCTATGGCCCCTTTATGATGTACTCTTCGCAGCGCGATATTAAGGAGAGGTTGTACCGTGCATACAACAGCCGCGCATTGGGCGGTGAGCAAGACAACTCGCAGATTATCCGCAATATCACTTCGTTGCGTATGAAGATTGCAAACCTTTTGGGTTATAAGACTCACGCCGATTACACCCTCGAGGAGCGTATGGCCGAGAGCGCCGAGAATGTAAACTCATTCCTTGAGGAGTTGCGCGCTTCGACTATTGACTTTGCACACAAGGATTATGCAACAATCAGCGACTATGCTCATTCAAAGGGCTTGAAGGATAAACTTATGCCGTGGGATTGGGCATACTATACCGAGAAGTACAAGTCGGAGAAGTATGCTATCAACGACGAGCAGGTGAAGCCCTATTTGAAGCTCGATAACGTTATCAAGGGTGTATTCCTTTTGGCAGAGAAGCTCTACGGTTTGTCATTCGTTGCCAACGATAAGATTCAGGTTTACCACCCCGATGTAACAGCATACGAGGTGTACGACGGCAACGATTTGATGGCTGTCCTCTACCTCGACTTCTTCCCCCGCGAGTCGAAGCGCTCGGGCGCGTGGATGACAGAGTTCCGCGGTACAAAGATTGTGGATGGCGTAGAGACACGTCCTTTGGTGTCGCTTGTAATGAACTTTACAAAGCCGACCGAGACAACTCCCTCGTTGCTTACTTTCGATGAGTTTACAACGTTCCTTCACGAGTTTGGTCACGCGTTGCACGGAATGTTGGCAAAGGGTGAGTATGAGTCTATGAATGGCACGAGCGTATATCGTGATTTCGTAGAGTTGCCTTCGCAGATTATGGAGAATTGGGCTACCGAGAAGGAGTACCTCGATATGTGGGCCGTACACTACCAGACTGGCGAGGCTATCCCTGCCGAGTTGGTTGAGAAGATTGTTGCTGCGAAGAACTACTTGGCCGCTTACAGCAACGTGCGTCAGCTCTCGTTCGGTATGTCCGATATGGCTTGGCACACTATGACAGAGCCTTATGCTGGCGAGATTGAGCCCTTTGAGATGGAGGCTATGGCTCCCGTGCAGGTAACTCCCGTAGTTGAGGGTACGGCAATGGCTCCCGCCTTTACACATATCTTCTCTGGCGGTTATGCTGCTGGTTACTACGGATATAAGTGGGCCGAGGTGTTGGCTGCCGATGCATCCTCGCTCTTCAAGGAGAAGGGTATCTTCGATGCCGCTACAGCGAAGTCATTCCGTCATCTGTTGGAGCAGGGCGGTCAGCGTCATCCGATGGATATCTACGTTGAGTTCCGCGGCCACAAGCCCGAGACACAGGCTTTGGTTGAGGCAATGGGTTTGAAATAATTACTAACCTAAAATAACTGTATTATGAGAAAGATTGTAAACCTGTTTTTTGTGGCGGTGGCAGTAATGACATCGGCTGCGGCTTATGCGCAGAAGACATCGGGTAATCCTATTTTTGAGGGAGATTATGCTGACCCCGAGGGTATTGTGTTCGGTAAGACCTACTGGATTTATCCTACCTACTCGGCAGCCTACGAGGATCAGATTTTCTTTGACTGCTTCTCGTCAAAGGATTTGGTGAAGTGGACCAAGCACGAGCGTATTATCGATAATAACGAGATTAAATGGCTCGATAAGGCGTTGTGGGCTCCCGCAGCTATCGAGAAGGATGGTAAGTACTACCTCTTCTTCGGTGCAAACGATGTTCACGAGGGTGAGATTGGCGGTATCGGCGTGGCTGTTGCTGATAACCCCGCAGGTCCTTTCAAGGATTTGATTGGCAAGCCACTGATTGGTGAGATTGTAAATGGCGCGCAGCCTATTGACCAGTTCGTATTTAAGGATAAGGATGGTACTCACTATATGTACTATGGCGGTTGGCGTCACTGTAACGTAGTGAAGTTGGCTGACGACTTCAAGAGCATCGTACCCTTTGAGGATGGTACTTTGTATAAGGAGGTTACACCCAAGAACTATGTTGAGGGACCCTTTATGTTTATCCGCGACGGCAAGTACTACTTTATGTGGTCAGAGGGTGGCTGGACAGGACCCAACTACAAGGTTGCTTATGCTATTTCAGACTCTCCGTTTGGTCCTTTCGAGCGTAAGAATGTAATCTTGCAGCAGGACGACAAGGTGGCACGTGGTGCTGGTCACCACTCTATCGTGCATAATCCTCGTAGTGGTAAGTATTATATCATCTACCACCGTCGTCCCATTGAGTCGAACAAGCGCGATAACCGTGTGACTTGCATTGAGGAGTTGCACTTCGACGAGAAGGGTGATATTCTTCCCGTAAAGATGACTTTTGAGGGTGTGAAGAAAGACAAATTGTAAAAGTTGTCTAATAAGGTGTTTTCTGCGTTACGCTTGCTCTCAAATCCTCATTTACGCAAGTAAACTGCGGTTTTTCGAGCTGCGCAAGCCTTGAAAACCCTCTTCTTATACAACTTTTAGTCAAAAATGGAGGCTACTAACATTTGTTGGTGGCCTCTTTTTTGTCTTGATACGACTTTTCTTTGTCGTTTGCTTATTTCTATAAGGTATGTTGGCTGATGTTTTGGAATTTTGTCGTATATTTGCTTAAAATATGGATATTATGAAGCGATTTTTTATGACACTCTTTGCGACTGCGGTCGTGGTTGCGTGCGGCTCGCAGACTCAAAAGAGTGCCTCTATGCCGCAGGTGGTGCAACCTGTGGAGTATGGTTATGTAGTTAAGAATGTATATCCTCATAGCCCCAAAAGTTACACTCAGGGCCTGCAATTTGTCAATGGCGTTATGTGGGAGGGCACGGGCGAATATGGTCGTTCGGAGATAAACACTTACGCTTTGGGTGATGAGAAGCCGCAGACAAAGATTAAACTGCCCCGAAACGAATTCGGCGAGGGTATAACTCTGTTGGGCGACAAACTCTATCAACTTACGTGGGAGTCGCACGTATGCCACGTATATGATATGGTGACGGGTAAGAAGTTACGCGATTTTCGCTATGCAGGCGAGGGTTGGGGTTTGACGTCAGATGGCGAGAAACTATATATGTCCAACGGCTCGGCCAATATCTATAAACTCAACCCTGAAACATTCAGTCGCGAGGGTACTATAACCGTTACGCTGCGTGGTGAGCCCGTACGTTTCATCAACGAGTTGGAGTGGATTGACGGTATGATTTGGGCAAATGTCTATACCACCGACCGCGTACTGATTATCGACCCCAAGACGGGTGTTGTGGAGGGTATGATTGATTTTACAGGCTTGTTAAAGAATGAGGATGTAAGTGATAATACCGATGTTTTCAATGGTATAGCTTACGACGCTGCAACAAAACGAATATTTGTTACGGGCAAGAATTGGAATAAGCTCTTTGAAGTGGAAATAGTAAAACGATAAGGTAATGAATTTGGAACAGATACTTGGTAGAAAGATATGTGTATTAGATGGCGCAATGGGCACTCAACTCCTCTCACAGGGTGCGAAGGGGTGTTTGGAGTTGCTCAATGTGGATAACACGGAGCAGGTTGCGGCCGTTCATAACGCTTATTTGGAGGCGGGTGCCGATATTATTACCACCAATACCACTTGTGCCGATGCGCTCTGTTTGGCGCAGTATGGCTTGGCGGAGCGTTCTTATGAGTTGGCACGTGCTGGCGCGGAGATTGCTCGTCGTGAGGCGGATAAATACTCTACAACGGAGCACCCTCGCCTTGTTGCTGGCTCGGTAGGCCCCACGAATCGTAACCTCACATTAGCCAATGATACCACACCCGAAGCTCTTGCCGAGGCATATGCTGCGGTAATACGCGGTTTGATAGATGGTGGTGTGGATATTATCCTCGTTGAGACGGTTATGGACGTGCGCAATGCCGCGGTAGCCATCGAGGAGTGCCGAAAAATCAATAAGGAGATACCTATTATAGTTTCGGCCGTGTTGTCGCGCATCGAAGGTCGTGTGGCAAATGGTGCAACCATAGCCAAGTTCCTGGAGGATTTGCCTATGGAGGAGATTGCGGCAATAGGCTTCAACTGTACAAACGGCGTGAAACCTCTGGAGAGTGCCGTGAAGATGTTGTTGGCATCTTGTCAGAAACCAATTATAGCATATCCATCTGCGGGGCAGCCCGTAACGGCGGCTAATCGCTTTGGCAAGGAGTTGGAGCAGTTGTGCCGTGCGGGTATGTTGAATATCGTGGGTGGATGTTGCGGAACAACGCCCGAATATACCGCACAGATGACCAAGGTGGCCGCGCGCTGGCGTCCGCATAAGTTTGAGAAGAAAAAATAGAGATATATGAGAACAGAGGATTTTCGCAGACATCTGCATAGCCACCCCGAACTATCGTTTGAGGAGCATAGTACGGCGGCTTTTATCTCGGAGCAACTCTCGCTGTTGGGTATCGAGCATTGCCCCATTGCTAATACGGGTGTGTTGGCTCGTATCGAGGGCAAGCGCGGTAACTTGAGCCGTTGCGTTGTGTTGCGTGCAGATATTGATGCCCTGCCTATAAAGGAGCTGACGGGTGTGGAGTGGGCCTCGCAGAACGAGGGTGTTATGCACGGTTGTGGTCACGATTGCCACGCGGCAGTGTTGTATGGCGTACTGAAACGCCTTCAGGCTGAGCGCGACTTTGAGGGTACGTTGCTGGCCATATTCCAGCCGAGCGGAGAGTGTAACCTCGGAGGTGCTAAACTTGTCTTGGAGGAGAATCCTTTTAAGGAGTATAATGTTGCCGCTGTTATCAGCGAACACGTCGATGCAGAGCTTGAGGTGGGCGAGATAGGCTTCTGCCCGGGCAAGTTTATGGCTTCGACAGATGAGCTACATTTCACCGTAAAGGGTGTTGGCGGTCACACCGCTATGCGTAGCCGCATCAAGGACTCGGTGGTAGCAATATCTGATTTGATCACGCGTTTGAATACCTTCAATAGTGATGTATGCGCTGTATCGGTTGGTAAGGTGGTTGCCGAGGGTACTGCGAATGTCATTCCCGACCAAACCTATTGCGCTGGTACGATGCAAACTTTTGACGAGAAGCTACGCACTCGCGTAAAGGATATGATTGCTCATACGGCCGAGGAGGTGGAGTATAAATATGATGTGGAGGTTGATGTCGATATTCGACACGGCTATCCTTGCGTGGAGAATGATGCACAACTTACTTACGAAGCTATGCTTTTGGCCGATAGCCACGGTTTTGTGGTGAAGGATATTGAACCGCGTAATACGGCCGAGGATTTTGGATATTATACACAACTTTACCCGTCGCTTTTCTATTGTTTGGGCGTAGGCCGTAGTTCGGGCCATTCGCATACGGCGACGTTCCTGCCCGATGAGCGAGCTCTTGCTGTGGGAGAGGAGTTTATGTATCAACTTGCACTTAATATATTGAACAAATGAGAGGAGCTAAAAAAAGAGGTCAGCGCCGCGAGAAGGGTACTGCGCCTCACGTAGATTCAAAGCAGATGCGTGCAGCATTCATCATAAATATGTTTCGCGAGTTCCCCGACCGCGAGTTCTCTATGAAGCAGTTGGTGTCGGCCTCGGGTGGAAACAATAAGGAGGCTCGATATATGGTGCGCGATTTGGTCGATGCGCTTGTCGAGCAGGGAGTTGTTGTGCGCCATAGCCGCGAAAAGTATCAGCTCTCTACATCACAGTTGCCCCATTATGAGGGTACGGTGGATATGGTAGCTTCGGGGGCTGCCTATGTTAAGGTCGAGGAGCTGGAGAGCGATATATATGTAAATCAGCGTAATGTAAACTACGCGTTGGAGGGTGACCGCGTGGAGGTTGTACTTCAGCGTCAGGCTCTGCGTGCGGGCGATAATCCCGAGGGAGCTATCACAAAGGTGCTGGAGCGTAGCAATAAACAATATGTGGGTGTTGCAGAGGTTAGCCGTGCGGCAATTTTTGTACGCCCCGATGCACGAAAACTTCCTATGGATGTCTTCTTTGCTCGTAAGGATTATCCGCAGGTGAAGGATGGCGATAAGGTTGTCTTCCGCATCTCGGATTGGCACGAGGGTATGCGCTCGCCGCGTGGTGTTATTGTCGATGTGTTAGGTCAGGTGGGTGATAACGATACGGAGATGCACGCCATCTTGGCCGAGTATGACTTGCCGTATCGCTTTGAGCCAGAGATTGACGAGGCTGCGCAGGCTATCAGCTCGGAGATTACCGAGCGCGATTATGCCGAGCGCCGCGACTTCCGCGATATTGTAACATTTACTATCGACCCTGCCGATGCGAAGGATTTCGATGATGCTTTGTCTATCCGCAAATTGGAAGATGATATTTGGGAGGTAGGTGTGCATATCGCAGATGTAACACACTATATTCGTCCAGACGATGTGCTTGACTGTGAGGCGCGCGATAGAGGTACATCGGTATATTTGGTTGACCGCACGGTGCCGATGTTGCCCGAAAGATTGTGTAACGAGTTGTGTTCACTCCGCCCTAATGAGGAAAAGTTGTGTTTCTCGGCTGTGTTTAAGCTAAATGAAAATGCCGAGGTGCTGGACGAGTGGTTTGGTCGCACGGTGATATATTCCGACCGCCGTTTTACCTATGCTGAGGCTCAGGCTCGCATCGAAACGGGCGTGGGTGATTATGCCGAGGAGATTGGTGTGCTGAATCGCTTGGCGCAGATTATGCGTCAGCGCCGCTTCAAGAATGGTGCTATCAGTTTCGAGCGCGATGAGTTTAAGTTTATCCTCGATGAGAAGGGTAAGCCGTTAGGGGTTTATACCAAGGAACAGAAGGAGTCAAATCAACTTATTGAGGAGTTTATGCTTTTGGCCAACCAGAAGGTGGCGGAGTATTGCACATACCGAATGGTTAATGGCAAGAAGGTGGCACGCACGATGATTTACCGCGTTCACGATGAGCCTAATGAGGAGAAACTCTCTCGCTTCCGCGATTTCGTATTGCGTTTCGGCTATCAGTTCCGCGCATCGAAGGGCCGCGCTGTGGCAAAGGCTATAAATAAGTTGGTAGGCGAGATTCGTGGCCGTGCCGAGGCAAATGCTATCTCGACTTTGGCCGTAAGAAGTATGTCAAAGGCGTTATATACTACCGATAATATTGGCCATTATGGTTTGGCTTTCAAATACTATACACACTTCACTTCGCCTATCCGCCGTTATCCCGATATGATGGTGCATCGCCTGCTGGCGCGATATTTAGCGGAGGGTAAGTCGGCCGATAAGACCAAGATTGAGGCACAGTGTGTCTATGCTACCGAGCGCGAGATTATCGCATCGGAGGCCGAGCGAGCATCTATCAAGTATAAGATGGTGGAGTTTATGCAGGATAAGATTGGCCAGATGTTCAAGGGCCACGTCTCGGGTATGAGCGAGTGGGGTATCTACGTTGAGCTGAACGACACCCACATTGAGGGTATGGCCTTCCTGCGCGATATTGAGGGCGATTACTACTCTTATGACGAGGCTCGCTTCGAGGTTGTCGGTCGAGCTACGGGCCGCCGCATAGCCTTTGGTGATGAGGTGTGGATTCGTGTTAAGGGTGTTGATATGCGTCGCCGTACCATCGATTTTGAACTTATCGTAAGTAATAAATAATGAGAGCCGAAGAGATTTTTGCAAAGGCCCGCGATAGGGTAGCTCTTTCGCAGGAGGAGGCATATTGGTTGTGGGATGAGGCGCCGTTGGAGCGCTTGGCGGCAGTGGCTGACGAGGTACGCCGTAATGTTGTGCCTGATCCAAATGTGGTGACGTGGCAGATAGACCGCAATGTGAATATTACAAACGTCTGTATTTCAGGCTGCAAGTTCTGTAATTTCCATTGCAAACCCCATCAGACGGAGCGCGAGTTTATTACGACAATTGCCGAGTATAAGGAGAAGATTGAGCGAATGTTAGAGCTTGGCGGTGATCAGCTACTCTTACAGGGTGGTCTGCATCCCAAGTTGGGTATAGAGTTTTACGAGGAGTTATTCTCTACACTGAAAAACCTCTATCCGCAGGTGCGTCTGCACGCCTTGGGTGCGCCTGAGGTGGCTCATATCGCCAAGGTTAGCAAAATATCTTCGCGTCAGGCGTTGGAGCGTCTGGTTGCGGCGGGTTTGGACTCTCTTCCGGGTGCTGGTGCCGAGATTCTGTGCGACGATGTGCGCAAGGCAATCTCACCGGCAAAGCCGAGTGTGCAGGAGTGGTTAGATGTTATGCACGAGGCACACGAGATGAATCTCCCTACGTCGGCTACAATGATGTACGGCCACGTCGAAACCCCGCATCAGCGCGTGGAGCATTTGTTGAAAATCAGAGATTTGCAGGCTCGTTGCCCCGAGGGTAATTGGGGATTTATTGCATTTATTCCGTGGATTTTCCGTTCGGATGGCACGCGTCTTGAGCAGGAGGGCGTGCGCTCAAATTTCTCACCGTTGGAGTATGTGCGCGTTATAGCTGTGAGTCGCTTGATACTCAATAATATCCGAAATATTCAGGCTTCGTGGCTTACCGTTGGTAAGGCTACGGCGCAGTTGGCTCTGCATAGCGGAGCGAACGATATGGGCTCGATAATGATTGAGGAGAATGTGGTATCGAGTGCTGGTGCACATAACCAGTTCGATGCCGAGGGTATTCAGCGAGCTATCCGTGAGGCGGGTTTTGAGCCCCGTTTGAGAGATCAATTATACCAGCCGAGGGAGTATATAGTAGCCAATAGAGAATAAATTTGTCAATATAGCGTGCTAATAAATTAAAATTTATTACCTTTGCACCTCGAAATCGAATTTGAAAAATAAAATCGAATAAAATATAACGAAGAAACTATGAAAATTACAAGAGAACAGCGTGAAGTAGGTACTTCAGTTTTGAAGGTAGTTGTAAGCGAGGCTGATTACAGCGAGGCAGTAGATAAGGCATTGCGCGAGTACAAGCGCAAGGTGAACATTCCCGGTTTCCGTCCCGGTATGGTTCCTATGGGTGTAGTTCGCAAGATGTACGGTAAGGGTATCGTTGCTGAGCAGGCTTACAAGTTGGCTTCTAACTCAGTATTCGAGTACTTGCAGAACGAGGGTATCGACTACGTAGGTGATGTTATCCCTTCAGAGGAGCAGGGTGACTTCGACTTCGAGAACAACACCGAGCACGAGTTTATGTTCGAGATTGGTGAGGCTCCCAAGATTGAGGTAGAGCTCTCAAAGGATGATAAGCTTACTTACAACAAGATTAAGATTGATGAGCAGATTCACGAGGCTTACAAGGATAACTACTTGCGCCGTTTCGGCCGCTTGGTAGAGGTTGAGGAGGTTAAGAAGGACGAGGCTTTGACCGTAACTCTCGACAATGGCGATATGCGTATCGAGGACGCTTACGTAGGTCTTATCTCAATGTCTGACGACGAGCGCGCTCCCTTCATCGGTAAGAAGGTTGGTGACAAGATGGACGTAAACGTAAACGAGCTTTACAAGTCAACATCACAGCGTGCTGCTATTCTTCAGGTTAAGGAGGATGAGTTGGAGAGTGTTAATCCCCAGTTCTCATTGGAGATTACTCAGATTCGTCAGTTTGCTAACCCCGAGCTCAACGAGGAGTTCTTCAAGATGGCTTTCGCTGACGGTAAGGTAACAAACGAGGAGGAGTTGGATAAGTACCTCGATGCAGAGATCGACACTGAGATGGCTCGCGAGGCTGACTACTTGTTCACTATCCGCGTTCGCAACTTCTTGATGGAGAAGGCTGGCTTGCAGATGCCTGAGGCATTCTTGAAGCGTTGGTTGTACACTATCAACGAGGGTAAGTTCTCAATGGAGGAGATCGAGAAGGACTTCGACGGTTTCTTGAAGATGTTCACTTGGAACTACATCCAGAGGCACTTCATCCAGACTTACGAGCTTACAGTATCTCAGGAGGAGGTTGAGGCAGAGGCTAAGGAGTTCGCAAAGGCTCAGTTCGCACAGTACGGTATGCCTTCAGCACCCGAGGAGATGATTGCTAACTTCTCTAAGCAGATTCTCGAGAACAAGGAGCAGGCTCAGAAGATTTACGAGAAGCTCTACGAGTTGAAGGTTGTAGAGTACGTTAAGTCTAATATCAAGGTTAGCACCAAGTCTGTAACTTCAGAGGAGTTCGCTAAGTTGGCACAGGAGATTTAATAACGACATACGTTCGACATTATATATAATAAGGTATTTTGTCGGATTCGTGTAAAATATTTCTTAATTTGGACTCTGGGCGTAAAGTTTGCAGAGTCCAAATTTTGGTTTATAATACGGCTGCGTATCGGCGTTTTGTCAGTTGTGGCGCGGTGTTGTGTGGTCGTAGCGAAACTTAATAATTATATTGTAGGTAGTGTTTATGAGCGAATTTGAAAAATATGCTCGCGGATATTGCGGCATAAGCAGCCTTAAGTTGCATAATTTTAATTCGATACAGTCGGGTTACGTGTCGCCGACCATCATCGAGGAGCGTCAGTTGAACGTGGCTACGATGGACGTATTTTCGCGTTTGATGATGGACCGTATCATCTTCCTGGGTGCGCCCATTTACGATGATGCCGCAAATATCATTCAGGCACAGCTCCTGTTCTTGGAGTCGGTGGACCCCTCGAAGGATATTCAGATATATATCAACTCTCCCGGTGGCTCGGTGTCGGCAGGCTTGGGTATCTACGATACTATGCAGCTTATCTCGAGCGATGTGGCTACCATCTGTACGGGCCTTGCAGCCTCTATGGGTGCTGTGTTGCTTACGGCAGGTGCTGCAGGCAAGCGCTCGGCATTACCTCACTCGCGTGTTATGATTCACCAGCCGTTGGGCGGTGCGCAGGGACAGGCGTCGGATATCGAGATTACGGCTCGCGAGATTATTAAGACCAAGCGCGAGTTGTACGAGATTTTGTCAAACCACTCGGGGGTGGATATTACAAAGATTGAGCAAGACGCCGACCGCGACTATTGGATGACATCGTACGAAGCGCGTGATTATGGACTTATCGACCAGGTGTTGGGTAAGCGTTCAAAGTAAAAAGAGTTTTATGGCACAAAAATATAAAGGATCCAATCACAGCGCGGAGGATTGCTGCTCGTTCTGCGGTGCGAAGCGTAGTGATGTGGCTCTGATGTTTCAGGGTACGGGTGGTGTGAATATCTGTAATAACTGCGTTGAGCGCGGTTATCAGATGCTCGTCGAGAGCGAACTCACCGAGTCGCGTGGCGGTAAGAAGGGCAAGGTCAAGTTCAAGATGGAGGAGCTGATGAAGCCCGCCGAGATTAAGGCTGTGCTGGATCAGTATGTCATAGGTCAGGACGACGCCAAGCGCTATATGTCGGTGGCGGTTTATAACCACTATAAGCGTATTATTAGCCGCGCAAAGGGTGTTTCTACGGACGATGTTGAGATCGATAAGTCGAATATCGTTTTGGTAGGCCCTACGGGTACGGGTAAGACGTTGATGGCGCGTACCATTGCGCGCGTGTTGAACGTACCTTTTACCATTGTTGATGCTACGGTTTTGACCGAGGCTGGTTATGTGGGCGAGGATGTGGAGAGTATTCTCTCGCGTCTGTTGCAGGTTGCCGACTACGATGTTGAGGCGGCCGAGCGCGGTATCGTGTTCATTGACGAGGTGGATAAGATTGCTCGCAAGAGCGATAACCCCAGCATTACACGTGATGTGTCGGGCGAGGGAGTGCAGCAGGCTCTGTTGAAGATTTTGGAGGGTACTGTGGTGAATGTTCCACCGCAGGGTGGCCGTAAGCACCCCGACCAGAAATTTATTCAGGTCAATACGAAGGATATTTTGTTCATTTGTGGCGGTGCTTTTGATGGCATTGAGAAGAAAATTGCTCAGCGTCTGAATACTCGTGCCATAGGTTATGGCGTGCAGAGCGCTTCGCAAATCGACCGTGACAACCTGATGAAGTATATTATGCCGCAGGATTTGAAATCTTTCGGTTTGATTCCCGAGTTGGTGGGCCGTCTGCCTGTTTTGACCTATATGCAGCCCCTTTCGCGTGAGGCTTTGCGCTCGATTTTGACCGAGCCGAAGAATGCTATTGTCAAGCAGTATGAGCGTCTGTTTGCAATGGATGATGTTGAGCTTCAGTTTGATAGCGAGGTGTTGGACTACATCGTATCGAAGGCCGATGAGTATAAACTTGGAGCACGTGGTTTGCGCTCAATTTGCGAGGCTATTATCATCGATGCGATGTACGATATCCCCTCATCGGGAGAGACTCAGTTCACTGTAACTCTCGAATATGCAAAAAAGAAGCTCGAGGGAGCAAATTTTTTCGAGTTAAAACAGGTAAGTTAAGATAATTATATTATCTTTGTGAATTAGGAATAGAATACTAAAAAGATATGTTCGCTAACTCTAAACTCAACAAGGCAGCAGATAACATTCGTATTTTAGCTGCCGCTATGGTAGAAAAAGCTAAGTCAGGTCACCCCGGAGGAGCAATGGGTGGTGCTGATTTCATCAATTTGCTCTACTCGGAGTTCATTAAGTTTGACCCCGAGAATCCTGCGTATCCCTTCCGCGATCGTTTCTTCCTCGATCCGGGCCATATGTCGCCGATGCTCTATTCGGTGCTTATGTTGTCGGGTTACTACACAATGGAGGATTTGAAGAACTTCCGTCAGTGGGGTAGCATCACTCCCGGTCACCCCGAGGTTGATGTTATGCACGGTGTGGAGAATACATCAGGACCGTTGGGCCAGGGCCACGCTATGGCTTTGGGTGCCGCTATTGCCGAGCGCTTTATGGTGGCTCGCTTTGGCGAGTGGATGGCACATAAGACCTATACATTCATCTCTGACGGTGCTGTTCAGGAGGAGATTTCACAGGGTGTAGGTCGCGTTGCAGGTCACCTCGGTTTGGCGAACCTTATTATGTACTACGATGCTAATAACGTTCAGCTCTCTACCAAGGTTGATGAGATTGACTCTGAAGATGTAGCTGCGAAATACCGCGCTTGGGGTTGGCACGTAATTGACGTAAATGGTCACGATGTGGACCAGATGCGTGCTGCTCTCACCGAGGCGAACGCTCAGACTGAGCGTCCTACACTTATCATTGGCCACTCTATTATGGCCAAGGGTGCTATGGGTGCCGATGGCTCAAGCTTCGAGGGTAAGGTCTCTACTCACGGTCAGCCTTTGTCTGGTGCAGGTGCAGATCTTGCTGCTACAGTTACGAACTTGGGCGGTGATGCTGAGAATCCCTTCCAGCTCTTCGAGGAGACTCATGAGATTTATGAGGCACGTCGTGCTGAGTTGAAGGAGTGGATGGAGAAGCAGAAGGAGGTTGAGGCAGAGTGGCGTCAGCAGAACAAGGAGCTTGCGCGCAAGTTGAACCGCTTCCTCTCTGGTGAGATTCCCGAAATAGACTACAATAAGGTTGAGGTTAAGCCCGACACAGCTACACGTGTAGCGTCGGCTACAATGTTGGGCGTATATGCCGAGCATATCGAGAATATGATTGTATCGTCAGCCGATTTGAGTAACTCGGATCGTACAGACGGTTTCTTGAATAAGACAAAGGCGTTCCAGAAGGGCGATTTCACAGGTCAGTTCTTCCAGGCAGGTGTTGCCGAGCTTACTATGGCCTGCGTTATGAATGGTATGGCATTGCACGGTGGTGTAATCCCCGCGTGCGGTACATTCTTCGTATTCTCTGACTATATGAAGCCCGCAATCCGTATGTCTGCGTTGATGCGCCTGAAGGTTATCTACGTATGGTCGCACGACTCATTCCGCGTGGGTGAGGATGGTCCTACACACCAGCCTATCGAGCAGGAGATGCAGATTCGTTTGATGGAGCAGGTACACAACCATCAGGGCGAGCGCTCGATGTTGGTATTGCGTCCCGCCGATGCCGAGGAGACTGCCGTTGCTTGGCAGATGGCTATGGCCGAGAAGCGCCCCGTAGCTCTTATCTTCTCACGTCAGAATGTTAAGTCGTTGCCCGCATTGAACTGTAGCCGTCGTGATGAGGCAAAGCAGGCTATTAAGGGTGCGTATGTAGTAATGGATTCTGCAAATCCTCAGGTTGTAATGGTTGCTTCTGGTTCGGAGGTGTCGACTCTTATGGAGGGTGCCGAGATGTTGCAGAAGGAGGGTATTCCCGTACGCGTTGTGAGTGTTCCGAGTGAGGGCTTGTTCCGCGACCAGCCTAAATCATATCAGGATAGCGTGTTGCCGAAGGATATCGTACGTTACGGTATGACTTCAGGTCTTTCAATCAACCTCCGCGGTTTGGTTGGTGAGAACGGCAAGATTCACGGTTGCGACCATTTCGGTTATTCGGCTCCGTTCAAGGTGCTTGACGAAAAGTTCGGTTACAACGGCCAGACTGTTTACGAAGAGGTTAAGGCCTTGCTGAAATAGAGATAATCGAGCGGGTTGCGATTGCGGCCCGCTCGTTTGAAATATAGATTTTGGATAAATAACCCCGACTACATAATGGAGAACAAAATCAAACTTCACGATAAGACCTTCCGTGTGCTTATTCCCGTCGAGGAGATTGATAAGGCTGTAACGCGTGTTGCCGAGCAGCTCAATGAGCGTTACGAGGGCCGCACACCTATCTTTTTGGGTGTGCTGAGTGGTTCGTTCCTCTTCCTTGCTGATTTGGTGCGTAAGGTCAATTTTGAGAATCAGTTGGCATTTGTAAAGATATCATCTTACAATGGCACTGAATCTACGGGTAATGTTAAGCAGCTGATTGGTGTGGATTTTGATATCGAGGGA
>JAZRLD010000050.1:0-3304 GCA_045646685.1 Alistipes sp. | reverse complement strand
ACGCCACAAACCACGCCGACAACCCCATTGAGGCTATGGCCATCGCCTCCAACCCCTCGGAGCGCGAGTGCTACCCCTGCGGTGCCTGCCGACAGGTGGTGCTCGACACGGAGAATCGTCAGCAGAGCCCCATACGCATCGTTATGGCGGGCGGCGGCACGGCCACGATAGTGGGTAGCGCCAAGGATTTATTGCCGTTTATGTTTAAATTATAGATTATGATACACCCCAAAGATATACTCTACGAAGACAACCACATCATCGTGGTGAACAAACGCTGTGGCGAGTTGGTACAGCCCGACCGCGAGACGGAGGAGGCGTTGGAGAACGATATTAAGACAATGATTAAGGTGCGCGACCATAAGCCCGGAGATGTTTTCCTCGGCGTGGTGCATCGCATCGACCGCCCCGTGAGTGGCGCTGTGGTATTTGCCAAGACCTCGAAGGCGCTCACGCGCCTGAACGAGATGATTCGCAATGGCGAGATTCACAAGACCTACTGGGCCATTGTTGAGGCACGCCCCGCGCAGGAGGAGGGTTCGCTTACCCACTACATCGTGCGCGATGGCCGCACAAACCGTTCTCGTGCCTACGACAAACCCAAGGCCGATGGCAAGAAGGCTATGCTCAACTACCGCGTGCTGGGTTGCTCGACACGCTACACATTGGTGGAGGTGGAGCTTTTGACAGGTCGTCATCATCAGATTCGCGCCCAGCTCTCAAAGATTGGCTGCCCCATCAAAGGTGATTTGAAGTATGGTGCCAAGCGCTCGAATCCCGATGGAGGTATCTCGCTACACTCTCGCCGTGTGGAGTTTCTGCACCCCGTACGCAAGGAGCAGGTGAGCATCACAGCCCCCGCGCCAAAGGATAATTTGTGGGAGTTTTTTGAGTCAATGTAGCTATGAGATTGTTGATTCAACGCGTTACGGAGGCCTCGGTTACAATCGAGGGCCGCGTACACTCCGAGATAGGCAAGGGACTGATGGTGTTGGTCGGAATTGAGGAGGCCGACACGCAGGAGGATATAGATTGGCTGACGGGAAAACTTCTGCGCCTGCGCATCTTTGACGATGAGGCGGGGGTGATGAATCTCGACGTTCAGCAGGTCGAGGGCGAGGTGATGGTGGTGAGCCAATTCACGTTGCACGCCTCGACAAAGAAGGGCAACCGCCCATCATACTTCCGCGCTGCGGGTGAGGCTATCTCGCGCCCGATGTATGAAAAGTTTGTAGCCTCGGTGGAGCAGGCTTTGGGCAAGAAGGTTGCAACGGGCGAGTTTGGTGCAGATATGAAGGTGGCGTTGGTAAACGACGGACCGGTAACAATTTGGATTGATTCGCGCAACAAGGAGTAAGATGAGAAGAAGAACACATAAGTTGGGAGGCAACAAGACCATTATATATATAATAGTAGTGGTTCTGCTCGTGGCGGGCAACTACCTCTACGATAATTTCGCCCCCGAGCAGGCCGATGCGGCAGAGATAGAGGAGGTGGAGTTTACAGAGTCACCTGCCGAGCCCCCCGCACCAAAAGGCAAAACTGCACACGCAGGCTGGGCCGAGCTTCCCACACAGAAGGCGAGCAACGATATATACATCACAAGTCATCTGCTTGGCGACAATCGCCGCAACTACACGGTATGCTACAGCCGCGAGCATCGCGCTCCGCTATGGGTGGCAGCGCCTGTGCATCGCACATACAAGGGCGATGTGAAGCGTGTGGATAACTACGACTTCGACCCCACGCTACCCGTAAATATTCAAATCACGCTTAACCGTTCGTATGGCGACTACACACGTGGCCATATGCTTGGCTCGGGCGAGCGCACCGCCTCGCGAGAGATGAACAACCAGACATTCTACGTGACCAACATAGCGCCACAGCTTCGCGATGGTTTCAACGAGCGCGGCGGAGCGTGGAATAACCTGGAGTATTTCGTGGACCGTCAGATATGTGCTGACACGCTCTATGTCGTAACGGGCGCAATATATGATGACTTTACCGCCCCCGATGGTACCAATATTAAGGCGCGAACAACCGTAAACAAGAACGACAACAAACGCGTAGGTGTACCCACAGCCTACTACAAGGCTCTTTTGCGCACAAAGTCGGGCCGCACGGGCAAGAGTGTTATGGAGTGCAAAGCCTCGGAGCTGAAGTGCGCAGCATTTATCATTCCGCACCGTTCTGATGTGGGACACAAGCCTACGGTGGAGGATATGATTTCGATAAAGGAGCTGGAGCGCCTGACGGGCGTAAACTTCTTTGCGAACGTTCCCAACGCGCCCGAGAGCAAAGCCGAGGCTAAGGATTGGGGATTATAAAATGAAAAACATAAGAATATGGATATAGCACAAGCAAAACGTAAGGAGAATATCGCAGAGTATATTCTCTACCTATGGCAGTTGGAGGATTTACTGCGCGCATTGCAGTTCAGCCCCGAGGCTATCTACTCGCAACTCATAGCACCGCGACAGGTGGAGGAGGAGCAGAAACACATCTATCTGCTATGGTATATGGACATTGTAAACCTTCTGCGCAAGGAGGGTAAGGAGGAGAGTGGCCACTTGGAGCACACGCTGCACCTCATAGGTGATATGCACAACCTCCATCTGCAACTGATGCATAACCCCGTAGGTGAGCACTATCGCCAGACATTTGCCAAACTTGCGCCACAGCTACCGCAGTTGCGTGCGATGGTTAAGAAAGAGGATATTTCCGACACCGAGCTCGCTTTCCGCGCGCTCTACGCCGCTATGTTGTACCGCATAAAGGGCGATGCGAAGCGTGCCGAAGCGATTAAGGATACCATCGAATTGGTGTCGCCCGTAGTGGGTGAATTGGCCGCAATGTACGGCAAGGTAGAGCGTGGCGAAGTGGATTTATTTAAGGATATGTAGCGTAAAAATGCCCCGCAGAAGCCTTCCTAATGCCACAAAAGAGCCTCTCAAAGCTGTAAAAATGAGCAAAAAGGGTATGGCGAGAGTATTTTATTCGTAAATATTTTGCTAAATCAGAAAAAACGTTTTACCTTTGCACCTCGCAAAGATTATGCTACGGCACTATCTGCGCGAATATGTGAAACAAACACAAAAACGATATCGTTATGGCAATGAAAAGAACTTACCAGCCTTCTCGTCGTAAGAGAATCAACAAGCACGGATTCCGTCAGAGAATGGCTACTGCTAACGGCCGCAAGGTATTGGCAGCGCGTCGCGCAAAGGGACGCAAGAAGTTGACCGTATCTGATGAGTCAACATTCAAGTATGCTTAATTTTCTGATTAAGTCAGAAAAATAAGA
>JAZRLD010000049.1:0-27880 GCA_045646685.1 Alistipes sp. | reverse complement strand
CATCACATTCACCACGGCTGTGGAACGTCGGGGGCTGAAATTAAACATCGTAACTCTCTGTTTTTAAGTTTAATGGTTAGGGCGTAACGGGGGTGTATATCAGCGGAGATTTACTCCTCCTCTTTGTACCAAGAGGCGTAGAGCTGGTAGTCGCGCGCCGTGCGCTTTACGATTGTCTCGCGCTGCTCGGGTGTAATCTCCTTCACCTTTTTGGCAGGCACGCCAGCATAAACCGAGTTGGGCTCAAGCTGTGCATTCGAGAGCACGAGGGCATTGGCTGCAATGATGCAACCCTCGGGAACTACCGCGTTGTCCAATACCGTAGCACCCATACCAATAAGTACGCTGTCGCCGATGCGTGCGCCGTGAATTGTGGCGTTATGGCCCACAGATACATCGTTTCCGATATGAGTCTGCGAGGGCTTGGGTGACTTGTCGTAGAGAGTGTGGATTACGGCTCCATCCTGAATGTTGGTGCGGTCGCCGATGGTGATGGTGTTCACATCGCCACGCAACACTGCGCCATACCAGATTGAGCAATCCTTACCGATTGTCACATCGCCAATAATTGTAGCCGTCTCGGCCAAAAATGTATTCTCTCCAATCGAGGGAACGTGTCCACGAACTTTTCTAATAAGTGCCATATTCTTTTAATTCAAAATTTTCTGTTAATATTTTTCCTTTTTAAACGTAATTTCGGTAGTGGTATTATCTCGTTTTACTACAATTTTCCAATCTTCGGCAGAGCGATTCATTCTTTTCAACTCTTTGAGACTTACCTTTTCACGTGCAAGACCATTTATTGCGATGATTTTATCTCCACGCCTTACTCCTGCTCGGTGGGCATTGCCGCCCTCAACTAATCCATTTACAACCCAGCCATCCTCTTGGGGCGTTAATGTCATTCCCGAGTCGAAGTTTACCGAAGTGTTAAAGTTTTTGTTCGGGCGAAGCCATATCTCGCACTTTGCAAAGTCGAAGATAACATCAAATCGCTCAAACAAAGCGTTGCCGACAAGACCATCAAAGCTATCGTTTGCCATCATACCCTGCGTGTTACCCGAAAAATCAGTAACTACATCTTTAAGCTCGCAACCAGCCACCGAAATTCCCTCCGCTGTGAAAATGTAATCGGTGCGCGAGCCACCAACACCGCCCGTGTCGTATATCTTTTTCCTTACATCGGTAAGAACGCGGTTTAACTTTAGCTTTGCGACCAGACTGCTGTTAAGGCTTATACTTCCGCTTGAGCCTATATCAACCAAAAAGTTACCATCGAACGATACCGTCTCGTTAATCTTCAGGCTTATGGGCATAACCATTCTCGCCTGCCTGTTATCCAACCATTTGCACTTTACGCAGGTGTATCCTTCGGCGGGTTGAGCCTCTTGCGGTAAAATGAGCATATACCCATCGGCATAATTAAACTCCACCTTACGACCACGCATAAACTCCATACCAAACATACCATCAGCCTCATTGCCGATAATCTTCTGCAAGTCCATTATAATGGCTCCTTGCTCGGTTTGGTTGTATTCACCTATGCTATATCTCCAATCGCTCGTATCTCTATATACAGCCTCCAAACTATTTCCAGTGCCCTGAATTATTGTTCGTTGCAGAGTCTCCGACGGTGCGAAATACTCCTTGAAGAGTTTGTTGTCTATCAAGATATTGGTGTTACCCGTATCAAAAATCATTCGCGCAGCAACTGAGTCGCGCAACACAACATCAAAATAGAGATGGTTCGAGTAGTCAAATGCGATGGCACCCTCGGGTAGCGGCTTTTGTTGCTCTACCTCCTCGGGTTCCATATACTCGATGCGTGCCTCTCTGTTTTTGTTTGAGCAGGCGCAACCTAAAGCGGTAATGATTGCCAATGTAACGATTGTATAACTTCTCATTCTGAATGCGTGGGCTAAATTACCCCCCCCATAATACTCTGGTTTTCATAGTGTTAATTAAGATAAAAGATGAAAGAGCAAAGATGGTTCTTTGCGAATTATCTTATTGTCGTAATTTACTTTGTATTTCGTTTTTCTTTGAGGTTTTTATACTTGCTGTTAGTAACGCTATAATCTCTTTCAAATCGTTGTATATCGAATCAAAAGAGTGTTTGTCTATTATTTCGCCTTCGTATAAGAGTTCAAGCCAATATGCAGTTTCATCAGCCTCTTTAAGCGCTATATGTAATTTACTAATAAAATCAGCTTTGCTTTGAGCATTGTAACTCTCTCTTACATTTGCGCCGATACTCGTTCCACTTCGAAAAAGTTGTGACGATATTATTCGTTCGTGTTTTTCGTTTTGCAGAAATTTGACAAAGTTTATGATGCGTATAGCAAAATTCTTGCTCTTCTGCCTTGTTATACTATTATCATATCTATGCTCTTTCATCTTTGCTCTTTGCTCTTTTACTTCTCATCTCTCTTTGCATTGCGCCAAAGCACGTCAAGCTCCTCGGCCGACATATCCGAAAAGAGGCGACCATCAGCCTCGGCCTCCATATGCTGGAAACGCGAGATAAACTTCTTGTTGCACTGCTCCAAAGCCATCTCGGGGTCTATGCCATAGAGGCGGCACATATTCACCAACGCGAAGAACAAGTCGCCAATCTCCTCAAACGTGCGCTGCTTGTCACCACGGGCAATTTCTACCTCAATTTCGGCAATCTCCTCCTTGACCTTTGCCCAAATATCCTCCTTCTGCTCCCAGTCGAAGCCCGACGATGCAGCCTTCTCGCCAATGCGGAAAGCCTTGACCATAGCAGGCAGTGAACGAGGTACACCGCCCAAGATTCCGCCCTGACGCTTCTTTTTGCGTAGTTTCAGTTCCTCCCAATTCTTCATCACCTCGGTGGGCGTGTCGGCGTGTATGTCGCTGTAAACGTGGGGGTGACGGTAGATAAGCTTGTCGCACTCGGCATCGGCCACGTCGGCAAAGTCAAATGCGCCCTGCTCCTCGCCCAGCTTCGAGTAAAAGACAACGTGCAAGAGCAGGTCGCCCAACTCCTCCTTAATGCCCTCCATATTGCCATCGGCAATGGCGTCAGCCAATTCGTATGTCTCCTCTATGGTGTTATTTCTGAGTGATTCAATGGTCTGCTCGCGGTCCCAAGGGCACTTTTCGCGCAGGGTGTCCATCACCTCCAAGAGGCGCTCCGCGGCTTTGAGTTTTTTGTCGTAGTTCATCTCTAATAAAATTATAGTTTCACAAAGTTATGATTTTCATTCGAAAATATTAACTTTGTAGAGAATAAATTTTAATGATTATGCGATTGTTTGCGATTTTATTGGCGGCTGTTGTGGCCTTCTCGGCTCTGCCTGCCGATGCTGGAAATATAATCCCCGCACCACGCGAGTATGAAAAAAGGGGCGGAGTCTTTACTATACTAACAACAACTAAGATTACACACTACCCAGAACTCCGCTCCTCGGCTGAATACCTGTCGGAATATATTCCGCTTGAGATTCGCGAGTATAACGAAGGCGAGAGGGGCGATATTGTACTGCGCACAAACAAAAATTTGGCCGCAGAGGAGTATGTTTTGGACATCGGCGAGCAGGCGATTCTTGTGGAGGGCGGCAGCGCTGCGGGAGTGCATAATGCCATAGAGACTCTGTTGCAACTTCTGCCTGCGAAGGTCTATGCGGGCGATATGTCGTTGCCCGTGATGGTGGGTGGTTGCAGGGTTGAGGATGCACCACGCTTTGAGTATCGCGGATTTATGCTCGACGTGTGCCGCACGTGGATGGACGTAGAGCAGGTGAAAAAGTTTATCGCCAATCTTGCGCACCATAAGATCAATAAGTTACATATCCATCTCTCGGACGATGAGGGTTGGCGTGTGGAGATTAAATCGCACCCCGAATTGGCTGAGGTAGGTGGTTTTCGCGGTGTTGGTTCGCCCGTTGCAGCGCGTTATGGACGTTGGGATGAGCGTTATGGCGGATACTTTACGCACGAGGATATACGCGAGCTTGTGGCCTATGCAGCCAAGCGCAATATAGAGATTATTCCCGAGATTGACCTGCCCGGACATAGCCACAATCTGGCACGCGTGAAACCAGAGATTTTGTGCAACTACACTCCTGGCCTGAAGGCCTCGGACGGCTACGATACGCGTAGTGTGATGTGCGTGTCGAAGGAGGCTAACTATGCTCTGTTAGACGATGTTATGCGCGAGTTGTCGGAGCTTTTCCCATCGCAATATATCCATATCGGAGGCGATGAGGTGAATACCGCGCAGTGGATGCGTTGCCCCGATTGTAAGGCGTTGATGGCGCGTGAGGGTTTGACAGATGGCGAGGCGTTGCAGGCCTACTTTATGAATCGCCTATCGAAGATTGTCGAGAAGTATGGCAAGCGTCCCTGCGTATGGAACGAGGCGGCGGCTACGGGTGAGCTGACAAAGCAGGCTATGGTCTATGGCTGGAAAGATGTTAAGGCGTGCCAAGATGCCACATCGAAGGGGTATAAGACCGTCGTTATGCCGGGTGCTTACTTCTACTTCGATATGCGCCAAACGGCCCGTGAGGAGGGGCACGATTGGGCGGCGATATTCGATGCGAAGAAACCTCTGTCGTTTGGCTTTGAGGAGTTTACATCCGAGCAGATGAAGAATATTGTGGGCCTTCAGGCGGCATTTTTCAGTGAGGCATATATCTCGCGCCTGCACTACGATTACGACTTTATCTACTACCAAACCTACCCCCGTATCTGTGCTTTGAGCGAGGTCGCGTGGCGTGGTGAGGGCGCAGAGTGGAGTGAGTTCTATTCGCGCCTTACAAGTGGCCATTATAGCCGTATGGTAGCTATGGGTATTGATTTCCGTATCTTCCCGCCCAAGGTGGCCTATAACGAGGGTGTGCTGACGGCCAAGAGTGACGACCGCACGCATATATATTATAATATCGTGGGCGAGCAGGGCGAACATCTCTACACCGCCCCGATTAAGACCGACAAGCCGCAGCGTTACGCTTTTTATAGCCGTATGGGTGGTGCTCGCAGTCCCGAGGCAGCAGTCAAGGGGCGTTGGCGTATGTTGCAACCGAAAGTTAAGATTACCTCGTCGATTGACGAGAGCGAGCGTTTCCCCTATACCAATGCCGAGGGGTATGGCCGCATAGCGCGTACGTCGCGTGTGGGGCGTGATGGCGATTGGATTCTTTACACCTTCGAGGAACCCGTTAAGTGTCGCCGTATGGAGGTGCGCACGGGTAACCTGCAGTTGCCACGATTTATATTTAATGGCGGTTATATGGAGGTGAGCTACGATGGCAAGAGTTTTACACGTGTCTGCGATCTCAATTGTGGTGGCGGTGCGATAGATAACCCCACGAAGCCTATCAAGGCCGTGCGCGTGGTGTGTACCGTAAATGGCAATGGTGCCGATTTTGTGACCGTGCAAGCGCCGATGGTCTTCCCTAATCTTTAGCATTATGAACAGAAAAAATTACATCGAGATAGAGTGCTGCGACGAGTTACAGAGATTGGTCGCCGAGGAGAAGATGCTACGCCACTATGCTTTTCAGGCGGTGGATTTCACTCGCGTGGCGGAGGCTGCGGAGTGTGACTATACCGATTGTATCTTTATGGGGTGTAATATCCCCGAGGATATGCGCCGCAGGGTAGATGCCAACTGCTTTATCTTCCCCTCTATGCCCAAGCCCTTTATGCTCTTTCCTGCCAAGTTGTATTCGGCGCAGACGCTCTATGCTGGGTATAATCCTCAACAGGCGGATACGTTTCTTGCGTGCTACGACAGCAGGGTATATGCCCACTACATAGCGCAAGGTAAGCAGTCGTCCGATATTGGCGAGACGTTGGCACGTTCGCTACACGACCACTCGGTTAGCGATGCTCTGCACGATATGCTTGCGAAGTATGACGAGCGTGCTGTGGTGGCTATTATGGGTGGTCACTCGCTCTCGCGCACGGACGAGGTATATTACACGGTGGCAAAGACAAGCAAACTACTCACCGAGCAGGGTAAGCTGATGGTCAGTGGCGGAGGCCCAGGGGCTATGGAGGCTACGCATCTTGGCGCGTGGATGGCAGGACGCACGGAGGAGGAGTTGCAGAAGGCTGTGGAGATGTTGGCCCGCGCCCCGAAGTTCGAGAATGAGGGGTGGCTGGAGTCGGCCTATGAGGTTATGGAGCGTTATCCGCGCGATGAGAAGTATTGCAGCATAGGCATTCCCACGTGGTTTTATGGCCACGAGCCAGCAACGCCCTTTGCAAGCCATATAGCTAAATATTTTGATAATAGCATACGCGAAGATGGCCTGCTGGCTATCGCCAAGGGTGGCGTAATCTATTCGCCCGGTAGTGCGGGTACTATGCAGGAGGTGTTCCAAGATGCGGCGCAGAACCACTATAAGACTTTTGGCTTTGCCTCGCCTATGGTCTTCCTTGGACGCGAGCATTGGACTCGGACGATTCCCGTATATCCCCTTTTGGAGCAGTTGCAGCGTGAGGGACGATACAAAAATCTGTTACTCTCGCTCGCCGACACAGCCGAGGAGGTGGCGTCAGAGATTCTTAAGTTATAAATAAACGCGGATATTAGGATTTTTACGCGATAGTTTTTATCGAAACACGCGTTATTTTGTAACTTTGCGGCAATAATAATGATGAATATGGAACGTCACATAGATATAAACGACTTTGATTATCCCCTGCCCGATGAGCGCATTGCGAAATTTCCGTTGGAAAATCGCAGCGACTCGAAGCTACTAATATACCGCAACGGCGATATTTCGCAGAGCCATTTCCGCTCGTTGGCCGAGCAGTTACCAGAGGGCTCACTGCTCGTATTCAACAACACGAAGGTTATCCGCGCGCGTGTGATTATGCACAAGGCATCGGGTGCCCGTATTGAGGTGTTCTGCCTTGAGCCGCACACTCCAGCCGACTATGAGCACGCCTTCACCGTTAAGGGCGAGTGCAAGTGGAGTTGCATTGTGGGTAACCTCAAGAAGTGGAAAGAGGGATTTATTGGAATTGACTTTGACTACGAGGGTACGCCTTGCTCCTTGCGCGCCGAGATTGCAGAGCGTGGCGAGCGTGAGCACATAGTGCGTTTTGAGTGGGACGTGGACCTTACGTTTGGTCAGCTACTCGAATATCTTGGACGTATCCCCATTCCGCCATACCTCAACCGCGAGAGTGAGGAGATAGACCTCACACGCTACCAGACCGTATATTCCAAGTTCGAGGGTTCGGTGGCCGCACCGACGGCTGGCCTGCATTTCACCGACGAGATGATTGCGCAGATGAAGCAGCAGGGCTTTGATTTTGACGAGGTTACGCTCCACGTAGGTGCAGGTACGTTCCTGCCCGTCAAGAGCGACAATGCTGCCCAGCACCCTATGCATACCGAGCATTTTGAGGTGCGCCTTGCCACGTTGCAAAATTTGCTTGCTCACGAGGGTAATGTGACAGCCGTGGGTACGACATCGGTCAGAACGCTGGAGTCGTTGCCCGTACTCGGCTGGCGTATTCGCCAGAGTGGAGAGCCCGACACGGAGCGCGTTATTGGTCAGTGGGAGAGCTACGATATTCCCGCAGACTACACGGGACGTAAGGTGTTGCAGGATTTGATTGGATATATGCAGCGTAATGGCTTGGAGCGCCTGAAGGCGTCCACGCAGATTATGATTACGCCGCTGGGGTTCCGCTTCCGCATAGTGAAACGCATCATCACCAACTTCCACCAGCCCAAGTCCACCCTACTGCTGCTAGTTTCGGCCTACATCGGTGACGACTGGCGCAGGATGTACGGCTATGCATTAGATAATGATTTCCGTTTCCTATCGTATGGTGATTCGTCGCTGTTGATATGTGATAAATAAAAAGTGGCGGCCACTCATTCCGAGCTGGTCGCCATTCTTTTTAATCATTCTCTTCGAGTTGAAAAATCTCCTCAACCGATTTACCAAAATTCTGCGCTATCTTCAATGCCAAAACCGTAGAGGGGACAAACTTACCACTCTCGATGGCGTTGATTGTCTGACGGCTTACGCCCACAGCATCGGCTAACTGTTGCTGTGTCATACGCTCCTCGGCGCGCGCAACACGTATCTTATTTTTCATCTTCTGCTCCTTTCTTCATACGCCATATCTTCCATCGAAAAACGACCATAAAGATAAGCAGAATTGTGAACATATTATATATCATCACGTTCAAAAAGTCCATATCGTAAACCAGCAACGCACATACTATTAGCGCCGCATAGTTGATATAGAGAGCCGTGAGCAACGAGCTAAGGCGCAACTGCTGCGTCATCTCGTCCTCGATTTTCTCGCACGAGCAGGTGGCAAACAGACCGCCGACGATAATGCTTATGATGGTTACATTATTCAGCGTATAACTACCATCAAAGCCCTTGATAATTGAATACGCGCCAAGTGCTACACCGATGGCGAAAATAATCCAACCTATGCGCTGGAACGAGTGGGGAAAAAGAGGTGTTTTCATAGTTGTAATTGTAATAGTTTTCTTGAGGGTTATAGTGTGAAGTTACGGCTTGCGCGACGCAACTGCTTGAGCTTATTCTCAAAACGGCCATAGTAGAGAATCCAGACAATAAATGGGGTAATAAACGGCTCATCGTGAACGATATAGAACATATCGGCTGAGACGCACGCCATAATGACGCGATAGACAACCCACGCAAAGAATGTAATGTAACACACCTCCTTGAGCGTTTCGCCACGCAGCGAGGCTATCATCTCGTCTTCGTTACGCTCGCGAGAACAAGAGATAAGAAACATACCCAAATAGAGCAGGATAATTTGCGCACGATGAATGGTTGCGGGGAACAGATTAGGAGCGACAACATCGCCCGCAACAACCTCGACATTAAAGAATATATCGGCGGCCAGCACAACCAGCATCGCCAAAAGCATAACATATCCCACAATCTTGAACGGATATGGCAGTAGCCAATTCTTAACTTGCCCCTTAATCATATCGATAATGTTAATGGAGCCTCTTCTCTTTCTCATAGTTGTAATAGTTTTTAAGGTTATAATTATCTAAAAATAGTTGAGTAGTCCTGTTTGTTAATGCAAATGTAAAACAAACTTTACAAAAAGACAAATAATTTTGACGTTATTTTTTCGTGCAAAAAAATTAGGGGACTAAATAGTCCCCTAAAAAATTACGAAATTATCTACAAGCATAAAGTAGATTATTCGGGATAAAATAGGTATCATCACGCCGTTGGGTGATGCACATAACGACCATTTCTATCAACAAAAAAACGTTTTCTCGCTTTGGTAATACCCATAGAATTATTAACTTTGTATATATTAAAGTTGGATTCTATAACTTAAAACTACAATACTATGAAACGACTTTTAGGAAATGTTACACTTATCACAGGTGGTGGTAAGGGTATCGGATATGGATTGGCAGAGGCCTTTGCAGAGCAGGGCTCAAATCTTGTAATCACAGGTCGCACGGAGTCGCGTCTTGTGGCGGCGAAGCAGAAGCTGGAGGAGAAGTATGGCGTCGAGGTGTTGCCCATCGTGGCGGACGGTGCTGACGAGCAGGCTATCAAGAATGTTGTGGCCAAGACAATCGAGAAGTTCGGCAAGTTGAACACGCTGGTAAACAATGCGCAGGTGTCGAAGTCGGGAACGCCCCTCATTGAGCACACCAAGGAGGATTTCGACCTTGCTATCTACTCGGGCCTATATGCTGCGTTCTTCTATATGCGCGAGTGCTTCCCCTATCTGAAGGAGAGTAAGGGTTCGGTTATTAACTTTGCATCGGGTGCTGGCCTGTTTGGTAAGCTCGGACAGTCGTCATACGCCGCAGCGAAGGAGGGTATTCGCGGTATGTCGCGCGTGGCGGCTGCGGAGTGGGGTCCCGATGGCGTACGTGTGAATGTTATATGTCCGTTGGCTATGACCGAGAGTTTGGAGCAGTGGCGAGATAACTATCCCGAACTCTTCCAGAAGACCATACAGGGTATTCCGCTCGGACGCTTTGCCGACCCCAAGCAGGATATTGGTCGTGTAGCTGTATTCCTCGCCTCGGACGATGCCTCTTACGTGACGGGAGAGACTATCACGCTGCAGGGCGGTAGCGGTTTGCGTCCGTAGTGGACACATATATATAAAAAAGGAGGGTGCCGACCTATTTGGTTAGCACCCTCTTTTCTTTATAGAAAGCATTTAAGCCTACTTAGCGATTTGTGCGATTGACTCCAAATTTTTAACGTTATCAATCTTCTTACCCTCGGGAGTATAAACATACTCGATACGGTCGGCGAAGTACTCCTCAACCTTACCGCGCACAACCTTCATAGTACTGTTTACCAATCCGTTCTGCTCGGTGAAGGCCTCGCCCACGATAGCCAACGCACCGGGCAACCAGCGGTCGGGGAACTCGTCAGCATACTGACCACCTGTGCGGTACTTATCAACCTCCGCACCGATAGCCTTAGCCGCCTTGCGGAGTGACTCCTCGTCGGTATTGCCACCCAAAATCTGACGCATAGCCTCGCGGTTGGGTACTACGATAGCCGATGTGAAGGGGCTTTGGTTATTGTAGATGATAATCTGGTCAATCAGAGGCGACTTATCCACGATAGCCTCCTCCATACCCTCGGGGCTGTACTTCTCGCCATCGGCAGAGATAAGCAAGCTCTTGAAGCGTCCCAAGACGTAGAGGAAACCATCTGCGCCCATATAGCCCATATCGCCCGTGTAGAGCCAGCCATCCTTAACAGTCTCGGCCGTAGCTGATGGGTTCTTCCAGTAGCCAGCCATAACGTTCTCACCCTTGATGACAATCTCACCCTTAACGCCTACGGGCATCTCGTTACCCTCGTCGTCCAAAATCTTCAAATCCAAAGGCTCGATAACCTTACCCGATGAGCCGAAGCGGTGACGGCCTGCGCCGAGCGAGTTAGCCGAGATGATGGGAGTAGCCTCCGAGAGGCCATAGCCCTGCAACATAGGCATACCTACGGCGTAGAAAAAGCGCTGCAACTCCGAATCCAAGAGTGCACCACCACCCACGAAGAACTTGATATTGCCACCAAAGCCTGCGCGTACCTTCTCGAAGAGAATCTTATCGAACAACGAAACCAGCGGCTTCAACACAAAGCGCCAACCCTTACCCTTGTTAAGACCATCCTGATTATACTCGTAGGCAACCTTCAACGCAAACTTAAACAACTTCTCTACCTTGGGGCCCTGCTTCTTGATAGATGTCTCGATAGACTTACGGAAATTCTTTGCCAAAGCGGGAACCGACAACAACACGTGGGGCTTAACCTCCTTGATGTTGATGGGTACATTCTTCAGCGTCTCCATAGGTGTGCGGCCAACCTGCGTAGTGGCTACCGATGCACCACACGCCACCATAATGTAGAAACCTGCTACGTGCGCAAAGCAGTGGTCCAAAGGCAAGATGATAAACATCGTATAGTCCGAAGGAATAGAGATACGCGTGAGTGCCTGCTCTACGTTTGCTGTATAGTTACGGTGTGTGAGGATTACACCCTTGGGGTCAGCAGTAGTACCTGATGTGTAGGTGATAGTTGCGTAGTCATCGTTCTGAATAGACTTGCCGATGGCCAAGAACTCCTCCTTATGCTCCTTCAAATATGCCTCACCCTTGGCTGCAAGCTCCGAGAGGAACATCTCACCCTCCTCGAGCTTCGCATCGCAATCATAGACGATAACGTGCTCAATTAAGGGCAACTGCTCGCGAATCTTGCGGAACTTGGGCAACTGATTACGTGACACGAAAATGGCCACAACATCGGCGTGACGCAAGCGGAACAACAAATCGTTAGCCTCCTCCAACTTAATTGAGAGGGGTACGCTGATAGCACCTGCATACAACAAACCGAGCTCCGAGAGAATCCAATTGTTGCAACCCTCGGCCAAGATAGATACGGTCTGCTTGGGCTTAATGCCGATAGCGGTCAAACCAGCACCAATCTTCAATGCCTCCTGCTTACACTCCGCGTAGGTTGTAGGCTGGAACGCTCCATCGTGTTTCTCAAGCAGGAATGTACGGCTGCCAAACTTCTCAACCGACTGCTCGAAAAGGTCGATAATAGTCTTTTTCATATCTTTTATCTTTTATCTTTGCTCTTTCATCTCGCTCTTAGTCCATCTTCAGCACAGCCAAGAATGCCGACTGCGGCACCTGCACCTGACCTACCTGACGCATACGCTTCTTACCAGCCTTCTGCTTCTCCAGCAGCTTACGCTTACGCGAGATATCGCCTCCGTAACACTTCGCCGTAACGTCCTTACGCACAGCCTTAACGGTTTCGCGGGCGATAATCTTCGCACCGATAGCCGCCTGAATAGCGATGTCGAACTGCTGGCGGGGGATAAGCTCCTTGAGTTTCTCACACATCTTGCGACCGAAGTCATACGAGTGGTCGGCGTAAATGAGCGATGACAAAGCGTCTACAGGCTCGCCATTCAAGAGAATATCCAACTTGGCCAACTTACTCGGCTTATAACCCGTGCGGTGGTAGTCGAACGAGGCGTAACCCTTTGAGATACTCTTCAGTTTATCGTAGAAGTCGAAGACAATCTCCGACAGGGGCATATCGAAATTCACCTCCACGCGGTCGGTAGTGATAAAGTTCTGATTCTTCATAACACCGCGCTTGTCGATACACAACTTAATCACGGCACCCAAGAAGTCAGCCTTGGTGATAATCTGCGCGTTGATATATGGCTCCTCGATAGATGAAATCTTCGTCACCTCGGGCAAACCCGATGGGTTGTGTACCTCCAGCACATCGCCCGATGTGGTAGTGATGCGGTACGACACGTTGGGAACGGTAGTGATAACGTCCATATCGAACTCGCGGTACAAACGCTCCTGAATAATCTCCATATGAAGCAAGCCCAAGAAACCGCAACGGAAACCAAAGCCCAACGCCAGCGATGACTCAGGCTCGAAGGTAAGCGAGGCGTCGTTGAGCTGCAACTTCTCGAGCGAAGCGCGCAAATCCTCATACTGGTCTGCCTCAACGGGATAGACACCCGCAAAGACCATAGGCTTCACATCCTCGAAACCTGCGATAGCCTCCGTGCAGGGGTTAGCCATAGTGGTGATGGTATCACCCACCTTCACATCCTTGGCATTCTTGATACCCGAGCAGATATAACCTACATCGCCCGAGCGAATCTCCTGACGGGGTTGCATCTTCAGACGCAATACACCCACCTCGTCGGCGTCGTAGTCATTGCCCGTATTGAAGAACTTCACGTGGTCGCCCTTGCGGATTGTGCCGTTGAAGACACGGAAGTAGGCGATAATACCACGGAAGGGGTTGAACACAGAGTCAAAAATCAAAGCCTGCAACGGACCATCGTCGTCGCCCTCGGGTGCGGGAATACGCTCCACGATAGCCTCCAAGACATTCTCCACGCCCAAACCTGTCTTACCCGATGCCAAAAGGATATCCTCCTCCTTGCAACCGATAAGGTCGATAATCTGGTCCTTCACCTCGTCAATCATAGCCGACTCAACGTCAATCTTATTCAGCACGGGGATAATCTCGAGGTCGTTGCCGATGGCCAAGTAGAGGTTCGATATGGTCTGCGCCTGAATACCCTGCGTAGCATCTACTACAAGCAGTGCGCCCTCGCACGAAGCGATAGCACGTGACACCTCATACGAGAAATCGACGTGTCCCGGGGTGTCGATAAGGTTCAGAACGTAGGTTTCGCCATCCTTAGCCTTGTACTCCATCTGAATGGCGTGACTCTTGATTGTGATACCCTTCTCGCGCTCGAGGTCCATATCGTCCAGCACCTGCGACTGCATCTCGCGCTGGCCTACGGTGTTAGTGAACTCCAACAAGCGGTCGGCCAAGGTCGATTTACCGTGGTCGATGTGGGCTATAATACAAAAATTTCGAATCTTCTTCATATATATATACGTATATCCGCGCAAATATACGCAATTCAGAGTAGAAATCAAAATTTAAGCGAAAAGTTACAATAGTTACAGCCGTTACACCCCTGTAACAGGTGTAACTTGTAACGGTAATAGATGAAAGATAGGTGTTATAGGTGTTATATGCAAAAGCCTATCACACCTATAATTCCCATCTCTCCTATAACTCCTATAACTATATTTTGCTATCTTTGCAGCGTAAATGCCCGAATGGGAATAATAAACCTCCGAAAACTATGAATACAATTACGAAATACGCCCGTTTGGTGAAGTTCTCGCATACGATTTTCGCTATGCCCTTTGCCCTGATGTCGTTTGTCTATGCCGTGCAGTCTGCGCCCGTGAGCCTTGCGGAGAGCAACCCCTATTGGTGGGTAACACTTTTGGTTCAGGTGGTGTTGTGTATGGTCTTTGCACGCAACGTGGCTATGGGCTTCAACCGCTGGGCCGACCGCGAGATTGACGCTCGCAACCCCCGCACCGCAACGCGTGAGATTCCCGCTGGCGAGGTGTCGCCCCGTGCGGCTATCGGCTTTGTAGCCATCAACGCCCTGCTCTTTATCATTACCGCCGCGACTATCAACTCACTCACGGCGTGGCTCTCGCCCGTGGCGCTGGCCGTGGTGATGTTTTACAGCTACTGCAAGCGTTTCACATCGTTGGCACATATGGTGTTAGGCCTCTCGCTCGGCATCGCCCCCGTGGGTGCTTATATAGCCGTTACGGGCGAGTTTGCCTTGGTGCCTTGTATCTTGTCGCTGTTGGTTATGACGTGGTGTGGCAGTTTCGATATTATCTACGCCCTGCAAGACAAGGAGTTCGACCGCGCAAATGGTCTGCACTCTATCCCCGCGAAGTTTTCCGTACGCACGTCGCTCTACATCAGCATCGCGCTCCACGTGGTGACTATCGCCTGCCTCGGATGGTTTGTGGCACTGCTCCCGCAGAGCGTGTGGATTTGGACGGGTGCGGCTATCTTCACGGCTATCATTATCGCCGAGCACATCATCGTAACGCCCACGCATCAGCGCAATATTCCTATCGCTTTCGGCACGCTCAACGGCCTTGCGAGTCTGTCGCTTGCGGTATTTGTAATCATCGGACTACTAACAGCATAGCGCACTATGTGGCTTATCCTTGCCTTTGTTTCGGCCGCCCTGCTGGGCCTCTATGACGTAGCAAAAAAGCAGGCCGTAAAGGGCAATGCCGTGCCTACGGTGTTGCTTCTCAATACGCTCTTTTCGTCGCTCTTGTTCCTGCCCGTAATTATCTCCAGCGAGTGCGATTTGGGGTGGTTTGCAGGCTCTATTTTCGATGTCGAGCCGCAACCTCTGCGCGTGCATCTGCTCATCATACTAAAGTCGGCCATCGTCCTCTCGTCGTGGATATTCGGTTACTTCGGCATAAAGCACCTCCCGCTTACACTCGTCGGCCCGATTAACGCCACTCGCCCCGTGCTGGTGCTCGTTGGTGCTATGCTTATCTTCGGCGAACGACTCAACGCCCTGCAGTGGATAGGTGTCCTGTTGGCATTGATTTCAATCTTCCTTTTGAGCCGTGCGGGTAAACGCGAGGGAATAGATTTTGCGCGCAACCGCTGGATATTGTGCGTAGCTGCGGCGGCTGTGCTGGGTGCCGCGAGTGGACTCTACGACCGCCATATTATGCGCGAGTTGGAGCCTCTGTTTGTGCAGAGCTGGTACAACATCTACCAATTCTCGATGATGGCTATTGCCGTGACACTCATCTACTTACTACAACCCAACCGCACAGCGTTCCATTGGTCGTGGGCCATACCTCTCATCTCGCTTTTCCTCTCTGCGGCCGACCTTGCATACTTCGTGGCGCTGTCAGACGGGGAGGCTATGATTTCCGTTGTGTCGATGATTCGCCGAGGCTCGGTTGTGGTGTCGTTTGCCTGCGGAGCGATGCTCTTCAAGGAGAAAAACCTCCGTTCGAAGGCTATCGATTTGGTTTTCATTCTCGCGGGAATGTTGTTTTTGTGGCTCGGTAGCCGATAATTAAGAAATTATTTCATATCTTTGTAGGTTAGAACAGGAAAATAATAAAAAACATATACTATGGAAATCTCTTTTAATTGGTTAAAAAAGTATATCGACTTGGGTGATATTACCCCCGACGAGGTAGCATCAATTCTCACCGACATAGGCCTTGAGGTTGAGGAGTTCAGCAAGATTGAGACCATTCGTGGCGGCTTGCAGGGCGTGGTTGTAGGTCACGTTGTAGAGTGCGAGGATCACCCCGACTCTGACCACCTGCACGTAACAAAGGTTGACGTAGGCACAGGCGAGTTGCTCAACATCGTCTGCGGCGCACCCAACTGCCGCAAGGGTTTGAAGGTGTTGTGCGCAACCGTTGGCTCTGTACTCTACCCCAATGGTGGCGACGAGGAGTTTAAGATTAAGCGTAGCAAGATTCGTGGCGTGGAGTCACTCGGTATGCTCTGCGCAGAGGATGAGCTTGGTATCGGCGCTTCGCACGACGGTATTATGGAGCTTCCCGAGGAGGCTGTTGTGGGCACACCCGCACGCGACTACCTTAACATCAAGGACGACTACCTCATTGGTATTGGCCTTACACCCAACCGCGTAGATGCAGCCTCACACATCGGCGTAGCACGCGACTTGGCGGCTTACCTTCGCTCGCAGGGCAAGGACGTTAAAGTACAGCTCCCCTCGGTAGAGGAGTTCGCCGTTGATAACCACGATTTGGAGATTGAGGTTGTAGTTGAGAACGCTGACGCAGCACCCCGCTATGCAGGCCTTACCATCACCGATTGTAAGATTGCCCCCTCACCCGAGTGGATGCAGAATGAGTTACGCGCCGCAGGTATCAACCCCAAGAACAACCTTGTAGATATCACAAACTACGTTCTCTTCGAGCTGGGCCAGCCCCTGCACGCCTTCGACGCTGACAAGATTGAGGGCAAGAAGGTGGTTGTGAAGAACTGCGCTGAGGGTACTTCGTTCGTTACGTTGGATGGCGTTGAGCGCAAGCTCTCGGCCGAGGATTTGATGATTTGCTCGGCAGAGCGTCCGATGTGTATCGGTGGCGTATATGGTGGTTTGGATTCAGGCGTAAGCGACACAACAAAGAATATCTTCCTTGAGAGTGCATACTTCAACCCCGTATCTATCCGCCGCTCGGCAAAGCGTCACGGCCTTTCGACAGACGCATCGTTCCGTTTCGAGCGTGGTATCGACCCCAATATTCAGGTATATGCGCTGAAGCGTGCCGCTATGCTCTTCAAGGAGCTTGCTGGCGGTAAGATTTCAAGCGAGATTATCGACCTTAACCCCACTCCCGCCGAGGACTTCGTATTCGAGCTCTCACTCGACCGCGTAAACTCACTCATCGGCAAGGAGATTCCCGAGGCAACCGTGCGTGCTATCCTTGAGGCGTTGGAGGTGAAAATCCAGAAGGAGGAGGGCCGCGTACTCACCGTAGCCGTTCCGCCCTACCGCGTAGATGTTCAGCGCGAGGCTGACCTTGTGGAGGATATCTTGCGTATCTATGGTTATAACAATGTGGAGATTCCGCAGGCTGTACACTCTACCCTCTCGTACGCTCCACGCCCCGATAAGAATAAGCTTATCAATATCGCAGCTGACCACTTGGCAGCTACGGGCTACACCGAGATTATGTCTAACTCGCTCACCAAGGCGGCATACTACGATGGTCTTACATCGTATAAGGCCGAGAACTGCGTGAAGATTATGAACCCCTTGAGCGCCGACCTCAACGTTATGCGTCAGACGCTGTTGTTCAACGCTTTGGAGGCTGTAGAGTTGAACATCAACCACCGCAATGCCGACCTCAAGTTATTCGAGCTTGGTAACTGCTACTTCTTCCACCCCGAGGTGGAGGCAGGTGAGAATCCGTTGGCACGTTACAGCGAGTCATACCGCATCGCTATCGCCGTTACAGGTCAGGACGCTACACCTTCGTGGAACGTGAAGGCTGCAAAGGCTTCGTTCTACACGCTCCGTGCTGCGGTTGAGAAGTTGTTGCGCCGCTTCGGCATCGACATCTACACACTCCGCTGCGAGTCATCGCAGAGCGACCTCTACTCTGATGGCATCATCTACACACAGGGCCCCAAGACCGTAGTTGAGATGGGTATCGTATCACCCGAGGTTTTGCGTAAGTTCGATATCAAGCAGGCTGTTTATTTTGCAGAGATTGACTTCGATTTGATTGTTCGCTCAGCCAAGAAGCAGAAGATTGCCGTTCAGGAGCTCTCGAAGTTCCCCGAGGTTAAGCGTGACCTTGCGTTGCTGGTAGATAAGGGCGTATCGTTCTCGGAGTTGCGTAACATCGCATTCGCAACAGAGAAGAAGCTCTTGAAGCGCGTAACATTGTTTGACGTATATGAGGGCGATAAGCTCCCCGAGGGCAAGAAGTCATACGCTTTGGGCTTCACTCTTGAGGATAAGAATCAGACTCTCAACGAGAAGACCATCGAGAAGACTATGGCCAACCTCCAGCGCCAGCTCGAGACCAAGGCCGGTGCTCAGGTACGTTCATAATGCGTTCAGCATAAAATAGAAAAGGTGCTCAGATTTTGGGCACCTTTTTTTCTTTTACAATAAATAAAATAATAAAGGAGTCCTTGTAGGACTCCTTATATTTTTTGTTTCAATCGTGATTCCGGCGGGATTCGAACCCACGACCCACAGCTTAGAAGGCTGTTGCTCTATCCAACTGAGCTACGGAACCATCACATTAAGTCCCTTAAGGACTTTTGCGTCGCAAAATTAAATCATTTATTTCTTTTATCCAAAAGAATTGTCGATTTTGATTTTATATAGGCCAACTTTCGCCTTTTGTTAGCGGCAAAAACTCTTTTATTGTCAAAATAATATCCTGTTTTACGCTTTTAGCGGTATAAATTCGTCCAATTGGAATATTTTTGATAATTTAGATGTCCTAAACCACATTCAACATAAAAATGAAAAATCAAAATTATATTGTTCCAAGCATTGAGCTATTGGAGATTACGCTCGAAAAGGGCTTTGCCGCAAGCGGCGATTCATCTGCAACGATAACAGATTGGGATAGTGATAACTTTTAATTCGGGGCATTATGAAGAGGAATCTGTTGTTTACGTTATTGCTGTTTGTTGCGATTTTTACGGGTTGTAATCACAATGAAGATATCGTCGTAGAACATAGTCGCGTTACGCTGGAGACGTCGCATAACTCTGCTACGCGCGTATATTTTGATGGACAAAAATCAACGTGGGAGGATGGCGACCGTTTGAGTGTTGCGATCGATGGACTCGAGGGCGTATATCACTTCGACTACGATGCTGCGACAGAATCAAAGTTTGTCTGCGATAATCTTGTTATGCCTGCCGAGCAGAGCGATGTTTATGCGTACTACGGTGTTGAGGATGAAAATATAGATGTGGCAGAGCAGAGTGCTACCGTAAATCTTGGTGCCGCAGAGCAGATACAAAGTGCGCAGGAGCCTACAAAGCATATTGCGGAGTATGATGTGTTGTATGGCAAGGCTGAGAGTGTAAAGGGCAATAATATCCAAATTGCGATGAATCACACGATTGCAGCGGTGAAGATTAACCTCTCAAACTCATTGCAAGATACGCCCACGATAAAGAGCGTTACGATTACAGCACCCGAAGGGGTGGCGCTTGCAGGCGAATATGTCATAAATCCTTCGTCAGACGAGATTACATTGGCGGACGACGCCGAGGCCGTGAATAGCGTGAATCTCACCTTCGAGGAGCCCGTGTTGCTTGGCACGGATGGCTGTGTGGCGTGGATTGCGACGGCACCGGTTGCGCTTGTTGAAGGGGATAATCTCGTGATTGATATCACCACTGCGGACGGTAAACTTTACCGCTGCACAAAGCAGATTCCTGCCGCTGGCGTGACATTTGCCGCAGGTAGCATTATGACCACAGATATCACATTGGGAGGCAATGCAACCCTTGTCGAGCAGGATTCTCCCGCCAATCCCGACCTCCCCGCAACGATAGAGATTGTCATTGATCCTAAGGTTGAAGGAGTTATACCTGAGGGGTTCCCGAAAGAGGCGACGAGCTACCCTCAGCCTAAAAAATTTATGCTTGGAGGATATCCATTTGTATTTAGCAGTTCTGTACCATTCTATAACTATAAATCAAATAGTGGACTTAATACAATTCGATTTATAGGTATCACGTCAACCCAAACAGCATCGATATTATTGCCTCGTATTGATGGATATGTCTTAGATAAGGTGATATTGTCTTCGATTGATGAAAATAAGACAAGAGGTTATCGTTTTGCTGTTCTGGAAGATTTGTCAGAGGAGATAACAACAGATAAATATGAGATTTTAACGTCAAAACAAACGGAGTTTGATGTATCACTTTCAAGTGCCGATGCAGATTGTTATATTTATATATACCATAAAAATACATCATCAAATAAGTACGCAGATCTGACGTACCTATCACTAACCTACACGAAAATAGAGTAGACTTGTATAATGTAAACAATAAATTACCCCGCCTGGCATTCGACAAGCGGGGTATATTGATTTTTGCCAAATTGTAATTCGCTTATCGGGGCCAAGTCGAGCACATCGTCCTCTTTCACGTCGAACAACTCATAGTAGTCATCAAATTCAGGACAACTATTTACGCATTGATATTTGTAAAATTATTTCAATTAAACGAGCTGCGAAAGTTCTATTATTTTTGCAAGAAACGAAACGCTCACGATAAATATTTGAGTTTTGCATATTTTGCGTATATTTGTAAGGTTAATCTTATGATACCAATATAAAAAAATTATTTCCAAACTTAATTCAGCATTTTTTACAATGCTATTTTGTTGCTATTTGTGGCTGTTGTCCTGACCGCTTGTAAAAAGGATGAGCCTGTAAAGCAGCAGGAGCTAATCTTCGAGACGGAGGAGTATTCTGCCCCAACGGAAGATGCGCTTAATGTTGTGTCGGATCTTCCCGCTTATATCATTGCGCACGACTATAAGAATTTCGGTGCTGCGTTAGTGAACCGTCTGCAGAACAAGGTGGCAGCGGTGAATGATGATACATTAGATGATGTGGCTTCGGTGGTGATGCACAGCTCGCAGATTGCGACTATTGAGGAGTGGGATGTGATTCTTGTGCAGTTATTGATGGGGCGTAATATCATTATCATAGAGCCGACACTCAAGGATTTTAAAGAATTCTGCGATATGATCTCCTCTATGTACCTGTTTTTTCAAGTAATAGGTGATGAAGAGGGTTTGATTGATGCACTTGAAATAATCCCTGGTGTGCGCCAGACCTTGGAGGCTTTCTACGAAATGAGTACAGTTCCCGAGAAGATTGAGTCGATGTTCCTGCTTGACACCGACAGTAACGGGGTCTTTGCCGAAGCCATTGCTGTGCGAGGTTGCGACTTCCATATCGTTGACAGAATGACGGGCGTTGCCGAGGAGGAAACTACATACGAGAAGGTCGTAGATGAGGTGGGTAATACCGAGCCTACGGAGGCACCCGAGATTGAAAGCAATGCAAATGCGGGTGCTATCACTCCCTACTCTTATGGTCTTTTTGCCGATATGTTTACCAAGTGGATAAACGAGCAGGAGTACTATGTTGATATGGAGGAGCAGATACGCAATCGTGCAATCAAGACCTTCAACACACGTGCTTCGGAGACTACAAAGTATAATTTGGAGGATATCACTTCGGTGCAGAAGGTGCAGTACACCATTAGCGCTGGCACTCCTTATGATATAGGTCCTAATCTCCCCGTAACAGTAAGTTTTGAGGTATGCTCAATCTATATGGAGGATGATAATAGCGACTACTATTGCGTATATAAGAATATCTTGTCATACAACCAGGTTTTGGATTGTGGTCCCTCAGGCGAGGAGAATAAACGCAAATGGCGTAAAAGTAGTAATTTTAGAGGACGCACATTAAACTTTAATGGAGAAGTGGTGCCTTATGAATATCCTTATTATGGACCTTTTATGCGTAATATCGAGGCTCGCAGCATTTGCCACGAACATACCAATGGGTGGGTAGATTCGACAACATCGGCTGTTGAACTACCCAGTACAAAAAGTGTAAAGAGTGTTGCAAATGTTGTCGTGGAGAAATATTCACCCAAGAACAGCATCGGTAGCGTCGATCATTCAACTGGTTTCAGCTACGGCTTCGATGGCGGTCTGTATCTGGCGTCTGATCCCTCTGTAAACCTCGGCTTTAGCATCAGTTACGATACATCTGATACGAGAACTTACGACGATCTGGAGATTATCGCCTCTTCTATGAATGGTATTACCGATTGGAAATACATAGGTCAGAATTTGCCTGATGCATACTACAATCTTATCTTGCCTTCATCACATTCGGAGGCGCCCTCAATTATGCGCCGCGAGTGCGAGGTTGACCAAAGCTGGATTTGGAAAGTCCCCAATCCTTCGGGCTCATACCGCCTCTATGATGAGACAAATGTTGTAACTACTGCTATGTACTATGAAAATGACGCCCTTGAGGCACATTCTCATTTTGTTAACAGGACAACAACCAAGCGCGTGAGCTTCCTGATGATGCCGCCGCCACGCAGCCAGCAGTACTGGATGATGAACGTTGCGCCCTATAGCGACGAGTTGAACTCTATGCTCTCGACAACGCATAACCGTTTCTGGAAGAAGGATGATCACGAGTTTACATTGAACGACACGTCTGATGATAGCCGCATCTCGATTGAGCAGTTCATCAATGACTTCCAGCGCGACCTCAACAGCAAGCGTCACACTTGGAAGAACCGCAACTTCAAAGGCACGTTCACCTTCTCGTACTACAACGTAAACGATGCTGACAACGAGCCTATAACGTTCGATTTTGTCGTAGAGTAATTACGCTCTCTCAAATTATAAAATGGTAAGCCTAAAATTAGACTTACCATTTTTTTATTTTATCACACCGTGTGCTTGGTGGCTTAAAAGGAAAATATCCTAAATCACTCACGCGCGCCCTCTATTTCTTACTCTGCCTATCAATAATAACCGATACGGCAACGTCGCCTGTAACATTTACCGATGTGCGAAGCATATCCAGCGGGCGGTCAATGCCGATAATCAGAGCCAAGCTCTCGGCGGGGATACCCACAGACGTCAGCACCATAGCCAAAATAACATAACTACCGCCGGGGATAGCCGGCGTTCCGATACTCGAAAGCGTAGTCATTGCGATGATGGTGAGCAGCTGCATCACCGATAACTCTATGCCGAGCGCCTGCGCGATAAAGATTGTAGCAATGGTCTGGTAGCACGACGTTCCGTCCATATTGATGGTGGTACCTATCGGCAGCACAAACGACGACACCTCGCGCGACACGCCCATCTTACCCTGCGTTGTAGCAAAGGTAAAAGGCAGAGATGCGGCACTACTACTTGTCGTAAATGCGAACAACTGCAAAGGATAGAGGCTCTTGACAAAATGTCCATATTTCACCCCGCCAAAAAGACGCACAATAAGGGGATAGAATACAAGCAACATAAAGAACATACCCACAACCACGTTCCCTGCATACACACCCAGCGCGACAAACACCGAGCCGTTACCATTAAAGTCCACCACAAGGCCCGCCATCAGCGCCGCAACACCCACGGGAGCGCAGGCAATGACATACTGCACGATGCGCATAATAGCCTCATTGAGCGAGTCGATGAGCGTTACCAAAGGCTGTTTTTTCTCATAGGGGATAGATAGCACCGCAACGCCAAATAAGATGGCGAAGAAGATGATTTGCAGCATCTTACCATTGTCCGACAACGATTGGAATATATTCGAGGGAACAATATCATCCAAGAATCTCAGAGGTCCGCCACCTGAGGTGTTGGCCTGCTTGTCCTGAATAGTTTGCGCCGTTTCGGCATACTTGCTACTCATCTCCGCGACAACACTATCATCAACCATCTCGCCCGGACGAATCAGCAATGCCAAGCCCATACCGACCAGCACGGCAAAGACCGTTGTTGCAAGATATATAGCCACCGTGCGACCACCCAAACGCGACAGCGAGGAGGTATCCTTAAGGTCGATAATACCCTTCATCAGCGTGATAAATACCAACGGAACGGCAATCAGCACCAACGCCTTTATAAACAATTTGCCGAGTGGGCGAATCCAGTCATTTATAAGCTGCTCTCCACCCAAACCAATAGCAATAAAGCCGATAGCGATACCCACGACCATACCAATCAGTATCTGGAGATAAAACGGAATCCTTACCTTCTTCATAATAATACCTTTTATTGATTAACGCTCCACGAAGCTACAAAAAAATCCCCACTCTTTCAAGAACATAGTTTGGGTATTTTGATTATTATATTTACTTTTGTTGAGTAAGAGTTTGCATTAAGTGTAAAAAATAAACAACACATAATTATGAAAAAACTATTTCTTTTGTTGCTGACCATCGCTACCGTGCAGCTCAATGCACAGGATTTGGCGCACTACAAAAAGGTTGTGAAGAGTCTTAGTTCGGCCAAGTATCAGGGCCGAGGATATGCCGCAGATGGAGCCAACAAGGCGGGTAAATATCTTGCAAAGGAGTTTGCCCGTGCAGGGGCTGATGAGGTTATCTGCCAGCCCTTCACGCTTGACATCAACACCTTCCCCGGAAAGATGGAGGTCGAGGTCGATGGTAAGAAGTATATCCCTGGCGCAGATTTCACACTCCGCGAGTTTGCACCCGGTATCAAGGGCGAGTTTAAGCTCTACCACATCGACACGGCGAATTACAACGCCGAGAAGATTTTTGCCGACTTGGCACTCACCGAGAACAAGGACGCGTTTGTTGTGTGCGACTTTATGTTTACATACAAGCACACGGCCGACTTCAAGCGTATGCAGAGCAAGAGCGAGTGTACAAATGCTGGTTTTATATACACTTGGGAGACACCGTTGAAATTCTATAAGGCGTATGGCGAGAAGGTTAGCGAGAAGCCCATCTTGTGGGTGGCGCCCGACTTCCCCACCTCGGCCAAGCAGATTAAGCTCGACATAGAGAATGAGTTTTTGGAGGATTACGAGTGCTTCAACGTTATCGCCAAGGTCGAGGGCAAGCGCCACGACAAGTGTTACGTCTTCACTGCGCACTACGACCACCTCGGTAAACTCGGCAAAAAGACATTCTATGCTGGTGCGCACGACAACGCCTCAGGTACGGCGGCCATCGTCACTCTCGCGGCGCACTATGCCAAGAATAAACCCGACTACGATATGTACTTCATAGCCTTCTCGGGTGAGGATGCCAACCTGCGCGGCTCGGAGTGGTATGCAAACAACCCGATTGTGCCACTCAGTCAGATTAAGTATCTCTTCAATTTGGATATGATTGCCGACAACAACCCTATGCAGTACTGCGAGGTGAGCAACGAGGGAATGAAGGGCTTCGAGTTGATGGAGAGAATCAACGGCGAGAAGCACTACTTCAAGAAGCTGGATCGTGCCGAACTTGCAGGCAACAGCGACCACTACCCCTTCGCGCAGCGCAACGTGCCCTGCATCTTCTTTATGAACGAGGGCGGCGACGCGTTCAAGTATTACCACACCATCTACGACACGTGGAAGAACGCCATTTTCGACAACTATGAGCCTACGGTAAGATTGATTATGGATTTCATCGAGAAGTATTAAGTTCTGCTTCTCGATGAACGTACCACTCGAAACACGACAGCTATAAACACAAAAAAGCCCACCAATTAGGCGGGCTTTAATTTTTTTCGGTTAACAATCCCTACTTACTCAGCAAGGGGAGTTACGCTAACGTAAGACTTACCAGAAGACTTCTTGCAGAACTCAACTGTACCGTCAACCAATGCGAAGAGAGTGTGGTCCTTACCCATACCCACGTTGTTACCGGGGTTGTGTACAGTACCTCTCTGACGTACGATGATGTTGCCGGCCTTAGCGAACTGACCACCGAAAAGCTTTACACCGAGTCGCTTGCTCTCTGACTCACGGCCGTTCTTTGAACTACCTACTCCTTTTTTGTGTGCCATTTTCTCTAAACGTTTTAATTATGCAACAATATCCTCTACGAGAATCTGGGTCAAGTACTGACGGTGACCGTTGCACTTCTGATAACCAGTTCTACGCTTCTTCTTGAAGACCAGGACCTTGTCGTCCTTCAGGTGCTTCAGGATCTTGCACTTAACCGAGGCGCCTTCTACTACAGGTGCACCTACCTTTACCTGACCGTCATTGTCTGCGAGCAGGACCTTGTCGAAGCTAATGGACGAATCTACGTCGCCCTGGAGACGGTGAACATAGAGCTTGCGACCTTTCTCAGCCTTAAATTGCTGACCTGCGATTTCTACGATAACGTACATTGAATTAAATAGTTCGTGTTAAAAACACATTTTGGACTGCAAATATAGAGGCTTTTTATTTCATAAACAAACAATCCGGAAACTTTTTTGCCTGAAAATGCTTTGGCACGCTTTTCGTCGTCCTCAGTCGGCAACCGAAAACAGAGGTTTATGGCGCGAATTTTAATCTTTTCGACCGATATGCTATGCATCGAACTGGTGCGTGTGTCGCTCCTGGGGCTGGGGGCCGAGATCCGCGCAGTGGGGTCGTGGGCCGACTTTGAGCGCGTGTCGGCACGGATGGTTTTCGATGTGGTCCTGCTCTTGGAGGTGTCGCCCCTTTGGTGTGGCAGAGCCTTTTTTCGACGCCTCCGACCGCACCCCTTACACCGTCCCGAAATCTTCGTCATCGCGTGGCATCAGAGCGACGAAACGGTCCTCTCGCTCATCGAATGTGGTGTGGATCAATACCTGACCTTCCCGCTCAATCCGGCCCGATTGCGCAGTAAAATCATTCGCTCGTTGGCGTGATGGGGGAGGTGGTGTTTGCACTGCTTGTGGTGGCGCTTTTGGGCGTTTTGATCTGCTTGATTGTAAGCGTGTTGCTCGGGATGTTGCGTCAGCGTCGGAGTGCCCGCGATCGCCTCTTGATGTGCCGTGCAACGGGTGAATTGATGCAACAACTTTTGGAGGATGAATTTCGCCCCATCTCGCTCGAACGGGTCGTGGATGGGCGGTGGTTGCTGCTCGGGGTGTGCCGTCGGTTGGGCGAGACGCTCTATGGCTATGACGGCCGTCTGTTGATGCGCCATCTGTTGCACTTCGGGGTGATTGAGGCGCTCCTGCGACGTGTGGACCGCCGACGTGGCCTTCGGCGTGCCGTGGCGTTGCAACGGTTGGCCGACCTGCCCCTGCCCGATGGGGTGGCTGAGCGGGTGCGGCCCTACCTGCAGGATACTACGCGCGAGGTGCGCTTTGCAGCCCTCGTGGTGATGCTCTCGCTCGTGCCCCACGAGGCGATTCGCCTGGTGGCCGACTACGAGGAACCCCTGACGAGTGGCGAGGTGGGCGAGGTGTTGCACCAACTGCGGCGGGCGTTGCTCCCCATTGCCTACCGCCCGTTGCTCGTGTCGGAGCATCCGAACCTGAAGCGTTTGGGGTTGTTGCTCGTCTATCGTTTCTCGATTGAGGAGGCCGACGAAGAGTTGCTGAAAATCGTGGATAATCCGCACGATGAGGAGCTTGCGTTGGCTGCGATCTACACCTTGTGTGCCCTGCATCGCCCCTTGCAAAGGCGTCGGATTCGCGCCTATGTGGAGCGCCTGACGACGGCCGAGCGACGCGCCCTGATGCGCCGTATGGCACGCGAGGGGTATGCTCCGAGTCAGGTGCGTGAGGTGTGGAACGAACGGCAACTGCTCCGCTACGAACAGTTGGTTGAAACCTATAAAGGTGAATTGGTATGGTCGTGATTTGGGCGGTGACGCTCTGTTTGATTCTTCTCATGTTGCTCTGGTGGCGACAGATGGAGCGTGCGGCGGTGCGCAGGGCATGGATC
>JAZRLD010000048.1:0-15261 GCA_045646685.1 Alistipes sp. | reverse complement strand
GGATAAGCCCGCTAATCTTGCTGATGACTGTTATCTCAACATTGTAATGCATACTGCTTATCAATGAACTTCTCCTAATCACGGCAATACCACCTGCCCGAAGCTATTTTACTACGGGCTTGATATCTTTAATTCTAAGCTGCGTTGTAACCGTTCCACGATAGTGATTCTCCACAATCTGGTAGCACACATCAATAGGACGGCCAGAGCGCACCCACTCGTAATGCGTGGGCTGCTGGAAGGCGATGGTCTGCATCGTGGTGTGAGGCTTCTGCTTCTGCACCAAATCCATACGCAGATGCTCCATATCGGCACCCACCAACTTAGCCTCGCCGTGCGCACTTGCTCCATAGGTCACAAAGACGGGAGCAGTGTTACCCGGTCCGAAGGGCTGGAAGCTGTTGAGCTGACGGTGGAACGCGGGTGTGATGTCCGAGAACAACAAATCGCTATCGATATCTACCTGTGGCACCAAAATCTGCGGGTCGATATGCTCCTCCACGTAGGCGTTGAAGCGCTCCTTGAAGGCCTCCACATTCTCAGGCTTCATCGTAAGACCAGCAGCGTACATATGTCCGCCAAAGTTCTCCAGCAAATCCGAGCACGACTCCACAGCCTGATACAAATCAAAACCGGGAACCGAACGTGCCGAGCCCGTAACGAAGCCGTTGCTCATCGTAAGCACCACCGTAGGACGGTAGTATGTCTCGATGAGGCGTGAGGCTACGATACCCACGATACCCTTCATCCACTTAGGATTGTAGATAACCGTACACTTACGATCCTTGAGGTGGGGATTCGACTCGATGTAGTCGTGCGCCTCCTGCGTAACGCTACGGTCGATATCCTTACGGTCCTGATTGTACGAGTCAATAACATCACAGAACTTTTGAGCCTGACGCTCATTACCCTCAACGAGCAACTCTACGGCAGCAAAACCACCGCTCGGAGCGGCATTCTCATCATTCTCGTCCATACGCATACGTCCTGCGGCGTTGATACGTGGACCAATCTTAAACACAATGTCGTCGATGGTGATGACTTGACGGTCGAGCGCACAAATCTTGATAATCGACAACAAGCCCGACGACGGCATACGGTTCAAACGCTCCAAGCCATAGTAGGCCAAGATGCGATTCTCGCCCGTAAGCGGTACGATATCGGACGCAATACTTACTACGAGCAGGTCCAACAGATGCTCAATCTCCTTGAACGGAATACCGTGCTTCTGTGCGTAAGCCTGCACGAGTTTGAATCCTACGCCACAACCTGACAACTCGTTGAACGGGTAGTTGCAGTCGTTGCGCTTGGGATCCAGAACTGCTACGGCCGCCGGAATCTCGTCGGCCGGAAGATGGTGGTCGCAGATAATGAAATCCACGCCCTTTTCCTTCGCATAAACAACCTTTTCTACGGCCTTAATACCGCAATCAAGAGCAATACCCAACGTCACACCCTTGCGGGCTGCAAAGTCGATACCCTTGACCGAGATGCCGTAACCGTCGTTATAACGATCGGGAATGTAGAAAACAAGGTTCTTATGACCTATCTGCTTCAAAAACTTATAAACCAAAGCTACAGCCGTAGTACCGTCCACGTCATAGTCGCCATAAACCATAATCATCTCATTGTTTGCGACGGCGCGCTCGATACGCTCGACAGCGCGATCCATATCCTTCATCAAGAAGGGATCGTGCAGATCCGAGAGCTGCGGGTTAAAGAATTTGTTAGCCTTTTCTACGGTGTCTATGCCTCTCTGAACAAGTAGGTTGGTGAGCACAGGCGACATACGGAGATGCGTAGCCAAACGCTCCACCACCTCCTTCTCGCCATTGGGTCTCACCACCCAACGCTTCTGTATAGGCATAACTTACAATTTTATTATTTATATATTTTAACATTTAATTTCTCACTTAAGTGTTTTACAATCTGGCTCTTAACCAGCTCCATATCCACCTCGTGTCCAAGCTCCTTCGCAAGGCTCGTTACACCCTTATCGACAAAGCCGCAGGGGTTGATATGTGTAAAATATTTCAGGTCGGTGTTCACGTTCATCGCAAAGCCGTGCATCGTAACAAAACGGCTCGAACGCACACCAATGGCGCAAATCTTTCTTGCGCGCGGGCTGTCGCCCTCAATCCAGACACCCGAAGCGCCCGCCACGCGGCCCGCCTCGATGCCCCACTCGGCACACACGCCGATGATGGCCTCCTCCAAGGAGTTGATATAATCTCTCAGGCCTATGCCCACCTGCTCCAAATCCAAGATGGGATAGCCTACAATTTGTCCCGGGCCGTGGTATGTTACATCACCGCCGCGGTCTATATGGAAAAATTCGGCACCTATGGAGCGCAAATATGCCTCCGAGACGAGCATATTCTCGTCCTTGCCACTTTTGCCTAATGTGTAAACAGGATTGTGTTCGACCAGAAGTAACCACCCCGCCTCGCGCTCCACTTGCGCACGAGCCTCCGCGTCGCCCGCCTTTACTGCAAGCAGACGGTCGAAGAGCGAGCGCTGCAAGTCCCAGCACTCGGAGTAGCCTACGCGGCCTAAGTCTTTGTACAATATCTCCTTCATTTCGGTCAAAAGCCAATTTAATTTGCCATCGGCCGAAGTAGAGCAAACCGTTCTGGAGTTCCTAAAAAACTCTACTCTCTACGTTTGCGAACGCTCTCCAGAGCAGCATCAGCCAAGTATGACGAGCGCACCATAGGGGCACTTGCACAGTAGCTGAAACCCATCTCAAGAGCTTGGGTACGGTACCATTCGAATTTCTCGGGAGTGATATACGCCGCAACGGGATAATGCTCCAGAGATGGTCGTAGGTACTGACCAAGCGTCACAATCTCGACACCCACATCACGCAGGTCTCGAAGGGTTTGCAATACTTCATCATCGCTCTCGCCAAGTCCGACCATCAGTCCACTCTTCGAGACTGCACCCGAGGCGGAGATAATCTCCAGCGCACGCATACTTGTGCGATACTTCGCACGCGCACGCACCAGCGGGGTGAGTCGCTCGACGGTTTCGATGTTATGCCCGATAATATCGGGCTTGGATGCAGCCACAATCTCTATTAAATCGGCCCTTGCATCCAAATCGGGAATAAGGAGCTCAATTGTTGCGTCGGGATTTTTACGACGAATGGCCTCCACCGTTGCGGCCCAATGCTGGGCACCGCCATCGGGCAGGTCATCTCGCGTAACAGAAGTCACGACAACGTGTCGAAGTCCCATAAGCCTCACGCTTTCGGCCACCTTCTCGGGCTCGGAGGCATCGGGGGCAAGGGGTATGCCTGTTTTTGTAGCGCAGAAACGACATCCGCGTGTGCATATATCTCCCAGAATCATAAATGTGGCTGTCCTACGACGCCAACACTCCGCCTTATTGGGGCAGAGTCCGCTGCTACATATGGTGTGCAACGAGTGCTCCCGAACGATACGCTCGACCTCGGCCGACTCCTCGTTACTTTGCAGACGGATTTTTAACCACTGGGGCTTCTTCAGCACATTTACCTTGTCATAAAACTTCGGCATTTTAAGTTCATTATTTTCCAATTGATGCAAAGATACTAAAAAAAACAAAAGCATCACTATTTTTTCTTAAAAAATGACTGCCCGCACTAAAAAAATTACTACATTTGTTCAACTAAAGTCCCATATTGACACAAAAGCAGTTATTCGAGATGAAAGAAGCACTAAAATTTTATAAAGATTTCCCAAAGGAGGGTATCGTTTTCGTGGATATTATCCCTTGGTTGCAGGACAAAAAAATCTTCAACCAGATCATTGACGAGATAGGCGCTCGCCTCTCAGCTCCCAACATCGCAGCGCCCGAGGCGCGAGGCTTTCTGTTCTCGGCTCCGCTGATGGTTGCCAAGGAGGAAGTGCAAACCATTATCCCCATTCGCAAGAGCGGCAAACTGCCTTATAATGAGGGCGATTTGTGCGACGTGGAGATTGAGAAAGAGTACGGCGCAGACCACCTCTTCTACCGCTTGAGCGACATCGCCGCAGCCAAGGCCGACGGTGATGAAATTCACATCTCAATCATTGACGATTTGCTTGCAACGGGCGGCACTGCCGAGGGCGTAGCCAAGTCGATGATGGCGCAGAAAATCGTCAAGGACGGCAAGGAGTACAAGGTGGTGATTGACGAATTTATCTTCCTCGTGGAGCTCGACTTCCTGAAGGGCGCCGAGTGCTTGGAGAAGATTGCTCCCGTGAAGTCGATTGTGCATTTGTAAAATAGTTTTAAGTTATGATTAAAAGAGTTTTAGCAATTTTAGTTTTAACTCTTTCATTCGCAACAGCCTTCGCACAAAAGGTGGAGGTACGTCGGTTGGAGGGAGAGATTGGCGTGGGATTGGTAAATGGCGTAAGCAAACTAACCCTCGACAGGTGCGACGCTGGCCCGCTGTTGTATGCTGAAATACGATATAATTTGCGCGCACTACCAATCGATGTGGGCGTAAAATTTTCGAACAGTTATTTCCATCGAGGCGCTGACAGCCAAACACATAGATTACAGACAAAGTCGTGCAATATTATGGCTGTTGCCGACTACAATCTATTCCGTGGCAGAACGATTTCATTCTTCGCTGGCGCAGGTGTCGGTTGCGGAGTTTTAAACCTCACAGCACCCATCACAATCACCCGTCCCGACGAACGATGGAGTGGTTACACTGCGGGCGAGGGAAAGGCTAAATTCAGTGTTATGCCGCGCTTTGGCGTGGAGCTTTTCAACCATCTGCGACTCACGCTTTTCTACACGGGCGAGGAGAAGGCCAACAACCACTACGGTCTGAGCATTGGAGCTGTTTTTGGCGGTGGCAGAAAGAGGTAAATCGTATCAACAAAGAGCTTATATGGGGTTGCAAACAAGTTGCAACCCTTATTTTTTGCCATAAATTGATTTGCGACGAGAAAAATTCGTATATTTGCACGATATATACCCTAAATAATTAGGGAACACAGCCGTTTTCGGCGTTTTTTGCGCCGATTCTGACAAGAAAAACAAGAAAAAAAACAATAGCGCTATGAAGTTTAACGAGTACAAAGGCCTCGACTTGGCAAACATAGCCAATGAGGTATTGAAAAAGTGGGATGCTGACGATACGTTCCATAAGAGTATCACCACACGTGAGGGCCACCCCACGTTCGTCTTTTATGAGGGTCCCCCCTCGGCAAACGGTATGCCGGGTATTCACCACGTGATGGCCCGCACCATCAAGGATGTTATCTGCCGTTACAAGACACAGCAGGGTTATCTCGTACACCGCAAGGCTGGTTGGGATACACACGGCTTGCCCGTAGAGTTGGGTGTGGAGAAGAAGCTCGGCATCACAAAGGAGGATATCGGCAAGACAATCACTATCGAGGAGTACAACCGCACCTGCCGCGAGGCGGTGATGGAGTTCACCGATATGTGGGAGAATCTGACGAAGCAGATGGGCTACTGGGTGAATATGGACGACCCCTACATCACCTACGACAACAAGTACATCGAGTCGTTGTGGTGGCTTTTGAAGCAGCTCTTCGACAAGGGCCTTTTGTACAAGGGTTACACCATTCAGCCCTACTCGCCTGCTGCGGGTACAGGTCTTTCGACTCACGAGTTGAACCAGCGGGGTTGCTACCGCGACGTGAAGGACACAACAATGGTTGCGCAGTTCCGCATCCTCGAGCCTAAGGCCGAGATGGAGGGTTGGGGTACTCCCGTATTCCTCGCGTGGACAACAACACCCTGGACATTGCCATCAAACACCGCACTCTGCGTTGGTCCGAAGATTGACTACGTAGCAGTTCGCACATACAACGGCTACACAGGCGAGAAGATTACAGCCGTGTTGGCTGAGCCTCTGCTCTACTCTCACTTCAACAAGAAGGCCGAGGGTATCGCTCTGGAGGATTACAAGGTGGGCGACAAGCTCATTCCTTTCGAGGTTGTAGGCCGCTGGAAGGGTCCCGAGTTGGTGGGTATGCACTACGAGCAGCTCATCGATTGGGTGAAGCCCGTGGAGTTGGACGAGAATGGCGAGTGGAAGAATGCTGCCGACAAGGCATTCCGAGTGATTCCGGGCGACTACGTGACCGTAGAGGATGGTACGGGTATCGTACACATCGCGCCTACGTTCGGTGCTGATGACGCCTTTGTAGCTCGTCAGGCGGGTATTCCATCTCTGTTTATGATTAACAAGCGTGGCGAGACACGTCCTATGGTTGACCTTACAGGTAAGTTCTACCTGATGGAGGAGTTGGACGAGAAGTTCGTCGCAGAGTGCGTAAACGCCGAGGCATACAAGGATTACGAGGGCCGCTGGGTGAAGAACGCCTACGACCCACAGTTTACCGTTGATGGTCGCTACGATGAGGCTGCTGCGCAGGCTGCCGAGTCGCTTGACGTATATATTGCTATCAATCTCAAGGGCGTGAACAAGGCCTTCAAGATTGAGAAGCACACCCACAACTACCCCCACTGCTGGCGAACAGACAAGCCCGTATTGTACTATCCGTTGGATTCGTGGTTTATCAAAACCACAGCCCTCAAGGAGCGTATGATGGAGCTCAACGAGACTATCCTCTGGAAGCCCGAGTCGACAGGTACAGGCCGCTTCGGCAAGTGGTTGGAGAACTTGAACGACTGGAACCTTTCGCGTTCACGTTTCTGGGGTACTCCGCTACCCATCTGGGCTACCGAAGACCGCACGGAGATGAAGTGCATCGGCTCGGTTGAGGAGCTTATGGCAGAGATTGAGAAGTCAATCGCGGCGGGAAATATGACCGAAAATCCGTTCAAGAACTTCAAGGTGGGTGATATGTCAAAGGAGAACTACTCTGTAGAGAATATCGACCTGCACCGCCCCTATGTTGACTCTATCGTCCTCACAGCCGCAAACGGTGCTCCGATGAAGCGCGAGAGCGACCTTATCGACGTATGGTTTGACTCAGGTGCTATGCCCTATGCGCAGATTCACTATCCCTTCGAGAATGGTGGTGCCGACTTCAAGGAGGTATTCCCCGCAGACTTCATCGCCGAGGGTGTTGACCAGACACGTGGTTGGTTCTTCACACTGCACGCAATCGCTACAATGTTGTTCGACTCTGTAGCGTTCAAGAATATTATCTCTAACGGCTTGGTATTGGACAAGAACGGCAACAAGATGTCGAAGCGCCTTGGCAACGCCGTTGACCCCTTCGAGGTGCTCTCAACATACGGTGCAGATGCAACTCGCTGGTATATGATTTCTAACTCACAGCCTTGGGATAACCTTAAGTTTGACAAGGAGGGTGTTGACGAGGTACGTCGTAAGTTCTTCGGCACACTCTACAATACATACTCATTCTTCGCCCTCTACGCTAACGTTGATGGCTTCACAGGCAGCGAGCGCGAGATTCCCGTTGCGGAGCGTCCCGAGATTGACCGCTGGATTATCTCGGTGCTGAACACATTGGTGAAGGATGTTACAAAGTATCTTAACGACTACGATCCTACACCTGCGGCACGTGCTATTCAGGATTTCGTGAACGAGAACCTCTCTAACTGGTATGTTCGTTTGAACCGTAAGCGTTTCTGGGGTGGCGGTATGACCGACGACAAGTTGGCTGCATATCAGACACTCTACACCTGCTTGGAGACTGTGGTTAAGTTGGCCGCTCCCTTTGCGCCCTTCATCTCTGACCAGATCTTCAGCGACCTGAACGCCGTTAGCGGTCGTCACGCGGAGTCGTCTGTTCACTTGGCACAGTTCCCCGTAGTGGATCAGACACTCATCAACAGCGACCTCGAGCAGACTATGGAGATTGCACAGCGCGTATCTTCTATGGTTTTGGCTTTGCGTCGTAAGGTGAACATCAAGGTGCGTCAGCCCTTGACAAAGATTTTGATTCCCGTACTCGATCAGGATATGGCACGCCACATCGAGGCTGTAAAGGCTTTGATTATGGGCGAGGTGAACATCAAGGACATTGAGCTGCTGAGCGACACAACAGGTATTATCACCAAGCGCATCAAGCTCAACTTCAAGAACTTCTGCCAGCGTTATGCAAAGCTCGCAAAGCAGATGGCGGCCCTTGCTGCAACATTCACGCAGGAGCAGATTGCCGAGATTGAGTCATCGGCCGAGACTACACTCGACCTCGGTGGCGAGCAGGTAGTTGTAACGCCTGCCGACTTCGAGATTACATCGGAGGATATGCCCGGCTGGTTGGTTGCTTCGGAGGGTAAGCTCACCGTAGCACACGACATCACCTTAACAGACGAGCTTCGCCGCGAGGGTGTGGCACGCGAGTTGATTAACCGTATCCAGAATATCCGTAAGGAGTCTGGCTTCGAGGTTACAGATAAGATTCGCGTTGAGATTGAGCAGTTGGAGTTGGTAGCAGGCGCTATCGAGCACTTCGCCGACTACATCGCATCGCAGACTTTGGCCGTTGAGGTTAAGGCTTCAGCTACGCCCGCTGGCGATGTTGTCGTTGACTCTGACATCGACGAGCAGCCGCTGAAGATTGCCGTAACACGCGTATAGGTTTCGCAAGACTCGACTTGTAAGCCAGCGTAGATTAGCACAAAAGAGTACTGAGACTCCTCGGAATATATGTTTTTAATGTAAAGATTTGGTAGTTTATAAAAATTATCTTATCTTTACATAAAGACATTAAAAAATTTACGACTATGGCAGAAGAGAGAGTAAGATACAGCGATAGCGACTTGGCAGAGTTCAAGCAGGTTATTTTGAAGAAACTTGAACAGGCCAGAGCCGATTACGAATTGTTGCGCGAGAATATCACCCACTCGGGAGATAACGACACGCAGGACACATCACCTACGTTCAAGGTGCTGGAGGAGGGTGCTGCAACCCTCTCGAAGGAGGAGACAAGCCGATTGGCTGCACATCAGGTGAAGTTTATCCGAAACCTCGAGATGGCACTTGTGCGTATCGAGAATAAGACCTATGGCGTCTGCAAGACTACGGGCAAGCTTATTCCCAAGGAGCGTCTGATGCGCGTTCCCCACGCTACGGAGTGCATCGAAGCCAAAGAGGCACGAAAGTAAAAACAAAAAAGTCTGTCGTTTGACAGACTTTTTTGTTTTTAATACCTATTCTATATTCACCACGCCGTCACAGAGGTCAGCTGTCGCCTCGCGGTGAGTGATGATTATCATCGTGCGGCGGGCGGCATATTGCGCCAAGCGCTTGAGGAGAAGCTTCTCGGTGGCGGGATCGAGAGAAGCGGTAGGCTCGTCCAAGATTATCACGCTGCGTTCGCGCAAAAGGCCGCGCGCAATGGCGATACGTTGCGACTGTCCCTCGCTAAGTCCCGCACCCGACTCTCCGCAGGGCGTATCGAGTCCTAACGGCAAATCAAGAACAAACTCCGCAACGGCCATACGCAGTGCCTCGCACAACTGCTCCTCGGTAGCATCGGGATTACCGAGCAGAAGATTGCTACGCACCGTGCCACTCACCAACGAGTTACCCTGCGGAACGTATGCTATATTACAGCGCGTCAGCGGCGAGAGGGGCACACTACGCTCGGCATTATACATCACAGCACTACCCTGCTGCGGATCCACGAAGCCCAATATTATTCTGGCAAGCGTACTCTTACCCGCGCCCGTATGGCCGAGGATAGCAGTGACGCTGCCCACCTTGAAATCATAAGAGAAATTCTGCAATATCTTCTCGCCCGAGCCATAGGCAAAGCTCACACCCTCCATACGGATACCCACCTCGTTGCCGAGATGCTCCGCACCACGCTGCTCAAGCGGAATGTTTATAAGCTCGACGATGCGGTCAACGGCGGTCGTAACGTGAATAAACGATGGCAACTGACGGCTAAGCTCCAGCATAGGGCGCTGCACCTGACCAGCCAACTGCATAAAAGCGGTCATCGTACCATATCCAGCACCCGCCTTGAGGCGAAAAACACCCCACACAAATGCCGCCATATAACCTCCCGAGAAACCTGCCTGCATCATCTTACGCGAGAAAAGCGTGAAGCTGGTGCGGCGCATAACCTTTTCGCGCAGGTCGTTCTGCATATGGTCCAAATCCTCCACCACGCGGGGCGTGTACTCCATAGAAGATATTAGCGTGCGATGGTGCATATACTCCTGAATATGAGTCTGTACGCGCGAATCAACATCACGAATAGCCTTCGTGAAGACGCGCACCTTGCGAGCATAGAGGCGGCTCAAAATCATAAAGATAGGCAGGATAACAGCCACCATCAGCGCCAGACGATAGTCCAAGAAGGCGAGGAAGCTGATAGCCGCCACGAACTGTATGCACGTAACAATAGTCTGCGGCACGATGATGCAGACGGTATTGGCCACATTATCGACATCCTCCGAGATGCGGTTCATCACATCGCCCGAGTGCATACGTCCGCCCGCAATCCAGCGACTATCCATAATATGCGAGAAGAGGCGGTGGCGCAGGCGAATCTTCATATCTATCTCGCACTCCACCTCCATACGCGACACGTAGGTCGAGAGGAGTATCTGCGCGACGATACAGCTGGCCATAATGATTATAAAGAGAAGCATACTGCCATCGGCGCGTCCCGTAGCTATATCGACAAGCTGCTTACATACCCACACATAAAACAGCGACACGGCCACGTGCACAACGCCCACAACTGCCTGCAATATAATACGCGAGCGTAAACCCTCGGCTGCTCGCCAAAGCCATTTGATATAATCAGTAAGTGTCATTATCCTAAAATTTTACACCTCAACCAAACCGTTTTTTATGGCATAAACCACAAGGCTGGCCGTATTTTTACAACCGCTTTTTTCGAGTATATTGGCGCGGTGCTTATCCACCGTGCGTTTCGATATAAAGTGTCTGTCTGCAATCTCCTGCGTAGAGAGTCCCTGACAGATACCCACCAGAATCTCTACCTCGCGCTCCGACAACATATCGCGCTCGTCGATGCTCTCCATCACGCTACCCGCCACCGAGTGCAGCGACTGCGAGAGCGACTCCAACAACAGGGCACTGAAGTATGTTCCCCCATCGCACACCGTGCGCACAGCCTCCACAACCTCGTCAAACTCCGAATCTTTCAGCAGAAAACCCTTTGCACCGCTTGTCGCCATACGCGAGTAGTAGGCATTATCGCCAAACATCGTGAGAGAGATTACCTTCAATTCGGGCATACGCTCCAGCGCACGTTCCGTAGCCTCGGCACCACTGATTCCCCCCATCGAGTAATCCATAAAGACCACATCGGGGCGTGCCGCCTCGAGCAAATCCAAAAACTCCTCGCCACTCGAAGCCTCGGCCACAACCTCAAAGTCGGCGTGCGAGGTGAGCAGCATCTTCAGGCCGCGCCTGAAGAGCGAATGGTCATCGACAAGGGCTATGCGTATCATTACTTCTTCTGCTTTTTGCGTTGGGGACGTGGCTCGGCTATGGCCGCAGGCGATGCCACAAGGCGCGTTGCGCCACGCACATTCACCTTGACCGTAGAGGTCATACCCTTACCCTTCGATGAACGTATATCGAACTGACCGTTGAGCGAGTTGATGCGCGAATTGATATTCGACAAACCCATACCGCAATCCATCATAGCCTGTGGATTGAAGCCACGACCGTTGTCGCTATACTGCAACTCCAGAATATCGCCCGACACCGAGAGCGAGAGGTGGATATTACTGCAACCCGAGTGCTTGAGCGAGTTGGTTATAAGCTCGCACACTACGCGATACATAATAACCTCAATATCGGAGTTATATCTATCGCCGCGCAGATTCATTGCGAACGAGATTTTCACATTGTGCAATGCCGTAGAGCGATCAATAAAGGTCTGTATCGCGCGCGCAAGGCCAAAGTCCGAGAGGACGTGCGGCGAGAGGTTGTTCGATATCTCGCGGAGTGAGCGCAGAGCCTCCTCCACGACGTAGAGCGTATTGTCGAAAATCTCCTTGCGCTCGCCATCCATCTCCGTGCGTGAGAGCGCCGTGAGCGACATCTTGGCCGACGAGAGCAGAGGGCCCAAGCCATCGTGCAACTCCTTCGAGAAGTTGGCGCGCGTCTTCTCCTCGGCACGCAACACGGCCGTAAGGATACGGCGATTGGTCATCTGGCGGTGATGGTTGAGGCGGCCGATATAATCTACAAGCCTATCCAACAGTACCACACCCACCGATATACAAATCGACACCAATATATCCATCCACACCATAGCCGTCTGCGATACGGGGTGGCCGTAACTCATCCACAACTGCAGGACACGCTCGCCCGCAAGCACCACAAAGCCTATGATGAACAACACCCATATAGCGTTGTACTTGGTGGCACGCACCAAGCGCACTGCGAAGTACATCGCAATGAACTGTATGATGATTGCCAAGTAGAGCAGGAGTTTGATTGTCATAAACTTATATTTTTCTGTTTAACACGCTTTTCTTTGATGCGCAAGACCGCGAAGCAGAAGCTACTTCAAAATATGCTCCAAATATGGCAGGCGGTTATACGCCGTCATATCAATCTGCACGGGTACCACAGCCACGTAGCCATTGGCCAAAGCCCACTCGTCGGTCTGCTCGCAGTCGGGCTCATAATTATCGAAGGCACCCGACAGCCAGAAGTAACGCTTACCCTGCGGACTCTCGTGCGGGAAGAACTCCTCGCGCCAGATACCGCGACACTGACGACATACACGAATACCCTTGATATCCATAGGGTCGATGTCGGGAACATTCACATTCAGGCACAACGTGCCACCCTCCTCAACGGGATTCTCCAGCACCGACTTGATAATCTGACGTGCATAGTGCTTCGTAGCGGTGAAGTCGGCATCGAGCGAGTGGTCGGTAAGCGACAAGCCAATCGAAGGACAGCCATAGAAGCTACCCTCGATAGCGGCACCCATCGTACCCGAGTAGAGAACATTGATACCGGCATTCGAGCCGTGGTTGATACCCGACACAACCAAATCGACCTTCTGTCCGACCAAAAGATGGTCGAAAGCCATCTTCACGCAATCGACGGGCGTACCCGACAAAGAGTAAACCTGCAACCCCTCCTCCTCGTGCTGCAACTCAAGGAACAAAGGCTCGGTCATCGTCACCGCCTGCGAACGACCACTCTGCGGCGTGAGAGGGGCTACGGCAATGACGCGGCCAAACTCGCGCGCCACCTCGATAGCGGCAGCAAAACCAGGTGCCAGGTAACTATCGTCGTTCGACATAAATATCAATCTATCTTTCTTCTCCATCTTGTTTTCGTTTAGGCGGGAGCTGTGCTCCCATCATTACACAATAACTCTATTTACAAAGATAGCGAAATATTCCGATTTTTACGGTATCATTGTTTTTTTTCTTGCAGACAAAAGAAATTCCGCCGCGCACGGTTGCAGATGTGGAAAAATACTACTAATTTTGAGAGATTGAAAAACTTAAAACCTAAATACTATGACACAGACACCTTACAAGAAAAAGTACACAAATGCCGACTACTATACAGACGGCAAATTCAACGAGGAGGTAGCAAAGAAGGCATTCCTCGATATGTTTGAGCATTATGGTATCCCCTTCACACCCTTCCTTGAGGAGAACTTTTGGGTAAACGACTTCGGCTTGGGCGACTTCGAGCACGTAGGTATGGGTGGCGTATTCTGGATTAACAATCCCGAGTACAAATACTTCGGCCACGAGATTTACCTCCTGCCCAACCAGATGATTGTCGAGCACTACCACGTGCCCTCGGCATACGCTGCAAAGCACGAGAGCTGGCAGGTGCGTAACGGCTGGGTATATAATTTCGGTATTGGCGAGCCTACGCCCAATCCTCCCGCATTGCCCGAGAGTCAGAAGGATAAGTTCATCACCGTTAGCAACTTCCACATTATGAAGGTGGGTGACATCAGCGCCTTGCAGGAGCTTGAGAGCCGCCACTTCTTGATGGCTGGCGACGAGGGTGCTATCGTTACCGAGTACGGCACATTCCACGACAACGATGGCCTGCGTTTCACCAACCCCGACGCAAGTTTGTAAGATTGGAAATTGGAGTATAAAAATTTGTAAAAGGAATTAAAATATAATGCTTATGAGAACATTTAATCACGTAGGTATTATCCTCAAGGAGAAGATGGAGGGTATGATATATGTTGAGCCGCTGAAGGTTCACATCACCGACTGCTCACAGAGCCCCAATAAGATTGAGTTCCTCTACTTTGAGCCCGATTCACCGTTGCCCGCGCTGGTTACAGGTCAGGGCCACATCGCATACGAGATAAAGAACACCGAGGAGGCTATCAAGGATGCAAAGGTGTTGTTCGGTCCCTTTGATATGGGTAATATGATTCTTACATTTGTTGAGGAGGAGGGCATTGCCATCGAGTTCAACGAGTTTAAGTAATCCTTTATGATATAAAGATGAAAAGGGTGCCCCGCAAAGGGTAGCACTTTTTCGGCGGTGAATTTTATTTCACCGCCTATTTTGTTGATATACATTGCATTAGGTTGTTGTGTTGTGAAACGATTTTCTGCGCAATTACCGCTTAAACTCAAATTTTGCCTTTTGCGTGTAGTCTTCTATGTAGTATAAATTAAGTATAATTAAGGTAAAAAATCACTTTTTGTGATACGATGTATCACAAAAAGTATTACCTTTACACATTGAAATTGAGTGACTTGGGCTATGAATAACTTTTTGGCGACATACCGCAATGCTGTGAACTGCACCTCTTGTGCAGTCGTTGCATCGTGTGCCACAAATACCCCCCCCCATTGCTCAATATTCTAATAGTCAAATAGTTAGAGGATATACTCCATCTTATAGTTGGCGTTATGGCTTATCGTGAGCCGTAACGCCATTTTTGTGCTTACATATCAATAAACATAACAATAAAAAAACAGAGTAATTATGAAGACTTTCAGAATGATTGGAATGGCCCTTGTGGCTGTGGTGCTGGGCTTTGCGATGAGCAGTTGTGAAAATGACAATGATGTGGACCCATATAAGGATTATCCGCAGCTGATTGTGGGACAGTGGTTTGACTTTACTCCCGAGTCTAGTATCTTTTTGAACATAAAGGCTGATGGAACATATAACCTTATCGGTTATGATAATAGAGAAGATGCTTGGGGATGGATGTCACATCAAGGAGAATATAGGTTAGAAGGCAACAAATTTATTTGGCCTTCAAAAAAAGACCCAAGCAGATTGGCCACTGAAGAGATTGAGGTGACAGCGAATAAGATGATTATGCGAACATCAATTGGTGATAAGGTTCATTACCGTGT
>JAZRLD010000047.1:0-6978 GCA_045646685.1 Alistipes sp. | reverse complement strand
ATCCATACTACTTTATTACAACTGTTCCTCCAGTCAAATTATCGGGCGACGTGATACGTACAGACAAAACACCAGCCTCGATGGTCTTATACGCATTATCAATCTTGGGAATCATACCCGAGTGAATCTTCTCCTCGGCACGCAAGTCGGCATACAACGCAGGAGTGATGGTAGGAATCAATGAACTATCGTCATTCACATCAAGCAACACACCCGCCTTATCAAGCGTGAAGACCAATTCCACCTCATACTTCGTAGCCAAGCCCATAGCCACAGCTGACGCAACGCTATCGGCATTGGTATTGAGCAAATCGCCCTCGGGAGAGAAGGTGATAGGCGACACAACGGGAATCGCTCCATTGTCCAACAAGAGCGATAGTACATCGGCATTAACCTCATCAACATCACCCACAAAGCCCCAATCAATATCCTTAACGGGACGACGGTGCGACTTCACAACGGCCATATCGCAACCCGACAAGCCACAGGCATTCACGCCACGCGCCTGCAAAGCAGCCACAACACGCTTATTTGCCAAACCTGCGTAAGCCATAACGGCAATATCCAGCGTAGCGGCATCGGTGATGCGACGTCCCTCGTGCATCTTAACCTCCACGCCTAACTTTGTGGCGAGCTGCGAGCCCATAACGCCACCACCGTGAACCAAGACACACGCCTCGCCGAGCGACGCAAGGTGGTCGCACAGCGAAGCGAGTATTTCAGCATTTTCGATTAGCTTACCGCCAATCTTAATTACTTTTATCTTCATTTACAATCAATTAACTACATTCCCATTTCTGTTGCCGTTGCACGGAAGGCCTCCACAAAACGCTCAACCTCCTTATCGCCGATAATCAGCGGCGGCAACAGACGCAAAGTATATTTACCCGTTAGGCCCGTCATAATATGGTGTTTCTCGCGCAATACCTTGCGGAAGTCAGCCTGCGGAACGCTCAAGTCGATACCAATCATCAAACCACGACCACGAATATCGGTAATACCGCTCGTACCCTTAATAGCCTCAACAATCTTCTCGCCCATAACGCGCGCATTCTCAACCAGATTCTCCGCCTTAATAACATCCGCCACAGCAATAGCTGCCGCACAAGCCAGATGGCTACCGCCAAAGGTTGTACCCAGCATACCCGACTTAGCAGGAATCTTGGGCGACACAATAATAGCACCTACGGGGAAACCATTTGCGATACCCTTTGCCATAGATACGATGTCGGCCTTCACGCCAGACCACTGGTGAGCAAAGAACTTACCGCTACGACCAAAGCCCGACTGCACCTCGTCCATAATAAGCATTGTGCCACTCTTGTCGCACTCCTCGCGAGCTGCGGCCAAGAACTCGTCCGACGCCATACGGATACCACCCACGCCCTGAATAGGCTCGATAATAACGGCTGCGTACTCCTTTGTTGAGAGCTCCGCCTTCAAAGCCTCCACGTCGTTAAGGTCGATAAACGTAACGTTGGGAGTCTTATTTACGGGAGCCTGAATATTTGGATTGTCCGACAATGCTACGGCCATACTTGTACGTCCGTGGAATGCGCCGTGCATAGCCAACACGCGCTCACGGCCCGTAGTGAATGACGCCAACTTAACGGCATTCTCGTTAGCCTCAGCACCGCTATTGCAGAGGAACAACTCATAGTCGGGATAACCGCACAACTCGCCAATCTTCTCGGCCAACTCTACCTGCAAAGAGTTAATCACAGCGTTTGAGTAGAAGCCAATCTTCGAGAGCTGCTCGGTAATCTTCTCGACATAGTGAGGGTGAGTGTGACCGATAGAAATCACAGCGTGACCGCCATAGAAATCGAGATACTCCACACCATTCTTATCCCACAAATAGGCACCCTGCGCCTTAACGGGCTCCATATCGAGCAGAGGATATACATCAAAAAGTTTCATAATTTACATTCGATTAGTCATCAAAATCGTCACCGATTTTAGAAATAGTTAGCTTTCAAACGCAAGCCCTCCATCTCGTCGAGGCCGAACATCAAGTTCATATTCTGCACTGCCTGACCTGAAGCACCCTTCAACAAGTTGTCCACAACCGAAGTAATCAACAACTTGCGGCCCTCCTTCTGCAACGAGAGGAAGCAGTAGTTAGTATTTACAACCTGCTTCATATATACGGGCTTATCGCTCACGCATACGAAGGGGTGAGAAGCGTAGAACTCCTTGAAGATTTTGGTAATAGTTTCCAAATCCTCATCCAAGCGAATCACCACGTCGCTGATGATACCGCGTGTGTGGCAACCACGCACGGGAACAAATGCAATGTCGGTATTCTCGCTACCACCAGCCGCTACGACAGTCTCGCCAATCTCGCCAAGGTGCTGGTGAGTGAAGACCTTGTAATTCGAGAGGTTTGAGTTACGGTTGCTAAAGTGCGTATCCTGCGTAGGCTTCTGACCTGCACCCGTAGATCCTGTAATACCTGTTACAGTAACCTCCTCGGGCAGAATACCAGCCGCTGCCAAAGGCAACAGCGCGAGGTTGATAGATGTTGCAAAGCAACCCGGGTTAGCAACGCAACGACAACCCTTAATCTGCTCGCGGTTCAACTCGGGAGCACCATATACGAACTCGCCAGCATCGGCCTTCAAACGGAAATCATTGCTAAGGTCGATAATCTTCACTGTTGCGGGAACGGGATTCTCCTCCAAGAACTTAGCCGAGTTACCGTGGCCCATACAGATAAAGAGCACGTCGATATCCTCGAAGTTGATATTTGAGAACTTCAAGTCGCTATAAATAAGGTCGCTATGTACCGAATGGATAGGCTCACCATCGTGCGAGCCGCTCTGGATATATTTCAACTCTACGGCAGGGTGATTAACCAGCAGGCGAATGAGCTCGCCCGCTGTATAACCAGCCCCACCTGCAATTGCTACTCTAATCATTATTCGTTATCGTTTACAGCGTGATAAATCTTAAGGGGCATAGATGTAATCTTGGTGAAGCCCTTAACATCGTCAGCAGTCCAAGCGTTATTCATCTCGCCATACTCTGCGAACTTAGCGTTCATCAAGTCGTGAGCAGACTCGATACCAACCAAAGTGAAAGTATAGGGACGAAGAGTGATGAATACCTTACCCGATACATTGCGCTGGCTGTTCTCAAGAAACTTCTCGATATCGCGCATCACTGGCTCAGAGTACATAGCCTCGTGCATAAACATACCGTACCAAGTACCGAGCTGATCCTTCCAGTACTGCTGCCACTTAGTCAAGGTATGCTTCTCCAAAAGCTCGTGTGCCTTGATGATAAGCATAGGAGCTGCAGCCTCGAAACCAACACGGCCCTTGATACCTACGATAGTATCACCAACGTGAGTATCACGACCAATAGCCCAAGCCGAGCCGATGGCCTCCAACTTATTGATAGCAGCTACGCCCGACAAAGCCTCGCCATTTACGCCTACAACCTCGCCATTCTTAAACTCAATTTCCAAAGACTCTGTACCCTCCTTCTGAAGCTGTGAAGGATAAGCCGTGTCGGGGAGGTTTGTAGCAGAGCAGAGAGTCTCCTTACCACCTACTGTTGTACCCCATACACCCTTATTGATTGAGTACTCCAACTTTGTAAAGTCAGCCTCGTAACCATTCTCCTTAAGGTAGTTGATCTCGTACTCACGTGTGAGCTTCATATCGCGTGTAGGAGTAATAATCTCAATCTGGGGAGCAAACACCTCGAAAGTAAGGTCGAAACGCACCTGATCGTTACCAGCACCTGTTGAGCCGTGAGCAATAGCGTCAGCACCGATAGAGTTAGCGTAGTTTACGATAGCCAAAGCCTGGAAAGTACGCTCCGAGCTTACAGAGATGGGATATGTCTTATTACGCAAAACGTTACCCATAACCATATACTTGATGCACTTGCCATAGTAGTCGCCAGTAACATCAATATTCACGTGCTGCTTCGCACCGAGAGCGTAAGCGCGCTCCTCTACAGCCTTCAACTCCTCTGCCGAGAAACCGCCCGTATTAGCCAACGCTGTATAAACCTCGTATCCCAACTCCTTGGTAAGATACTTTACGCAAAACGAAGTATCCAAACCTCCGCTATATGCCAAAACTACTTTCTTCATAATTTTATCTCTTTTTTATTACTTATTCTACATTCAACAATCGCTTCCACCACGACTTTGCCTTCATCTCGGCCTTCACCTGCTCGCGGATTTTAGCCTCCAGCTTGAGCATCTCGGCCTCATTATTCTTAGACTGTAACTCCTGAGCTATGCGCTTCTTCTCGGCCAGCACGGGATCGTAAATCATACCTGTACAGAGGCACTTGGTAAGGTTAGTACGCTGCAACACATCATAATTAACGCAAGACTTGCAACCAGCCCAGAAAGCCTCATCGTCGGTGAGCTTAGCAAATGTAACGGGCTCGTAACCCAACTCTGTATTGATTCTCATCACAGCCTCGCCGGTAGTCAAACCAAACAACTTGGCATTGGGGAAACGCTTGCGAGAGAGCTCAAACGCAGCCTGCTTGATACGCTTTGCCACACCCATACCGCGGTACTGGGGGCGAACGATAAGACCAGAGTTTGCAACGAACTCGTCGTGGCCCCACGACTCGATATAGCAGAAACCTACAAACTCGTCACGATTAACGGCAATGATAGCCTTGCCTGAATTGATTTTATCGGCGATATATTCGTCGGTACGACGGGCGATACCCGTTCCACGCTGTTTTGCAGCCTCGTCGATCGCATCGTTAATCTGCGTTACAAAACGCAGATGATCCTCACCTGCGACCATTACATCAATTTTCATTTCGATAAAAATTTATATGTTTTTCGTGTTAGTTCTTTTTGAGAGTGCAAAGATTGCATATTATTCCACAATATGCAAATATTTGAAGCCATATAATTTATATATAAATAAAATATTAGCATACGTGCATAAACACCGAATAGATATGCAGAAATACGGAATATTCATCGCAGATTACAAATATACCAAATCCCTATACCGAGAAGAGTTTAGGGGAAAATAAATCTAATTCAAAAACAAATAAAGTCTAAAAACTTTGCAAAAGTCAATATTATGCATTATATTCGCATATTTATGATAAATAAGAACAACCAATAATCCAAAACTTAAAACTAATATTGCCTAAAAATGAATCAAAAAGCACAACGTTTGGCCACTATTCGCAAGCTAATCAAAGGAGAGCTTATAGGCTCACAAGAGGAGTTAATCACACGTCTTGCAGAGTGTGGAATCTATATAACTCAAAGCACGTTATCGCGCGACTTGAAGTTTATGAATGTAGCAAAAGTCCCGCACAAAAACAAGGGTTACGTATATGTATTGCCTAACACTACACATCACGACGTAAACGTCCCATCAAACATCTACGACAGCATCACAGGCCTCTCTTTTTCGGGAAACTTGGGCGTGCTGAAGACAAAAGCAGGTTATGCGAGTGCCATATCAGTACCCATTGATAATCTCGACAATCCCTATATTATAGGAACAATTGCAGGCGATAACACTATTCTTATTGTTCTGCGCGAAGATGCCAATCGCAGTCAGGTGATAGAGGCTTTAGTAAGAATATTCCCGATATTGGGAAATCTAATTTAATAAATAAGGGTGTCCGTTTGGGACACCCTTATCTTTTATAAAAGTTTATTTTGCATATCATTTACTCCTCAACTATATAAATAAACTCATCAGGCCTTTGCATATGAAATCTCTCGCGGGCATACTGCTCAAGATACTCATCATACTTTAGATGCTCCAACATAGTGCTATCCTCTGTGATGCGAGCCTGAAATGCCTCCTTCTGGTCGTACAAACGCCCCATACGATGCTTGACGGTAACAACGGTTATAAGATTACGCACAGTAAGCACAGCCGTGTATATAATTATCACAGCTAACGCTACCTTCCATATCTTATTTGTAAAATTACCACCTGCCATCTAAAAACACATTATGGAATATGCATAAACTTATGCGTCTGAACAGATATTGACCACTTGGGATTTGCCTTCGCATACTCCACAATCTTGGGCATAATATCCTCATATACACTCCACTCGGGCTGCAAATACAATCTGCAATAACGACCCACGCGGCGTGCATTCTCCTCGGCCCACGCAAAATCCTCCTCCGACTGGATAATCACTTTCAACTCGTGCGCGCGACCGAAAGCCTCATCAAGAGGTGGCAACTGACGCTTGGGCGATAGGCATACCCAATCGAACTCTCCGCTGAAAGGGTGCGTACCTGATGTCTCAAGAAATATCTCTAATCCCTCCTCACGCAGACGCTGCGTAAGAACACCCAACGGATACAACAGAGGCTCACCCCCCGTAATAACAATAGCCTGCCCAGCACACGCCTTGGCGCGAGCCACAACAGTATCAACATCTACGGGAGGAAACACCTTGGGATTCCACGTATATTTGGCATCACACCAGCGACAACCCACATCACAGCCACCCAAGCGGATGAAGTATGCGGGCTTACCCGTATGATAACCCTCACCCTGAATGGTATAGAAGTCCTCTACCAGCGGCAGGCGACGACCACCATCCAGCATATCATTATTCGTCAATGACATATATATCCTTCAAATTACGTCCCAACTGATTATAATCAAGGCCATAGCCTACGATAAACTCATTACCAATAGAGAGCGCCGTATAGTCTATATTGTATTCATATAGGAATTTCTCGGGCTTAAAGAAGAGCGTACAAATAGAAACACTCGCGGGATTCTTCTTGCTCAAATAGTCAAGTAGATAGTTCATACTATGACCTGTCTCAACTATATCCTCCACAATGATTATATCACGTCCCTCGATATCAAAATCCACACCAATCAGCTGCTTAACATTACCCGTAGATTCAGTGCCATTGTAAGATGATATCTTTACAAATGCCAACTGATTCTCAAAATTGACCTTACGCACCAAATCAGCAAGGAAGAGGAACGA
>JAZRLD010000046.1:0-5870 GCA_045646685.1 Alistipes sp. | reverse complement strand
TTAACGACGCTTTGCGTTCTTCTGCTGCTGACGAGCGAGCTCCTCCTGCTGGCGCATAAGCTCCTCGTAGCGAAGCTGGAACTTCGACTTCTTCTTATTCTTATATTTAGAAGAGTTCTTCTCCATCATATAACGAATCTTATCGTCATCAACAAAGCGACGCATCGAGGTCATAATAATCATCGTGAGAAGCTGCGATACCAAGTAGTAGTAGCACAAACCTGATGCAAAGTCATTAAACCAGAAGAGCATCATCGCAGGCATCATATACACCATCATAAACTTCATACCTGCCATACCGGGCTGGTTAGCTGTACCCTGCTGCTGATATGTGAAGTATGAGAATCCAATCATTGCAAAACACATCAACAAACAGAACAAGCTGACGTGGTCGCCATAGAACGGAATGTTGAAGGGAAGATTCAAGATGCTATCGTATGATGAGAGGTCATCGGCCCAGAGGAACGACTGACCACGCAACTCGATACTTACGGGGAAGAAGCGGAACAACGCCCACAGCAACGGCAACTGAATCAACATAGGAATACAACCGCCCATAGGATTGATACCCGCCTTCTTGTAGAGGTTCATCATCTCCTGCTGCTTCTTCATCGCGTCCTCCTGACGGGGATACTTCTCATTCAAAGCATCCATCTCGGGCTTGATTACACGCATCTTGGCTGTAGAGAGGTAGCTCTTATATGTCAAGGGGAAGATAAGCAACTTGACAAGGATGGTCAAAATAAGGATAATGATACCAAAGCTTGCGATATAGTTACGCAGGAAGTCGAATACGGGGATTACAATCCAACGGTTAAACCAGCCTACCAACCAGCCGCCGAGCGGAATCAAACGCTCCATAGCGATACCCTCGCCATCGGCATCTACAACATCCGACAATACGGCATACTTATTAGGTCCACAGTAGAGCGAGAAACGGTAATCTGTCGTCTGCGGAGTGTAGTTTACGCCCATACGAGAGGTGTAGTTCTTCAAGAAACCAGAACCCTCTTCCTCTGTGGTAAAGCCCATATCGGCATAAGCAAAGTTATCGTGGGCAATAAATGCCTGCGAGAAGAACTGCTGACGGAATGCTACCCAATTAACCTCACTCTGCAACTGCTTCTCCTTGTTGCTGTCGCTCATACCGAGGTCCTCGACATCATCCTCATCGGGCAAACGGTATGAGAGCGTGGTGTACATATTCTCGTTCTTGTAGCTACGCTCATTCTGGAAGGTACGGTTGCTCCACATAAGGCCCAAAGTTGACTGCTGCGCCATAATGGGCGAGAGATTCACCAGCTTTACGTTCATATCGACCATATAGTCGCGTGCGGGCTGCTTCTCATCGTAGAGGGTGTATTCATACTGCAAATACGCGCCCTCAGCAACCTCCAAACTCATCGTAAGCACTTGACGGTCTGCCTCGCGGCGAACACCATTAGACGCAAAGACATACTCTGAAGTGTTTACCTTAACGTTGTTCAGGCCATTCTTGATATAGAACTCCATATCGAACATAGCCGTCTCGGGATCGAACAATACAACCTTCTCCGTACGCTCGTCCTTGGGAGCGTACTTGGTGTACTCGGCCAACACCACCTTCTTCATCATACCACCCTGCGTGGTGAAATCTACGGTGATATAGTCGTTCGACATTGTATAATTTTGAGCCACGCCCTGCTTGGCAGCCATAAGGCTCTCGCCAAACATTGCCACCTCGCGCTGCTTCTCAGACTCAGCCGCCTGAGTAAACGAGAGTGAATCGGTAGGCTCTGCGGCCTGCTGGGCAGCAATCTGTGCTGCTTCGGCCTCTGCACGTGCCTGCTCTTCGGCCTGCACCTGCGACATATACTCTTGATATTCTGCTTGTTGCTTGGAGTTATACATTACGTAGCCAATGAAAATCAGCGACATAAGGACAACTCCAATGATTGTTTTCTTATCCATTTCGTGGTTTTATAGTTAATATTACTCTGCCTTCTCGGCCATATTCTGCTTCTGATACTCCATAGCAGCAGCAACAAATGCTACGAACAACGGAGCGGGGGTAGAAACCGTACTCTTATACTCGGGGTTGAAAAGCACTGCAACAAACCAGGGGTGATTCTTTACCTCGAGTACCTCTACAAGGCCTGTCTCGGGGTTGATACCTGTAGCCACCATACCTGCAGCCTCGAACTGTGACTGGTAAGCACCATTGAACTCATAACGGTGGCGGTGACGCTCAACAACAGTATCTGCGCCATAAGCTGTGGCAGCCTTCGAGCCGGCCTTCAAAGCACAAGGATAGCCACCCAAACGCATTGTGCCACCCTTCTCGGTAACCTTCTTCTGCTCCTCCATCAAGTCGATAACGGGATACTTGGTCTGCGGGTCTAACTCACGTGAGTGTGCATCGGTCATACCCAACACGTTGCGAGCAAACTCGATAATCGACGCCTGCATACCCAAACCCACACCGAAGAAAGGTACATTGTTCTCACGTGCATAGCGAACAGCGGCAACCTTACCCTCAAAGCCGCGTACACCTGAGCCCGGAGCAACGAAGATACCCGATACACCTGCCAACATATCGGCAGCGTTCTCGTTTGTCACCTGCTCGGCGGGAACATACTTAACCTTAACCTTGCAATGGTTAACAGCACCTGCGTGGATAAATGACTCGTTAATAGACTTATATGCATCGGGAAGCTCGGTATACTTACCAACCAATGCAACCTCAACCTTGTGCTTAGGATTCTTAATCTTATCTACGAACTCGCTCCAAGCCTTAAGGTTTGGTTCCTCAGCATCGGTGATACCCAACTTACGCAGGATAACGTCATCCAAATGCTGGTCGTGCATACGCAGGGGCACCTCATAGATTGTGGGAACGTCGATAGACTCAACAACTGCATCCTCCGTTACGTTACAGAACAGAGCAACCTTGCGACGCACCTCCTCAGCCAGGCTATGCTCGGCACGCAATACCAATACATCGGGCTGAACTCCCTCCGACTGAAGCTCCTTTACAGAGTGCTGCGTAGGCTTTGTCTTCATCTCGTGTGCAGCAGCCATATAGGGCACCCACGCAAGGTGAATCAAAAGAGAGTTCTGATAACCCAACTGGTTACGCAACTGACGTACAGACTCGATGTAAGGCAAAGACTCAATATCGCCTACCGTGCCACCAATCTCTGAGATAATAACATCGTACTTCTTTGTTGCACCAAGCAACTGAATACGGCGCTTAATCTCGTCGGTGATGTGGGGAATAACCTGCACGGTCTTACCCATATAGTCGCCGCGACGCTCTTTCTCCAAAATCTCCTTGTAAATCTTACCTGTGGTAACAGTATTGTTCTTTGTAGTGGTAATCGAAGTAAAACGCTCGTAGTGGCCCAAGTCGAGGTCACACTCTGTACCATCCTCGGTAACATAGCTCTCGCCGTGCTCATAAGGGTTCAAACGACCGGGATCTGCATTAATATAGGGATCAAACTTCTGAACCGTCACCGAATAGCCGCGAGCCTGAAGCAAACGCGCAACAGTGGCTGAAATAATACCTTTGCCTAATGACGATGCTACACCTCCTGTAACGAAGATGTACTTTGGTTTACTTAGTTTCATAATTGTATATCTTTAAATTATCTAACTTATCTTATCATTAACCTAATCGGTCGGGCTCGCGGCGCGGACCGCGAGTCCGACCTATCGTACTCTCTTTATATGTGTGAGTTACTCCTTCGCGCCGTTATCCTCGGCCGAACGAGCATCTATCATACGTACCTTCTCAATAGTAAGCTGAAGCTCCTGCTTTGCCTTGGCTATCTTCTCGCGAATGTCGGCAATCATAGCGTCGGCATTCTTCGACTTTGAGAAGAAACCGATGTTATTCTCCAACAGAGCGATATCCTGCTCCATCTGGCGCACCTTGTTGTAGAGGCGCTCACGCTCGTTCTTCATCCGCTTGTCACCCGCGCCCTTCATACTCTGCAAACGCTCCTTGAAGCGATTCATCGAGCGATCACGCTCCGAGCCACGCAGCGTGCCGAACATCTTATCTACAGCCTCCTTATACTTCTTCTGAACGGCATCTTTCTGCTTGATGGGCACGTAGCCAATCTCGCTCCAACGACGCTGGAACTCCTTAATCATATCGTAGCCACCCTCCTTGATGTCAGCTGCCATCATCTCGTCGATGAGAGCCAACTTCTTCTTCAGGTTAGCATCGTGCTCATCCTCGATGCTTGCAAAGTGCTTCGCCTTGCGCTCAAAGAAGTTATCACACGCAGCGCGGAAACGCTTCCACACCTGATCCGAGTAACGGCGTGACACTGAACCTACCTGCTTCCACTTGGCCTGAAGTGCAATCAACTCGTCGGTAGCGTGCTTCCACTCCTCGCTCGACTGCAAAGCCTCGGCAGCCTCGCAAATCTCCTGCTTGAGCTGCAAGTTGTGCTCCATCTCGCTCTTTACACCAGCGTAGAACTCGCGCTTTGCCTCAAAGAAACGGTCACAAGCCGAACGGAAACGTTCATAGATGCGGATATTATCCTTCTTGGGTGCAAAGCCGATTGTGCGCCACATCTTCTGAATCTCGATAAGACGCTCGCTGGCCTTATTCCACTCTTTACGTGAAGTGTAGGGCTGCTCAGCCAAAGCCTCAGTCTTGGCACACAACTCCTTTTTAAGCTCAAGATTCTTCAACTGCTCCTGCTTTACGCCGTCGAAATACTCCTGATGCTGCTTATTGATACGGCTTGAGGCAGCCTTGAAACGCTCCCACAAAACCTCCTTATACTCATTTGCCACAGGACCTGTCTCGCGCCACTCGTCGTGCAACTTCTGCAACTTATGGAACGCCTCCACAATCGAAGGCTCGACCATCAACGCCTCGGCCTGCTCGCACAATTGGAGTTTCTGCTCGTAGTTCTTCTTGAGATCCAGGTCGCGCAACTCCTTGTTTATCTTGATAAAATTATAGAAATTCTCGATATGGAGATTATATGTCTCCCACAAATCCTTAACCTTTGCCTGCGGAACAATGCCCGTATCCTTCCAGCGCTGCTGCAACTCGCGGAACTTGGCAAAACTGTTGTTGAGAGTCTCGTCAGAGTTTACCAACTCCTTCAACTCTTCGATAATGGCCAACTTGATTTTGAGATTCTCCTCCTTGATTGAGTCGAGGCTTGCGATATACTCGTCACGACGGCGACGGTACTCCTTGAACAAATCCTTCAACTTAGCCTCCAAAGCATCTGCAACGGGAGTAAACTCAGCCTCCTCGCCGTGCTCGGCCTCAAAAGCCTTGCGTGCCGCATCAACCTCGGCACGGTGCAATTTGTAGAAAGCAATCTTAATAGCCTCCACACTCTTGCGAAGAGTCTGCACAGGCTCGCTCTCAAGCAACGCAGCAAACAACTCAACGAGTTCCTGTTTATTCTTGCCACTAAGATCGTTCTTATCAACATCAGCAGCAGCAACCTCCTCGGCCATCTCATCGCCGATAGCCAGACCAGCCTGCTCGGCATCCAATGCTGCATCCTCCTCGGTAAAGTCGGCAGCAACATTTACATCATTTTCGGGAGCCACCTCAACCTCTACAGCTGAGTTCTCCACGGCAGTAACATTAAGCGCATCGTCGGCAGCACCGACTGACTCCACGGGAGTCGAATAGTTAGATTTTTCAGTAGCCATCATTCTTTTGTTTTAGCGTTAAACGCAATACTTAAGTATATAGATGCGCAAATATAGCAAAATAATCGCTTCATTATCCGTTTTTTTCGTCGGAATTTTATACATTTGTAGAAAATTAACACACATATGGCATACCGCATACTACTCATCGACGACGAGGATGATATTCTTGAGTTCGTGAAATACAA
>JAZRLD010000045.1:0-5146 GCA_045646685.1 Alistipes sp. | reverse complement strand
CTGACCGTGCATTGTGTCATACTTAAGCATATAAGTCAAGTACTCTACGGGGCAAAGGTCGTTAATACCTACTACATCGTACTTCTCTGTCTGAGTGCAAGCTGCACGGAATACCATACGGCCGATACGTCCGAAACCGTTGATACCAATCTTAATCTGTGCCATAATTTGATTTAGTTGTTATAATAATGAAACTTTGTTAACTTTTTAACATCGCAAAATTATATACTTTAAGTATATTAAGCAAATTTCGATACGAAAAAAAGTAAAAATTTTCGATAACTTAACATTCGAGCCTGCAGATGTGCTCAAAATTACGCACTTATTTTATTTTGGCGAGGCTGAAGGTAAGGCAGTGGCGATAAAGAAACTCCCGTCTGAATAGTATCGGACGGGAGTAAAATCTGTATATATTCTATTATATAATGCGCACCTTATCGGATGCTCTTCTTGGCGCGCTTTGCCATTGCCGATGCGAAGACAAAGTCGTCCAACTCGCGGTTGTCGGCGTGCAGAATATCCTCCTTTGAGCCTTCCCACCACTTGTTGCCCTCGTAAATGAAGACAATCTTCTCGCCAATCTCCATCACCGAGTTCATATCGTGCGTATTGATGATGGTAGTGATATTGTACTCCTTGGTGATGTCGTGAATAAGGTTATCAATCACAATCGAGGTCTGCGGGTCCAAACCCGAGTTAGGCTCATCGCAGAATAGATACTTGGGGTTCAACACGATGGCTCGCGCTATGGCCGCACGCTTAACCATACCGCCACTCAACTCCGAGGGGTAGAGGTGGTGTGCGTGGTCGAGATTCACGCGGTTGAGGCAGTAGTTTACTCTCTCCATCTTCTCCTCCTCCGACTGTTCGGTAAAGAGGTCAAGCGGGAGCTTCACATTCTCGGCTACGGTTGAGGCGTCGAGCAGTGCTCCGCCCTGAAAAATCATACCCACATCTTTGCGAATAGCTTTGCGAGCTTTGAAGTTGAGCTTCGAGAAGCAGACATCGTCGTAATATATAGCACCCTCATCTACATCGTGCAGGCCCACCAAACTCTTCAGCAACACGGTCTTACCCGAACCACTTCGGCCGATGATGAGGTTTGTCTGGCCCGTGCCAAACTCCACCGATATATCGTTTAATATAGTGCGTCCTTCAAAGGATTTTACAATGTTTTCAGCCTTTATCATGTGCGTATAAGTTGTGTTAATACGAGGTTGCAAATCATAATTACGATTGAGCTAACTACTACGGCCTTCGTCGAAGCCTTACCCACCTCCAGCGAGTTGCCCTTGGCGTAGTAGCCACAGTAAGCCGAGATAGTGGTGATGAAGAATGCGAAGAACGCCATCTTCGTCAGGGCGTAGGTAATCTCATCGGTATAGAAACAGTACATCAATCCGTCGATATACTCCGACACGTTCATAATGCCTGTAACAACCGCAATGACATAACCTCCCGCGATACCGACCAACATACTAAAGATAGCCAAGAAGGGGAAGAAAAATACGGTAGCAATAACCTTTGGCAGAATCAGGTACGATGCCGAGTTTACACCCATAATCTCCAGAGCATCAATCTGCTCGGTGATACGCATAGTGCCAATCTCTGAGGCGATGTTCGAGCCCACCTTACCAGCTAAAATCAGCGCCACGACGGTTGATGAAAACTCCAAAATCATAACCTCGCGCGTAGCGTAGCCAATCATAAACTGCGGAATGAATGGCGACTCCAGCGTGATAGCCATCTGCAGCGTCACGGCCGAGCCGATAAATATTGAGATGATGGCCGTAAGTCCAATGGAGTTCAGTCCCAGCGCCTCCATCTCGCGCATAATGCGAGTGTAGTATATGCGCATCTTCTCCGGTCGTGAAAATACCTTCTGCATCAGCAGTGTATAGCGACCTATGGTTTCAAAAAATTTTAATATTTTCATCTATTTAAAGTTCTGGCCGATGCTTGGGCCGAAGTTTATTCCCGATAATACTATTTCTGCTCCTTTACCTCCTCGAACTCCACATAGTCGCCCACGTTGTCGTTCACGCGCTTTTGGGGCTGCTGTGTGGTGGCGTGTACCTTTACATCACCCTCACTCTTTGGCTGTGAGTAGCCCTGCTGGGTGTACTCTCGCTGAGAGTAGCTCTGCTGCGATTCGTGGCGAGCCTGCTCCTGGAAATTGCGCGATGCACGGCGCAGACGGAAGAGCATAAAGAGGGGAATGGCCAAAAGTATGAGTGCCAAAACAACTACTCCGATGAGCAACGCTCCGAAGAACGACGGAGCAAAAACCAGCAACATCACGATAATAATTGTGGTGAGCGGATTGCGACTGACGAATCCTAAAAAGGAGTCTATTATTGCTGAAAGAAAATTCATTTTACAACGTGTTATCTTTATAAAGTTCTGCAAAATTACAAAAAAATCGCCATTTGCGTAAAATATCTGCTCGTAGTGTGGATAAAAAGTATTAAATTTGAAGCCAAATAAACCTATTATAATATGTCACATCAACTTTTATCAATTTCGCCGGTCGATGGCCGCTATAATAAAGTAACGTCAGCGTTGTCAGATTATTTTTCAGAGTACGCACTTATTCGCTACCGTGTACGCGTTGAGGTAGAGTATTTTATCGCGTTGTGCGAGCTCCCGTTGCCTCAGCTTGCAGGTGTGCCCAAGTCGGCATACGATGAGTTGCGTAAGCTCTACACCGAGTTTTCGATGGAGGATGCGCAGCACGTTAAGGAGATTGAGAGCGTAACAAACCACGACGTGAAGGCCGTAGAGTACCTCTTGAAGGAGAAGCTCGAGCAGCTGGGCTTGAACGACTACCGCGAGTTTGTTCACTTCGGTCTTACATCGCAGGATATCAACAACACAGCCACTCCGCTTTTGTTGGAGGAGGCTTTGGCTGAGGTTTATCTCCCCGCTTTGCACGACTTGGTGGATAAGATTTACTCACTTGCCGAGCAGTGGGAGGATGTTCCTATGTTGGCACACACTCACGGCCAGCCCGCATCACCCACACGTTTGGGTAAGGAGTTCAAGGTGTTCGTTGAGCGCTTGGAGCGTCAGATTGACCTCTTGCAGGAGATTGAGCCTATGGCTAAGTTCGGCGGTGCAACAGGTGGTTTCAATGCTCACCACGTAGCTTATCCCGAGATTGATTGGGTAGAGTTCGGTAACAACTTTGTTGATTCACTCGGTTTGGTACGTGCGCAGTACACTACACAGATTGAGCACTACGATAACTTGGCGGCTACGTTCGATGCTTTGAAGCGTATCAACGCAATCCTTACAGACCTTGCACGCGATATGTGGACCTATATATCTATGGAGTACTTCCGCCAGCAGGTTAAGAAGGGCGAGGTTGGCTCATCGGCTATGCCCCACAAGGTTAATCCTATCGACTTCGAGAACGCAGAGGGTAACTTCGGTGTAGCAAATGCTATCTACGAGCACCTCTCTGCAAAGCTCCCCATCTCTCGTATGCAGCGCGATTTGACCGACTCAACAGTTTTGCGTAATGTAGGTGTGCCCGTGGCTCACACTCTTATCGGTTTTGCTTCATTGCAGAAGGGCTTGGGTAAGGTTATCTTGAACGATGCAGCTTTGGCGGCTGACCTTGAGGATAACTGGGCAGTTGTTGCCGAGGCTATGCAGACTATTCTTCGTCGTGAGGCATACCCCAACCCCTACGAGGCGTTGAAGGCTTTGACTCGTACCGGCGGTCACATCACCGAGCAGACTATCAAGGAGTTTGTTGAGGGCTTGGACGTAAGCGAGTCTGTTAAGGCTGAGTTGCGTGTTATCACACCGCACAACTATACCGGTATTGTAAAGTAAGTTATTAACTATACTAACTAAAACGGCTGTCAGCATAAGTTGACAGCCGTTTTTTTATACACCTAATAATACTTGTAGCTCTTATTTCCTTATAGTTCTACTCTACATACATCACCAAACCCTTCAAATACTCACCCTCGGGGTGGTAGATGTTGATGGGGTGGTCGGCAGGTTGTGTGAGCTGGTGCAAGATTCGCACCTTGCGACCTGCGATAGCAGCGGCCGAGAATACCGTTGTGCGGAACAGCTCCTTACTTACGGCCTGCGAGCAAGAGAAGGTAAAGAGGATACCTCCGCTCTTAATCTGCGAGAGGGCGCGTGCATTGATGCGCTTGTAACCCTGCATAGCGTTGCCCAACACCTTGTGATGCTTGGCGAAAGCGGGCGGGTCAAGGATGATAAGGTCGTACTTACCGCCGATATGCTTCAAATACTCCACAGCATCAGCCGCCACAGCCTCGTGGGGATACTCCTCACCGAAGTTCAGGCGCATATTCTCGTCAGCCAAGTGTACGGCACGCTCCGATGCATCCACCGAGCATACCTCCAAAGCGCCTCCCGATGCGGCATAAACCGAGAAACCTCCCGTGTAGCAGAATGTGTTCAGTACGGTACGGCCCTTTGCGTAGTGGCGTACCAACTCGCGGTTGCGGCGCTGGTCGAGGAAGAAACCTGTCTTCTGTCCCTCCTCCCAATTTACGAGGAACTTCTCGCCATTCTCCAGCACTACGTTTGCCTTCTTCTCGGCGTGGCCCCAGATATATCCGTCAATGGCGTTTAATCCCGCCTTGAAGGGTACGGTCTGCGAACTCTTGTCGTAGATGGCTGTCAAACGCTCGCCATACACCGTGCGCAGAGCCTCGGCAATAGCCATACGTGAGAGGTCCATACCCACCGAGTGGCACTGAACAACGGCCGTGCGGTCGTAAATATCAATCACCAAGCCGGGCAATGAGTCTCCCTCGCCGTGTACCAAGCGGTAGCAGTTTGTCTGCTCGTTGTCGGTCAAATCCAGCGTGCGACGCACGTCGTAGGCTACGGCTATGCGATGATTCCACCACGCCTGATCTATCTGCTCCTGCTCCTCGAATGTGAGCACACGCACAGCGATAGAGCCAATCTGGTAGTGGCCTCGTGCTATGAACTCCCCCGAGCGGGTAAACACATCCACAACCTCTCCCTCTTTTAACTCACCTTGGCTCTTGACACGCTCAATGGCACCCGAAAAAATCCAAGGGTGACGACGTAGGAGCGACTAAGTCGGATCGTAGCCATGTCGTTCTGTGAGCCAAGGAGTTGATCA